>CAYPHO010000082.1:0-11861 GCA_964410245.1 uncultured Treponemataceae bacterium | reverse complement strand
ACGCCCAGGTGGTTGAGCATGAAGACGTTGAAGATGGGCTGGTTGTTGCAGACGGTCAGGAAGAGGGCGCCCGAGCCGCCCGCGACGATGGAATAGTTCATCGCCCGTGAAAGCGCTCGCGGGCTCATCCCGCCCCCGCACGGCGCGCCCTGGACGCTCGGCATGAGGCTAACGATGGCGGCCCGGGCGGGGAAGGTCAAGTGCCGCGGCGTACTATGGCGCAGAGCGTCATGCCGCCTACGGCAAGGACCGCGCCGATCGCCCCTACCAGGCCCGGGCGCTCGCCGAATATCAGTATCGAGAGGACGAAGCCCGAGAGCGGCATGAATCCCGAGAAGGCCCCCGCCGTCGAGGCGGGGGCTTCCTTTATGCCGCGGTACCAGCAGAGGTAGGCCAGGGCCGAGGCGAAGACGCCGTAGTAGGCGAGGGCCGCGATCCTCGCGGCGTCCAGCATCGACAGGTCGACGCGCTCGCCCGAGGCCGCCTGAGCGATCGCCAGCATGGCTAAGGCCAGGGCGGTGACCGCAGCGCTCGTCGTCCTGGGCCCCAGGGCCGAGGGGATGCGCTTCGCCATCACGTTGAAGATCGACTCGGAGAAGGCCGCGCCCAGGGCCAGGCCGAGCCCGGCGAGGCGAGCACCGGCCTCCGCCGCGCTCGGCGCGGCCGCGGCCGCGGCCGCTCCCGCGCCGGCCGAGGACTCGAGCAGGGAGACGCCGCCGACGACCAGGGCGATGCCCAGGATCTTGCGGGACCCGATCGCCTCTTTCAGGAATATCGCCGCCAGTATCGCCGTCGCCGCGGGCGTCGCGCTTGTCGCGATCCCGACCTCGGCGGCGCCCGTGCGGGCCAGGGCCGCGAGGATGAGGACGCGGAAGAGGGCTAGGCCGAAGAAGGCCTGGGCGGCCAAGAGCGGGAGGGCGCGGAGCATCGCGCGCCCACTGTGTCGGTCTTCGCCGCCGGCCCGCGATCGGCGGCCGGCCGCGGCCTCGGCCAGGGCCGGTCCTATCAAGACGACGAGGCCGATGGCCGCGCTCGCCGCCGCCGTAAAGAAGGGCGGCAGTCCCGAGAGCGCCTTGCCCGGGATTACCGAGGATCCGGCGAGGATAAAGGCGAGCGCGAGGAAGACATAGGGATGGAGAGAGGCACTTGCGCCGATCTTCATGGCGCCGTACTGTAGCCGGGAAAGCGGACCACAAAAAGAGCCAAAAAGCGCGGTTATGCGTGGTCCACTTCGGAGGCCGTCCTGCTCGGCATTTCGATAGATAGATCGAGCGCTCGCAATCTAGCCAGCCAGATCTGCGATGCCTTGCGCGAGCTCATCCTCTCGGGAGGGCTTAGCTCGGGGGCGCGGCTGCCCTCGACCCGGGAATTAGCCGCCGACCTCGGCGTCTCGCGTACCCTCGTACTCGAGGCCTTCGAGCAACTTGAGGCCGAGGGCTACGTCGAGGGGCGCAGGGGGGCGGGCAGCTTCGTGCGGCCGGGCACCGCGATCGCGCGGCCGAGGCGACGGGCCGCCTCCGCGGCGGCCGCGGCGGACGGCGCGTCGGGAGCGGCCGCTAGCGGGGTCGCCGCTAGCGGGGCCGCTAGCGGCGCCCCCGCGCCCGGCCTCGTCGACTTCCGCCCGGGCGTTCCGGCCCTCGACCTCTTCCCGCGCGAGGCCTGGGCCCGGGCGATGTCCGAGGCCGCCCGGTCCCTGCCCTCGAGGCGGCTCGGCTACGGGGAGGGCGCGGGCCTCTCCGAGCTCCGCTCCGAGATCGCCGCCTTCCTCTTCCGCTCGCGCGGCATACGCGCTTCGGCCGATGACGTCTTCGTGACCTCCGGGGTCTCGCAGGCAATGGGCATCGCCTCGCGCTTCTTCTTCCGCGCGGCGGGCCCCAGCCGGGGCGGCCGCGCCGTCCTCGAGAATCCCTGCCAGCCGGCCCTCTCGGGCCTCCTGCGGCGCGAGGGCGTCGAGATCGTCCCCGCGGCCGTCGGCCCCGAGGGCATCGATCCGCGGGAGCTTCCCCGCGACGCGCCGGCCCTCGCCTTCGTCACCAGTTCGCATCAGTATCCCCTCGGGCCGGTCCTGAGCGCTCCCCGGCGCGCGGCCCTGATCGCCTGGGCCCGCGAGACCGGATCGATCGTCTTCGAGGACGACTTCGACGGCGATTTCCGCTACGGCGGCCCGCCCCTCCAGCCCCTGCGCGAGCTCGATCCCGAGCGCGTCCTCTACGCGGGCTCCTTCAGCAAGGCCTTCAGCCCGGCCCTGCGCCTGGGCTTCGCCCTCGTGCCGCCGAGCCTGCGCGAGAGCTGGCGCGAGTGCAGGGAGCTGGCGGACATCCACAGCTGCGCCTTCACCCAGTCGGCCATGGCCTCCTTCCTCGGCTCCGGGGCCTACGAGCGGCACCTGCGGAGGATGCGCAAGGTCTATGCCGCCCGCCGCTCGGCCATGCTGGGCGCGCTGGAGGCGGCCTTCGGCGGCCCCGGCGCCGAAGGGGCCGTCGAGGTCATGGGCGAGGCGGCCGGCCTCCACGTGGCGCTCCGCTTCTGCGGCCCCCGCTACCGAAGCTTGGCCTTCGACGAGGAGACTATTTCGCGAATCGCGTCGGCAGGGGCTCTCGCCTATCCCGCCTCGAGCTTCGCCCACGCGCCGTATCCCGGCATCGCGCGCATGCTCCTCCTCGGCTTCGGCAACCTGGGCGAGGGCGCTATCGAGCGCGGCGTCGAGGCCCTGCGCCTCGGCCTGCCGCCCGCTTGCGTTGCAGATGGGCCTCGGCTAGGGTAGGCGCCGGAGCGGGGTAATATGAGCATAATCGAGGTCGAGGGACTGACGCGGCATTTCGATTACTACGAGAAGGCGGAGGGCCTGGGCGCCTCCCTGCGCAACCTGGTGTCGCGCAAGAAGCTCGTGCGCGAGGCCGTGCGCGGCGTCGGCTTCGCGGTGGAGCGCGGCGAGATGGTCGGCTTCCTGGGCCCGAACGGCGCGGGCAAGACGACGACGCTGAAGATGCTCTCGGGCATCATGCACCCCTCCTCGGGGAAGGCCCTCGTCCTGGGCCACGTCCCCTGGATGCGCAAGAAGGATTTCCGCATGCGCGTCTCCATCGTCATGGGCCAGAGGAGCCAGCTCTGGCCCGACCTGCCGGCCCTGGAATCCTTCGCCCTGAATCGCGAGATCTACGAGATCGAGCGCGAGCGCTACGGCCGCGTGCTCGGCGAGCTCGTCGAGCTCTTCGGCGTCGGCGACTTCCTCAAGGTCCAGGTCAGGCGCCTCTCGCTGGGCGAGCGGATGCGGATGGAGATCATCGCGGCCCTCCTCCACGAGCCCGAGATACTCTTCCTGGACGAGCCGACGATCGGCCTCGACATCCTGTCCCAGCGCGCGATACGCGACTTCATCGGCGTCCTGAACCGCGAGCGCGGCACGACCGTCATCCTGACCAGCCACTATCTCTCCGATATCGAGGAGCTCTGCGACCGCGTCATCCTCATCAATCGAGGATCGATCGTCTACGACGGCGCGCTCTCGGGCGTGAACGCGACCTTGGCCGAGCGCAAGGTCGTCAGGCTGGTCCTGTCCGAGGAAGTCGCGGCTCCCGTCCTGGAAGGCTACGGCGGCTTCCGCGGCATGGACGGGGCGACCGCGACCTTCGACGTCGAGCGAGCGAAGGTCCGCGACTTCTCGCGCCGCGCCCTGGGCGAGCTGCCGGTGGCCGACCTGACGATCGAGGAAGTGCCGCTGGAGGAGGGCATCGCCCGGCTGTACCGGGGCGAGGGCGCCGGTCCCGGCAGGGAGGGCGATCGTGGCTGAGCCGCGCCGCCCGCGGCTCGCGGGCAAGTACCTGCGCTCGCTGTCCCTCGGCCTGCGCGGCGCCCTCGAGTACCGCATCAATTTCTTCTTCTCGCTCCTGGGCGCGGTATCGCCGGTCATCATCCAGACCGCGCTGTGGACCGCCCTCTACGCGCCCGATCCTGGCGCCGCGGGCGGGGCGGGATCTGCCGGGGCCCTCGCGGGCTCGGGGCAGGAGCTTTTCGGATTCACCTACGTCCAGATGCTCGCCTACGTCGTGATCGCGAACGTCGTGGGCCGCCTGGTGCGTACGGGCTTCGAGTACGATCTGAACAACGACATCCGCCTGGGCGGCCTCGACCGCTTCCTCGTCAAGCCCATAGGCTACTTCGGCTTCAGGATAGCGCAGTTCCTCGGGGCGAAGTCGGCGGAGGCGGTTTTCATGCTCGCCGTCCTGGGCGCGGGGCTCGTCGCCCTATCGCTGACGGTAGGGCTGGGCATCTCGGCGACGGCCGTCGTAGGCTTCTTCCTCGCCCTCGCCATCGCGCTGATCCTCAACTTCCTCATCTTCTGGTGCGTCGGGCTCCTGGGCTTCTGGCTCACCGAGATCGGCTTCTTCTTCGAGGCGGTCCGCATCGTCATCATCACGGCCTCGGGCGGCATCTTCCCGCTCTCGGTCTTCGGCGCGACCGGCGAGTCGATACTGCGCGCCTTGCCCTTCCGCTTCACGATCCAGTTCCCGACCGAGGTCCTCTGCGGCCGGGTCGCGGGAGCTGATTTAGTCCAGGGCTTGGCCACGGGCGCGCTGTGGGTCCTGCCCCTCGGCCTCTTGGCTTCTTTCATGTGGTCGGCGGGCGTACGGCGATTCGTCGCGGTGGGGAGCTAGCATGGGCAACGCGTTGCGCGAAATACGAAAGCACCTGCGCCTCTACGGCATGCTCTTCCGCATGAACGTAATGAGCCAGATGGAGTACCGGGCCAACTTCGTCACGGGCATCATGATGGAGCTGGGCTATATGGTCACGAAGGTGCTCTACGTCGTCGTGGCCTTCCGCGCGGGGAGGGACATAGGCGGCTTCGGCCCCGACGAGATGCTGGTCTTCGTCGGCACCTTCATCGCCGTCACGGGATTCTACGCCGGCGTCTTCATGTCGAGCTTCTTCCAGCTCTCGGGCCTGGTGAAGGACGGCTCCTTCGACACCATCATGACCAAGCCGGTCTCGGCCCTCTTCCTCGCCTCCTTCCGCCGCTCGGACATCGGCATCCTCGCGACCGACTTCCTGGGCGGCGCCGTCGCGGTCGCCATCGGGCTCTCGCGCCTCGGCGGCGCCGACGCCTGGGCCGTCCTCGGCTACGCCTTCTACATGGCCTGCGGATGCGCCGTCGCCTACTCGATCTTCCTCATGCCGATGACCCTGGTGTTCAAGATCGTCAACGCCCAGGCCATCGCCGGCGTCATCGACTCGTTCTGGGACTTCAACAACGTGCCCATGGTCGTCTACGGCAAGGCGGTCAGGGCCCTGGGCACCTACGCGATCCCGATGTTCCTCATCTCGAGCTTCCCGACGCTCTTCATCCTGGGCCGCATGACGACCGCGCAGATGGTCTGGGGGGCCCTGGCGCCGGTCGTCTTCATAGCCTTGGCCCGCGCGGCCTGGAACCGCGGCATCAAGAATTACTCGAGCGCGACGGGCTAGGCCGCTCCGGCCGGCATTATATTTTAGGTAGCGGAGAGGAGCGATCGCCCCAGCACCTTGCCGCTCGAATCAGCCGCGAAGCCTCTCCGCGATCGCGTCGCGGGGAGGCGAATTATGGCTGTCGTCACGGTTTCTCGGGAGTACGGGAGCGCCGGGAGCGAGATCGCGCGCAAGGCGGCCGGGGCCCTCGGCTACGATCTCGTGGACAAGGAGGTCGTCGGCCGCCTGCTCGCGGGCTACGGCCTCATCGACTTCAAGGACGCCTACGAGGCCGAGTCCGGCATCTGGTCCATGTTCGACGATCGGAAGCGCGTGATCGTCGGCATGCTGGATCGGGTCGCGCGGGCGGTCGCGCGCCGCGGCCGCGCGGTAATCCTCGGCAGGGGCTTCTACCTGTCCCTGGCGGGCCTGGGCCGCCTGATCAGCGTACGCGTTCGCGCCCCCTTCGAATGGCGAGTGTCGCGCGTCCTCGAGGAGGAAGGGTTCGCGGATAGGCGCCAGGCCGAGGCGTCGGTGCGCGAGGGAGACAAGGTGCGATCCTCCTTCGTCTCCTCGGTCTACGGCGCTCGATGGGACTCGATGGAGGGCTTCGACCTCGTCATCGACTCGAGCAAGATCGGGATCGGTCGAGCCGCCGAGTGGATCGCCCAGGCGGCCTCGGACCTCGACGCCTCGCTCGGGGCGGCGGCGCCCGCCGACTTCGGCGAGCCCGATCCGGTCCTCGACGAGGCCGTGGCCGCCGAGCTGAGCCGCTAAGCGCCCCTCGGCGACCCGGGACTCTCCTCGTCGATTGCGCGCCCCCTGGGTCTTCGGATAGAGTCCTGGCCGAGGAGGCCGCATGCCCGCCCCAAGGATCGTCGAGTGCGTTGCGAATTTCTCCGAGGGCCGCGATCGCGACGTCATCGAGGCGATCGCCGCCGCGATCCGCGGGGCGCCCGGCGCCTTCCTCCTCGACGTCGATCCGGGAGCCGACGCGAACCGCACGGTCTATACCTTCGCGGGCGAAGCCGATGCGGTCCTGGCCGCGGCCCTGGCCGCCGCGCGCGCCGCCTTCGATCGCATCGACATGAGGAGGCAGAGAGGCGCCCATCCGAGGCTCGGCGCCCTGGACGTCTGTCCCTTCGTTCCCCTGCGCGGCGCGACGATGGACGACTGCGTCGAGCTCGCCCGCCGCTTCGGCGAGCATCTCGCGGCCGAGCTGGGCCTTCCCGTCTACCTCTACGAGAAGGCGGCGACGAGTCCCGAGCGCGCGAGCCTCGCGGCGATCAGGGCCGGCGAGTACGAGGGCCTTCCCGAGAGAATATTAAAGCCCGAGTGGAAGCCCGACTTCGGCCCGGCCGCCTTCGTCCCGAGCTGGGGGGCGACGATCGCGGGCGCGCGCGAGTTCCTGATAGCGTATAACGTGAACTTGAAGCCGCGCGGCGATGCCGCCGCCGACGAGGCGGCTGCTCGCGATATCGCGGCAGTCGTCAGGGAATCGGGGCGCCCGGCGCGAGGGCCGGGACTCCTTAAGTCCGTCCGAGCGATCGGCTGGTACATGGAAGGTTACGGATGCGCCCAGGTGTCGATGAACCTCCTCGACTACCGCGTCGCTCCCATCCATGCCGCCTACGAGGCCGTAAAGGCCGAGGCCGCGAAGCGCGGCCTAACGGCGGCCGGCAGCGAGTTAGTCGGCCTCGCGCCGCTGGACGCCCTGCTCGAGGCCGGGCGCTTCTATGCGGGGGAGGGCGCGGAGGGGGAAGCCGCCGCGCGGGCGGCCGCGAAGGGGGCCGCGGCCGGCGCGGGCGGGGCCGTCCCCTGCGCGCGCGCCGTACCTTCCGAGGCCGAGCTCATCAACGCCGCCATCCGCGGCCTCGGCCTCGACTCGGTCTCCCCCTTCGATCCCGATCGGAAGATCGTCGAGTACGCGCTGCGCCGCGCGGGACTCGCCTGATGCCGACGCTATTCCGACACCGCGTTGCGCGCTATCACGTCAGCGTACCAGGCGGCGCTCAGCTTCGGCGTCCTCGCTTGCGTCGCGAAGTCGACGCGGACCAGGCCGAAGCGCGGCGCGTAGCCAGAGGCCCACTCGAAGTTGTCCATGAGGCTCCAGGCGAAGTAGCCGCGTATGTCGGATCCGGTGTCCATGGCCTCGCGCAGGGCGACGAGGTGCCTGCGCAGGTAGTTCACGCGGCCCCGATCGCGGACGTATCCGCGCCCGTCGGGCTCGTCGTCCATCGCGGTCCCGTTTTCGGTGATGTAGATCGGGATGTTCCCGATTACCGGAGCGATCCGCGCCAGGGTGTCCCGGAGTCCCGAGGGGTTGATGCCCCAGCCGAGGCCGGTCGCGCCCAAGCCCGGCTCGGAAACGAAGCTTTCCGATGCTTTCAGAAGGCCGCCCCGCTCGGAGTAGCGGACCGCGTGCGTGAAGTAGTGGTTGACGCCGAGGAAGTCCATCTTCCTCGAGCAGAGCTCGAGGTCGCCGTCCTCGATCCTGGGCGCCAAGGGGCCGAGCCAGGCCGCGAGATCCCGGGGATACTCGGCCTTGAACAAGGGAAGGAGGAAGATCCCCTGGGAATTCTCCAGGAGGCGGGCGCAGGCCGCGGCGTCGCGCTCGTCCCCGCTCGCGGGGAACTTGTGCTGCAAGTCGAGCACGATGCCGATCTTGCCCTTATGCGCGCCGGTCGATCCGCCCGAGCGGAAGGCGTCGACGGCGGCTCCGTGGGCCCGGCAGAGGTTGAGGGCCGCGCGGTAGCCAGCCGCGGCGTCGCAGAGGCCAGGAGCGAAGTCCGCCCCGCCGTAGCCGCAGATCGAGGAGATGAAGGGCTCGTTGTGAGTGGCCCAGGTCTCCACGCGATCGCCCAGCCGCTCGAACGCGGCGCGAGCGTAATCCGCGAACCAGAAGGCCGAATCGCGATTGTCCCAGCCTCCGCGCTCCTGCAGGGCCTGGGGCAGGTCCCAGTGATGCAAGGTCGCGTTGGCCGATATCCCCGCGGCCGCGAGCTCGTCGACCAAGCGCTCGTAGAAGTCCAGGCCCTTCTCGTTGACGCGTCCGGTTCCCTCGGGGAAGATCCGCGTCCAGGCGATCGAGAAGCGGTAGGCCTTTAGGCCGAGCTTCTTCATAAGCGCGACGTCCTGGGACATGCGATGGTAGTGGTCGCAGGCGACGTCGCCCGTCTCGCCGCGCGCTACGCGTCCCCCTCGATGCGCGTAGCGGTCCCACACGCTCTCGCCCTTGCCGTCCTCGTCCCAGGCGCCCTCGATCTGGTAGGCCGAGGTGGCGGCGCCCCACGCGAAGCCCTCCGGGAACTTATGCTCGATCATGGAATGCAGTATACTCCCGCCGAGGATACCGAATGAAGCTCACTCGCGATGATCGAAGGCCGCGCGCGCTAAGCGGCCCCATGGCCGCCCTCGCGCTGGCCTCCGCCCTCGCCGCGGCCGCGCCCGGCGCGGCGATCGCGGCCGACTCGCCCCTTCGCTATAAAGACGCCTCGCTTCCCGCCGCCTCCCGCGCCGAGGACCTCCTTTCGCGCATGACGCTCGAGGAGAAGATCGGGCAGACCCTGCAGGCGGCGAGGGACTACCTCGCCACGACTTCCGATATCGCGAAATACGGCCTCGGCTCGGTGCTCTCGGGCGGAGGCTCGGGGCCCGCGATCAACGACCCCCGGCATTGGGCCGACATGATCGACGGCTATCAGAAGGCGGCCCTGTCCACCCGACTCGGCATACCCATCATCTACGGCGTCGACGCCGTGCACGGCCATAACAACGTCAGGGGCGCCGTCGTCTTCCCGCACAACATCGGACTGGGCGCGGCGAACGATCCCGAGCTGGTCCGGGAGATCGGCCGCGTCACCGCCCTGGAGATGCTGGCCACGGGCGCCCGCTGGAACTTCGCCCCCTGCGTCGCGGTTCCGCGCGACGAGCGCTGGGGCAGGACCTACGAGGGCTTCGGCGAGACGCCGGAGCTCGTCGGGCCGTTGGGCGCGGCATCGGTCCGCGGCCTCCAGTCCGGCGGCCTGGGATCGGCGACGTCGGTGCTCGCGACGGCGAAGCACTTCGCCGGCGACGGCGGCACGGCAGGCGGCGCGGATCGGGGCGACGCGGCCTATTCGGAAGACGAGTTCATGCGGATCCACGTCGCGCCCTACGCCGCCGCGATCGAGGCCGGCGCCCGATGCGTCATGGTCTCCTTCAGCTCCTGGAACGGAGAGCGGTGCCACGGCAACGCGCGGCTCCTGACGGGCATATTGCGCGGCGAGCTCGGCTTCGAGGGCTTCGTCGTATCGGACTGGGCCGGCGTCTCCCTCCTGCCCGGCTCCCTGGGCCAGCGGATCGCCCTGGCGATCAACGCGGGCGTGGACATGATCATGGTCCCCGACCAGTATGCGCTCTACTACGAGACGATGCGCGATCTCGTCGGGAAGGGCGCGATCGCGGCGAGCCGCCTCGACGAGGCCGTCCGGCGCATCCTGGAAGTCAAGTTCGAGGCGGGCCTCTTCGAGCGTCCCTTCGCGGACCGCTCCCTCCTTGCCGAAGTAGGCTCGAGCGCTCATCGCGCGCTGGCGCGCAGGGCCGTCGCCGAGTCCCTGGTCGTCCTGAAGAACCAAGGCGGCGTCCTTCCGATATCCGGCAAGAAGCGCATCCTCGTCGTCGGGGATAAGGCGAGCGATATAGGCGCGCAGTGCGGCGGGTGGACCCTGACCTGGCAGGGACGCCGCGGGCCCGGCGCGCTCGGGACGACGATACTCTCGGGCATACGCGAGGCCGCCGGATCGGGCGTCAAGGTCGAGTACTCGGCGGGGGGGAAGGCGCCCAAGGGCTTCAAGCCCGACCTCGTCATCGCGGTCGTCGGCGAGGATCCCTACGCCGAGTGGGAGGGCGACGACCGAGACCTAGAGCTGTCGAGCCGGGATAAGGAGCTGATCGCCGCCGCGGCCTCCGGCGCCGCGCCGGTCGTCGCAGTCCTGCTCTCGGGCAGGCCCCTTATCGTTACCGAAGAGCTCGGGAAAGTCGACGCCTTCGCGGCCGCGTGGCTGCCGGGCAGCGAGGGCGCCGGGGTAGCCGACGTCCTCTTCGGCGCCGCGAAGGCTCGCGGGCTATTGCCCTGCTCCTGGCCCGCCTCGATAGATCAGGTGCCGGTCAACGCGGGCGACGGGAGGCCCTGCCTCTTCCCCGCCGGCTACGGCCTTAGGCCATGACCGATCTTTCCCAGGACGCCGACGCGGCATCCCGCCGGCCGGCCGCCCGCGGCGGCGGCCGCCGCGACGGCCCCGGCGCCTTCGAGCGCCGCGCGCCGCTCTTCCTCTTCCTCGGGCTCCTTGTCCTGGCCTCCTTCGCCGCCTATCGCATCCGAGTCCTCGGGATTATCGGCGGCATCTCGCCCGAGCTCCTGTCCGGGCCGGGACGCGAGGCCTATCTCGCCGTCGCGCGCGCCTCGGACGCCCTCGCGGCCTCCTTCGCCCTGACGATCCTCGCCTCGCTGTGGCTGATTTCCGAGCTGGCGGGAAGGGCGCTGGGCACTCTGGTCGCCGCCCTCGCGGTCATCGCGGCGGCCGCCGCGGCGATCTTCCTCGTCGTCGGCGCGGACTTCGCGCGCGTCTACCAGACGGCCTTCTCCAAGAGCTTCGTCGGCGGCGAGCACTTCACCGGCCTAAAGTCCATGCTCATGTCCGCGGCGGCCGAGTTCTCGCCCGAGTCGCGCTTCCTGGCGGCGGCGGCGATCGTCCTCGCCGCGGCCCTGGCCTTCGTCGCCGGGCGGCTCGGGTCCGCGGCCTTCTCGCGCTTCTCCCTGGCCGCGAACGGCGCCCTGTCCGTCGCGGCCGCCCTCGCCCTGATCGTCCTGGCCGCAGCCGGCCGGCCGGACGCCGCCCGCCTGGGCCCCCTCGGCTACGAGCCGGGCCCGGCGGCCCAGGGCGCCGAGCTCGGCACGAATCCCCTGGCCTCCTTGGCCTTCGGGCCCGAGCGCGCCACCTTCATGCCCCCCGGTATTCCCGAGGCCGCTCCCGCCTTCTACGACACGGACTCGCTGGAGCGTCCCGATGCCGAGCGCCCCGCCGTCGAGGCCGTGAAGGGATCGCATAACGTCATCCTTTACTTCTTCGAGTCGACCAGCTGGGAGTACTACGGCCTGGAGGTCGGCGGCCGTCCCGTCATGCCCGCGATGCGCGATCTCGCCTCGCGGGGACTCCTGCTCAAGAGCCACTACGCCAACTACCCGCTCTCGGCCAATACGCTCTACTCCATATTGAGCTCCCGCTACTCGATGTACGGGAAGGCCATGATCTTCCACGAGTACTACGACGTCGACGTGGATACCCTTCCCGAGGTCCTGGGCCGCGCGGGATACGCCTCCTCCTTCATCCACACGGGCGACCTGCTCTACGCGTCCCGCGACAAGTTCCTGGCGG
>CAYPHO010000081.1:0-11885 GCA_964410245.1 uncultured Treponemataceae bacterium | reverse complement strand
ATGAATAGCACGATGCAATTAGTCGAGCAGCTCAAGCAGGCTGGCGAAGATATGGAGTTTTACCCAACTTCGCGGGACATGCTCAAGGTCGTCGCGAACGACATCCGTTCCGAGCTTGACGAGGACCGCGGCGAGCTTCGCTTCTCACTCCTCGACATCGGCGCCGGCGACGGCTCCGCGCTCCGGATCCTCCGCGAGCTGACCAATAGCTCGGGCGACCTCTACGCGATCGAGAAGTCGAAGATCCTCGTCGACGCGCTCCCGGCCGACGTCTTCGTTGTCGGTACCGACTTCCACCACCAGACCCTGATCGACAAGCAGGTCGACGTCATCTTCTGCAATCCTCCGTACTCGGAGTACGAGCAGTGGATGGAGAAGATCGTCGCGGAGGCGAACTGCCGCCTCGTCTACCTCATCGTGCCTCAGCGCTGGAATGAGGATAAGGTCCTCGCGAAGACGCTCGCGCGCCGGTGCAACACAATCGACGACTCCGATATTGACGCCGACGAGGACGTGAAGAAGTCCTGGCGGCGATCGAACGGCAAGATCGAGGTCCTGGCTTCCACCGACTTCGAGCACTCGGAATTCCGCGAGGCCCGGGCCCGCGTCGATATCCTCAAGATCAAGTTCCAGGACATGGGCTACCACCGCGAGTACGCACTCTCCGAAGACCCCTTCGACCTCTGGTTCGAGCAGACGTTCTCGATCGCGGCCGACAAGGGCGAGGACGTCCGGGACTCGCGCACGGCCGCCGAGGAGCTGCACGATCTCGTCCAGGGCCAGAACCTCATCGAGCGCCTGGAGGAGCTGTACCACGACGACTTCGACGCGCTGCTCGGGACATACCGCGAACTGGAGAAGCTTGACGCTTCCCTCTTCAAGGAGCTTGGCGTCGACCTGAAGCAGGTTCGCGGCGGCCTCAAGGCAAAAATCGCCGGCCTCAAGAACCTGTACTGGAAGGAGCTCTTCGGCAATCTCGAGGCCATTACCTCGCGCCTGACCTCCGGGAGCCGCGAAAAGCTCCTCAAGAAGCTGACCGCGCATACCTCGATCGACTTCACCGCGGCTAATGCCTACGCCGTCGTCGTGTGGGCGATCAAGAACGCGAATGACTACTTCGACCGCCAGCTCCTCGATCTCTACATGCAGCTCGCCGACAAGGACAACATCCGCAACTACACGTCGAACAAACGCATGGTCACGGATCATTGGCGCTACGAGAGCGAGAAGTTCTCGCACTTCACCCTCGACTACCGCCTCGTCCTCGAGCGATACAGCGTATTCAGAGGGGATAGCTGGGACAAATCCAATGGGATCAATCGCGAGGCTCATGCCTTCCTCGGCGACCTTTGCACGGTCGCGAAGAACCTCGGATTCAACGTCGCCACGACCAGCATGGACTTCGCTTGGGAGCCAGGGAAGAAGTACGAGTTCATGCTCGCCGACGGCTCCCTCTTCATGGACGTCAAGGCCTACATGAAGGGCACGATCCATATTCGCGTCGACCAGGACTTCATGCGCAAGCTCAACATCGAGGCCGGGCGCCTGAACGGATGGATCAAGAGCCCGGCCGAGGCGAAGGCGGAGACGGGCATCGAGAACGCGGCCGAGCTCTACGGGACCAACTTCAAGCTCTCGTCGATCAAGCTCCTGGAGGCATCATGAACACGAACCTTCCTCCCATCATCGAGGACGTCTTCGCCATGCACTTCCCGCGAATGAAGGGCCTACGACGGGTCAAGGTCCAGCCCTGCGACCACTGCGGCCTGGGAACCTGCAACCACTTCCCCTGCGAGAATGTGACCAATCCCGATTACAGCCTAACGGAAATACGAGCGCCGGAAGGCGCGAGGAGCTAGCCATGGAAGGAAAGATCCTAGAGCGCGGGGCCGAGTGGCCGAAGTTCAAGGAATTTACCTCGATCGAGGAGCTCGTCGAGTACTCGCGGAAGAATCCGAAAGCGCTCGTCGCTCCGGCGAGCGAACCGACGCGGATCTATCGCTGCGGCGCGCTGGTCGAGGAGAAGAAATAGCCAAGACGAGGTGATCACGGCGGCCTACCCGAGGCGGCCGGGATTCACCTCCAATCCCCCGGGCGGGATCGGGACACGGCGTATGCCGTGCCCGCCCGGTTCTTTTGGAACAAGGAGGACTGCATGAATACGACCCAGGCAAAAGAATTCATTGCTAAGTATCCGAATGCGAAGAGCTTCGTGAAGCCCTCGCACCTGGAAGAGCTCTCGCCGCTCCTCGAGGTCAGCATCGAGGCCGTGACCGTTCGCAAGGACGAGTTCCACGAGCTCGAGAGCGGCAAGACCTACATGCCGCGGAAAGAAACCATGGACAAGTTCGCGGGCGCCGCCGGCGTCTCCTTCCCTCCCGCCGCCGAATCTACCCGCCGCGAAGGTTCCTCGATCTTCGTCGGAACCTCGCAGGCGGCGGTCGTTGGTCCCGACGGCAAGCTCGTGCTCGGGCCGCCGTGCGAATACGAGTTCGACGTCGACGTCAGGCTCGAGGAAATGAAGCTGAATAAGAAAACCGATTGTGGAACGCAGTCGAAGCGCGATTACACCCCTGCCGAGCTTGCCCGCGAACGGATCCAGCTCATGAAGGTGGGCCGGCAGCGCGCGAACACCGGGGCGCGATCCCGCGCGACTGTCGCGGTCCTGGGAATGCAGACGGGATTCAAGGGCCTCTTCAAAAAGGAAGACCCTGCGGACAAGACGGTCACCTTCCTCTTCTCCCGGGTCATCATCAACGCCAAGAACGAGTTCGTCATGAATCGGATGCTCGACGGTATCGCAGGCAATACGGCGGCGCTCTTCGGCCCCGCCCAGGCGGCGCAGATCGGAGCGCCCGTGCATCACGCCCATGACGCGGAGGTAGACGCACGGCCAGCCGAGGGGCAGGAGACAAAGCCCGTCGACGATTTCGCATTGTCGTCGGGAGACGAGCCCGCGCCTACGGAGCTCGAGCAGCTGACCCAGGCCTTCGTCGAGTGGGCGAGTTCCGATAACCAGGACGTGAAGCACCGCGCCCAGCGCTATCTCGATGCCGGAGTGACCGACCTTCGCGTCCTCCGGGCCGCGCTTTTCATCATTAAGCACATCGGTAGCGGGAACAAGAAAGGCTTCGACCTCTCGACCTGGACGCTCGATAACAAGACCCAGGACGTCGCGGCTCTCGAAGAGATCGTAGGGAAGATCAAGGCGCTACCTGCGGCCTTGTCCGCATAGGAGGAAGGCATGAAGATACTTCACGCAGCCGACATCCACGCGAAGCGCGACCGCTGGCCCGAGGCCCGCGACTCGCTCCGCGCTATGGCCGAGGCCGGCCGCCGCCAGGCGGTCGACCTCTTCGCGATCGCTGGCGACCTGGCCGACGGGCCCCTGCAGAACTCGGAGCGCGACGTCTTCGACGCTCTCGCCGCCGAGGTCCAGGCCCTGGCCGACATCGCTCCGGTCGCCATAATCTACGGCACGCCGACGCACGACGCGCCCGGGAGCCTCGAGGCTTTCGAGCGGCTCCGAGCACGGTTCCCTATCGTGCTCCTGCGGCCGGGGATCGCATACTTTCTGGACCACGGGAAGATCACCACCGAACGAGGGGCCGGAGCGGAGGCCATCCTCTTCGGTATCCCCGAGCCTACAAAAAAGTGGCTCCTCGCCGAAGCGGGAGCCATAGGGAAGGACGACTCGGACGCTCAGGTCCGGGCCGCGATGCGGGCGTTGCTTTTAGGTCTTGGCGGACTCCGACAGCAGCATCCCAATCTGCCCTGCGTCCTACTCTACCACGGCGAGATCTCTGGCGCGAAGACGGCCACGGGCTACGGCTCGGAGCCGGGAACCGGCATCGCGCTCTCGCGCGACGACCTCGTGATGGTAGGGGCCGACTACATCGGCCTTGGGCACATCCACGAGCCTCAGCAGATCCCAGGCCTCGACGCCTACTACCCGGGATCGGCCTACCCCCTGACCTGGGGCGAGACGCACAAGGCGGGGGCAAACCTCGTCACCTTCCGCTACGCGACCATCGACGACGTGGACCCGGCGGACCATGGCTACGTCCCAGAGGTATCTCGCGTCGAATTCCCTCACGCGCAGAGGGTCAAGCTCTCGACGCGCTGGCCGAGCACTGCCGTTCTCCCTTCATTCGAAGGGAAGCTCGCTTGGCTAGAGATCACGGCGATGAGCGAAGAGGCCAGGGGTATCAACCTGGAGAAAGAGCTCGAGGCACTCATTCGCGGAGGCGCCCTCCCTGGCTCCCGCGTCACCCTGAACGTTCTCCCGACCGAGACCGTCCGCGCCTCTGCGATCGCCGAGAAGCGCCGGCTCCGCGACAAGATCGGGATCTGGGCCGAGGCCTCGGCCCTGACCGTGCCCGAGACCGTCCTGGCAAAGGCCGACGAGCTCGAGCGCGAGGGTACGGCCGGCGGCGGGATAGGGCAAGGCGCGCACATACGGATCGACCGCCTCATCCTCCGCGGCGCGAAGGGGCTCTACAAGAAGAGCCGCAAGGACGAGATCGACCTCAATCTCGAGGTCCTGGGATCCGCCGTGATCGCCTTCGCCTCGCCGAACGGCGCCGGCAAGACCACCATCCTCGAGAACCTCACTCCCTGGCCGCAGATGCTCACCCGGGCCGGGACGCTCAAGGAGCACTTCCGCCTCAAGGACTCCTGTAGGGACCTGTACTTCACCGACATGCGCTCAGGCTGGCGCTACCGCGCCCTGATAACCATCCGGGCTGACATCGCCTCCGGCGGCGCCGAGTACTTCCTCTGGCGCGACCAGGGCGACGGCCGCGGAATGGTCGCGGTCGAGGGCGTCACGGGCCGGAAGGAGCCCTACGAGGCAGCGATCGGGCGCCTCTTCGGATCCCTCGCCCTGTACCTCAAATCGGCCTTCGTGACCCAACGGCCGGCCAAGGACTCGCCGGACCTCGCCGAGGCCACCCAGACGCAGCGCAAGGCCCTCTTCGTCGAGCTCGCCGGGATCGACTACCTCGAAGCCTACCGCGCCGCCGCTAAGGCCCGCGGCGACGCCAATGAGGCCGTGCTCGGGGCCCTGGACGGCGCCATCGCGGCGGCGGCGGACGTCGACGAGAAGCTCGAGCGCGCGGCCGCGGAGATCTCCGAGGCTGAGGGCCGCCGGGCCCGGGCCGCGGCCGACGTGGAGAAGATCACTGAGGAGGGCCTCCAGCTCAAGGCCGAGCGCGACGCCATCGCGGAGCGCGTGAAGGCCTTCGAACGCACGACCGAGCGCCGCCAGGCGGTCGCGGACGAGATCCGGGACCTGCTCGCCGAGATCAAGGAGGCGGAGGACTCGATAGCTCTTTTCCGGGAGGCCGCGGCGGGGCGCGACGCGGCCGAAAAGGAGCTTGCCCAGATTGGGAAGCTCGAGACCGAGGCCACGGCTCTGCGCGAGGAGAAGGCGGGGATCGACAAGGCCAACCACGACGCCCTCGCGGCGCACTCGCGTGCGGCCGCGGATGCCCGCGGACGGCAGGACGAGGCCCGGGCGGCCCTTGACGCCATCCGGCGCCAGGTGGCGGCCGCAGAGCGCGCGGCGGCAGTAGCGCGGGCCCAGGTAGGCGAGGAGCCCTCCGACAAGTGCTCGACCTGCGGCCAGGCCCTGCCCGAGGGGCTCTACGATCCCCTGCTCCATGAATTCCACCAGCGGGAAGCCGAGGCCGAGCGCCTCGAGACCGAGGCAACGGAGATCCAGAAGAAGGTCGCGCCGGCCGAGGAGGCCCTGGCCGCGATACAGATCCCGCCGACACCGGCCACCGCGCCCTTCCCGGGCGCCGCGCGCCTCGAGGAGATCGAGGGCGAGATGGCCTGGCTCAGCGCCGAGAAGGCCCGGGAGACCATCCGGAAGGCCGACGAGGCCAAGGTTCGCATCGAGACCGCCGAGGCGGCCAAGGGCAAGGCCGAGACCCGCCGGGCCGCGGCTGCGGAGGAGGAGCGCGAGCTCGGCGCCCAGATCCAGGCCGATACCTCGCGTGCCGACCTCGCGGCGAAGGAAGGCGAGCTCGAGAGCGTCCGGACGCGCCTGTCCGAGGCCAAGAGCGCGGGCGCCGCGGCCCAGGCGGCCGCCGACGCCGCCCGGAGGGCCGAGGAGGATGCGCGCGCGCGCCAGAAGGCGCGAGACGAGGCCCGGGCGAAGCGCGAGGGCGCGGCCCGGGAGCGGGACGAATGGCGGCTTCTCGAGCGCGCAGTGGGTTCCGACGGAATCCAGGCGCTCGAGCTCGACGCGCTCGCCCCCTCGATCGCGGCCGTTGCCAACCGTCTCCTGGGCGAGGCCTACGGCAGTCGCTACCAGATCGAGTTCAGGACCCAGCGGACGGCCGGCAAGGGATCCAAGACGAAGCTCGTCGAGGACTTCGAGATCTTCATCATCGACACCGAGTCCGGGGAGGAGCAGACCATCGACTCGCTCTCCGGCGGTGAGGCGGTCTGGATCCGCAAGGCGCTGTACGACGGCTTCGCCATCATCCGCGCCCAGAACACGGACATGCGCTTCTTGACGGTCTTCCTGGACGAGGCCGATGGCGCCCTCGATCCCGAGGCGCGGATGCTGTACCTACGAATGCTCGAGGCCGCGCACCGCGAGAGCGGCCGCTACCAGACCATCATCGTCACGCATTCGACCGAGCTGCAGGCGAGTGTCGAGCGAGTGATCAACGTCGCGGACCTCGGGCCGCGGCCGGCGGAGGATGGGAAGGGGGTGGCGGCGTGAAGTATTGCCATCCGCAGGACGCATTTATCCGCGAGGACGAGCGCGAGATGACGAAGGGCGAGAAGCTGCTCTATAGCTGCGATGGGGATCTCCTCTTCGCCTTCCCGGGGCCGGGGGAATGGACGGACGAGCAGATCATGATCGCGCTCGACTTCGCGAACCAGGCTTTCGAGCGCGGAGTGATATTCGGTAGGAGCGAGAAGGCTTACGAAATGCGCAAGGCGCTCGGGATGGCATCATGAAGACCATCGACACTATCGAAGCCTTTCCGCTCACCTGGCCCGAGGGCGTTCACCGCGCATCGTCGCGATCGTGGTCCCGCTTCGGGAAGAAAGGACAGACCGTACTCCGGGTCCGCCGATTCCTCAAGGACGAGGTTCGGCGCCTCGGCGGCGAGGATCTCATTATCTCAACGAACATGCGGGCACGGAACGACGGCGAACCGATCGCGAACGCGAAGGAGCCAGACGACCCGGGCGCCGCCTGCTACTTCAAGCTGCACGGTCGCACGGTCTGCCTCGCCTGCGATTCCTGGCGCCTTCTCTGGGAGAACCTCTACTCGGTCGCGAAAACGATCGAGGCCATGCGCGCCATCGACCGCTGGGGCGTCTCCGATCTCCTCGATCGCATGTTCACCGGCTTCGTCGCCCTCACGGACGACGCCGGGAAAGGATGGGCCTCGATCCTCGGCATCAGTCTCGACGCGACGCGCACGCAGATCGTAGCGGCCTACCGGACCAAGATGAAGGACGTACACCCGGACGCCAATCCGAACGATCCAGGGGCGTCCGCTCGTGCGGCGACGATCAATGAAGCCTATAGGCAGGCACTTGAGGAAGTCGCGCGGCGATGACCGACCAGCCCGACCTCTTCGCCGACCTCCCGACGCCCTCCGGCCCCAGGATCCCCGAGCCGACCGAGGAAGAGATCGATGCGGCGATCGAGCAGACGATCGACGATGACGGAATATGCCTACCTCGCAACTACGTCCGCGATATGCTCGCGGGCCGCGATCCGACAGACCCGGCGCAGGCGACAGCGGAGCGCTTCTGCGGGAACTGCGGCAACCACGGCGACTCCCATGTAGAGCCGGGAGAGATTTTTTGCGACCTCTCGCTACAGATAGTTAAGCGAAATAAACCGTCATGCAACTTCTGGAGACCGGAGTCATGAGACGGGGTAGGCGCAAGCCGGAACAGGCGCCGAGTCGCACGCGCGCGGGCCGAGAGAGGCGTGCGCGTGTGCGCGCGGCGGGGGAGGACGTTATTCGGGAGATAAGGGAGATGCTGGAAGAGGTTGGAGAAGAGGAGATGGAGGCAGGGCGATGAATAATGTCCAGAAAGCCGTTGCGTACATAAAGGCGGTCCTGGATACCGCTATGGAGCTACTGAATTCACTCGATACCAACGGAGCACCGGAACTCGGCGCGGAGTTAGAAAAGCTCCGATGCGACGCGCCGGAAGCGTATGGCTTCCTTGAAGCCCTCGCCCTCCTCCCGCCCGAGGGGGAGACGCGCGTATGTGATAACTGCCGACACCTCCAAAATCCAAAAGAAATAATAATGTGCCAATCGTGCAAGAGTCTCTCCAATTGGATGGCCGAGCCCGCCCCCTCCTCCGAGAAGGCGCTCCGCGAGGCGCTTGTCCGTATAGAAGAAAGCGATAAGGGGATAGAGAAAATACTCGGCGAACCGACTTTCAATCAACATATTGCAAGAGAAGCCCTCCTCGCCTCCTCGCCCGCGCCGGAGGCCCCGAAGTGAGCCGGTCAGCCGTCATGTCGGATGTGCGCGATCCTGAGAATAGATCGAAGCGAAAAGATTGCGTATGCGGAGGGCATAATCATAATAATTTCAAGTGTAATAAACATCATCACGCCACGCGAGAGAAACTCCTACGAAGAATCCTTCGCAGGTTCTGGCATAAACACGAAAGGAGCGCGACGACATGAGCGAGCCGAACGAACGCGACAGGCAAGTATTCGAGAGAATAGTACTACCCAGTGGCCGAATAGAACATCTTGCCGCCTATCGAGAGGAGCTTGAGACAAAAGCCTATCTACGTGGATGCCGGGATGCCGAGGAAAAGGCGCGAGACATTGCCCGTCTTACAGCGCCCGCCCCTGCCCAGGCGCGGGAAGATTCTGATGGATCGTTAAGCTGGTGCAACTGTGAAAGGTGCCAGGCGAATCGGGATCATTCCGCCCCTGCCCAGTCGCGGGAGGAAGAGGCGCAATTCTGGACGTTGCTCGAAGAGACGCTAAAGGACTACGAGCTTATGCGCGATGCAAGCCGAGGGAGGAAGGCACTCGCCGCTCTCGCCGCCCTTCGCTCCCGCCAGAGCCCGCAGGCAGCAGCAGTTTCGATAGACGACCTGCGCTCCTTTTTCTGGGAGTTTCACGATGAACGTCCGGAAGCATACGCACTTCTTGACGATGCTATTGGGGCAATAACGGCCGGACGCTGGCCCGAAGCCGCGCCCCAGCCCTCGCCGCAAGGGGAGGACTCCGTAGAGTTACAAAGTACGCTTGATTGGCTTGACGGGCATGATTCGACCACTAGGTCAAGGGACGCACTTATCCTGCGCGATGAAGTATTGCGCCTTCGCGCCCGCCTCGCCTCCCTCGATGCCGCCAAGGACGGAGGAGAGTGGATTAGCATCAAGGACGATCTGCCGCCCAATGGCGAGATGGTCGAGATTCGAGGCTATGCGAATCGAACCGGCGGGAAGCGCTCGACGTTATGGGCTCTCGGGAATACATGCGTCACCTACTGGCGCCGCGCCGCCCTTGAGCGCATGGAGAGCGCACGCTCCGAGCCGTACTTTGGGGGAATGAGAACCCTCAGCATTCGCCAGCCGTGGGCATGGCTCATCGTCAACGGCTGGAAGGACATTGAGAATCGATCATGGGCGACGGAGTATCGCGGCGACTTCCTCATCCACGCAGGGAAGGGCATGACGCGAGATGAATATTATGAAGCCCGCATACTCGTGGCTGGAATACGCGACCTCGGAGGCTTCCCGAGCTTCGACGGGCTCCAGCGAGGCGGCATCGTCGGCGCCTCGAAGATTGTCGATTGTGTTCGGGAGTCATCAAGCCCTTGGTTCTTCGGTCCCTGCGGATTCGTGCTGAAGGATTCAATCACGATTCCTTTTGTGCCATGCAAGGGACAGCAGGGATTCTTTGAATATGAGGGCGCGATCGAGCGCGAGGGAGGGAAGGGAGTATGAGCGGAAGCCTAGCATCAATCACTCTAGTCGGTCGCCTAACGCGCGACGCAGAGCTCAAGTACACGAACGGCGGGCAAGCCGTCTGCCACTTCACGGTCGCGACCGACGCCCGCGTGAAGAAGGGAGAGCAGTACGTCGAGGAGGGGAGCTTCTGGGAAGTCGACCTCTGGGGAAAGCGTGGCGAAGCCGTGAACCAGTACCTAACGAAGGGGGCGCTCGTCGGCGTCCTGGGGCCGGTGCGCCTGGAGAAGAGCGAGTACGAGGGCAAGACCTACACGCGGGCGAAGGTGACCGCGCAGGAGCTGTCGCTTCTCGGCGGGAAGAAGCAGGAGCAGGATGCCCAGGGTGCGAGCGCCGGAGCGACGAAGCCAGAGGCCCAGCAGCCTGTTCTCGGAGAGCCCCCGCGCGATGACTTCGCGGACGACACTCCCTTTTAGTATGTAGCCGAGCACGCCTTTGTATGGAATAGCGCAGGGGAGGGGCGCGCTATGCAATATGAGGTCATCGTCCGAGATCACAAGAATGGGCACCGCAGGATATCCGAAGCTCTCCTTGACGGAATCGTAGAGCAGCACGTCATCGACGCCATGACCTGCGAGACGGCCGAGGATCTTGGGCTCTGCAAGATCTGCGACTCGCAAGGCGCGCGCTGTCACGTCATGCTCTGGGTCAGGCCCCACACCTACGCGAAGTATTGTCCCGTCCTCTGGCATGACGTATTCAAGCCTGGATCGTGGAAGGTTGAGGACCTCGTATGAAGAATGATTTGCCGTACTTCTCGCACGACAACAACGCCCGAAACCATCCGAAGATGAAGGCCCTCCGCGCCAAGTTTGGACCCGACGGCTACGGCCGATTCTGGATGCTGAACGAGATGATCTCCCAGGCAGCCGAGGCCCGCCTCGACCTCTCGAAGAGGATCAACCGCCTCGCCGCGGCCGAGGAGCTCGGCTTCAACGAGGTAGAATTCACCGAGTTCCTGACCTTTCTCTGCGACCCCGAGATCGACCTTGTCAACGAGGAATCGGGTATTCTCACGACTGACCGAACTCGGGAGAACTACTCCTTCATTGAAGCCGAAAGACTCAGAAAACGGGGGCAAGGAAAGAATTCCGCGGAAAAAGGGCAATCCTCCGCGGAAAAAGGCGATTCCTCCGCGGAGGAATCCAACAAAGCAAAGCAAAGCAAAGTAAATAAAGAAGAGCTAGCTAGCAGGCCGGCGGCTGTGGATAACTTTCTCGCCAAGGCGACGGAGCGAGACCTCGCTGCCCTCTTGGCGTACGCGGTCGAGACCATGAAGAAGCGGCCAAGGATTTCAGATCCCCTGAAGGCAGCGAAGAAGCACTTCCAGGATCCGGACCTCGTCGAGGCCTTCTTGGCGTCGCGGCCGGCACCTCCGACCTTCATTGCGCCAGAGCCCGGACCCTGCCCTGAATGCGGGGGCCATCGGAAAGCTGATTGCCTTAACGGCGAGGCCCGATGCGTGGACTGCGGAGTGGAGTTCAAGTTCGACCGTGCCTGGGGCGAATGGATGCCAGATGCGGGGCCGCAACCACCAGTTGACGACTTCTCGGACACGGGATAGAGTATCTGCAGAGGCCCCAGACCTGGAACGCGGAGTGATGACCCGCAGCCAGGCCTGGGGTTTCGTTGCCTAATGGCTACGACGAAGCCCCAAAAGGGGCTGGCGTGGCGGAGAGGGCGACGAAGAAAAGGGCTGCGACTAAGAAAGCAGGAGCGAAGAAAGCTCCTGCTAAAGCCGCGCCCCGCAAGAAATCTTCGGCACCTTCACGCGCGCGCGGGGCCAAGAAGGGGCCGGGGCGGCCCCGCAAGACCGCCGCGAAGAAACCAGCCAAGAAGTCCACGCCCCGCAAGACCCCCACTCCTGCAGCTTCCACCCCCGCTCCTCTTCCTCC
>CAYPHO010000080.1:11421-12030 GCA_964410245.1 uncultured Treponemataceae bacterium | reverse complement strand
CTGCCGGAACATCGTCTTCATGGGCATGGGCGAGCCCCTCGACAACTTCGAGGAGGTGGCCCGGGCCCTCGCCGTCCTGAACGATCCCCGCGGCCTGGGCTATTCCTGGGAGCGGATCACCCTCTGCACCTCCGGCCCCCCGGGCGGCATCGAGCGCCTGCGGGGCTTGGGCCTCAAGCGCCTGGGCCTGTCCATAAGCCTCAACGCCGCGAGCGACGAGGCACGGCTAGCCATCATGCCGGTAAATCGCCTGAACGGCCTCGGCGCGCGGCGTCAACTGGTGCCTCATGCCGGGCGTCAACGGCTCGCGCGAGGACGCGGCCCGGGCGGCCGGCTTCTGCGCCCGGGTCGGCCGCTGCGTCGTCAACCTGATACCCTACAACCCCGGGACTTCCCCGATCGCCCCGGCCCCCTCCGAGGAGGAGCTCGAGCGCTTCGCCTCCTGGCTCGAGGAGTACGGCTGCCTGGTGAAGAGGCGCGCGACGAAGGGGAGCTCCATCATGGCCGGCTGCGGCCAGCTGTCGGGAAGGGCCTAGGGCCGGGAATGCTCCGCGCTAGCGGGCGGGCCGGCCGGATACGCCACAGCAACGCCAGTGACGCCGGCAACCC
>CAYPHO010000080.1:3576-11411 GCA_964410245.1 uncultured Treponemataceae bacterium | reverse complement strand
GGTCGAACCCGTCGCACTGGAGAACAAGCCCATCGTCCGTCTGCGGCATGGGCAACGCCTTGGCTGTATCGGCGAACGCCATGCATTCGTCTTTCGTGGCGCCGCCGGCCGTTCCCACCTCGGCCGCCAGGGACAGCGCGAAGGCCTCGAAGTCCGGCGCCGCGGCCTTCTCGAAGCGGAAGCCCACCGCGCCGGGATGGCCGCCGCCGTTGGTGGCGCCCAGGGCCGGGATCATGTCCCGCAGGTCGATGCCGGCGAAGGAATGGCTGCGCCTGAGCCTGAACTGCAGGAAGCCCGACACCGAGGGCGGGTCGGGATAGGCGACGAGCCCCAGCCGGCCGCCCTCCTCGGCGAGGGAATCGGCGACCGCCTTCGCCATCGCCGCGGTCGTCTCCTCGCCGTAGCGGCCGTGCATATCCTCGATATCGCGGGCCGGGATGATGACGTGCTCGAGCGAGCCGAGGGAGGCCCTGAAGCCCATCATCGCCCGATAGCATTCCTCCTCCTCGGAGGAGAGGGTGACGATGGCCTCGAAGACTTCCTCCTTGGAGGCGAAGTTGCCCGAGCCCGCCTGGGTGCTCTGCGCGAGGAGCCTGTCGAAGATCGAGCTGAAGCGCTCGTAGAACCACCGCTCCCGCTTACTCTGTAGGTACTTGCCCATCCTCGAGTCGGCGATAATGCCGGTAAGCACCGCCAGGACGAGGTTCCGGCTCAGGAAGCCGCCCGGGGCCCCCCCGGCGGCGAAGCGCGGGTCCTCGCCCATCTTGATCGCGAGGTAGCCGACGAGCTCGCTCGCCGACGAGGCCGTAGTCACGAGGCGGTAGCCCTCGTCTCCGAAATAGGACGCGTCCGTTCCGAGGTGATGGTCGATCTCGATCCTGAGGATCGAGGGATCCTCGGCGGCCCTCCGCATCGAATCGCTCTCGTCGAGCATGCCCGGCTTCGGCGTGTCCATGGCCACGATCGCCTGGATCGCCGGGAGCTCGCCGACGCCGTCGCGCAGGATCCCGATCGAGTTATATGAGCATATCTTGAGGAGGTACGAGAACTGCTCGTGGACGCCGCCGCAGATATAGATGTACGCGCGCTTGTTCAGCTTGCTGGCCAGGAGGCCGAAGGAGACCATCGAGGCCACGCAATCCTCGTCGGGATTGCGGTGGCCTATGATGAGGAATCCGTCCTTCTCGAGGAGGGCGAGGGCGATCCGCTCGGCGGTCCTCTTCTTCTCCGCGATCGTCGGGATGTCGACCTTGGTCATCGGGCTCAGGCTCCTACCTCCGCCGACAATATACCGCTTAAGTCTACCTAAGCCGAATCCGGCGCGCAAGCCGGCCGCGGGGGGGGCTCCGGCCTAGGCTCCCAGGTCGCCCAGGGCGCGCTCGGCCTGGTCGGCGAGGTCGTCCACGGTCTCCATCCAGAAAGCCTCGCTCCCCCAATCCGGGAAGCTCGAGCGGAACCAGAGATCGTTCCGCTGGCGCGATCTCCAGGCCAGGAAGTAGATCATGCGCATGAGCCTTAGGCCCTCCACGAGGCCGAGCTCCGATCGGTCGAAGGGCAGGAAGGTCTCGTATCCCTCGACGATAAGGCCGAGCTCGCGGCGGCACTTCGACGCGTGGTCCGGCAGGAGGAGCCAGATATCCTGGGCGGCGGGACCGTTCATCATGTCGTCGAAGTCGATGACGAGGAGCCCCGAATCGGCCGCTCCCGGGCCGCCCAATCTGTCCAGGATATTGCCTCGGTGGCAATCGCCGTGGATCCGGCGGGCGCGCAGCGCGTCGAAGCGGGGAGCCAGGGCCTCGAGCGCGGGCCGGCAGACGTCCTCGAGCTCGGAGCGATGATCGGGATGGACTATTCCCTCGGAGATCAGGCCGTCGAGGAGGGGTTCGGTAAGGCTGCGGGGACCGCAGCGGGCGCGCGAGGGCGCCTCGCGGACGTCGCCGACGGCGTGGAGCCTGCCCAAGAGGGCTCCGAGCCTCCGAAGGTCGTCGTCGCCCTCGGCGTCGAAGTTGCGGCCGCCCATTTTCGGGAAGAGGGCGAAGAGGAAGAGCTCGGTTCCGGACTCGGTGTCCAGCTCGAGCTCGCCGAGCGTGCCTCCGCCCTCCAGGCGCATGGGCCGCACTACGGGAAGCTCGGCCTCGGCGCAATCCTCCAGGAAGCGGTGCTCGTCGAGGACGCATTCCCTGGACCAGCGGCCGGGCCTGTAGAACTTGGCGACGACGTCGCCGCCCTCCTCGAGGCCGAGGCCGTAGACGCGATTGACGTAGCTCGGGTAGGCGAAAATGAGGCCGTCGACCCGCCCGCCCGTCGCGCCCTCTACCGCCGCGGCGACCGCGTCGGGAGAGAGGAGGTCGAAGGAGCCGTAGCCGGCGCCCTCAGTCGGCATCGCCGCCCTTGGTAGCGGGCGGCTCGCCCTCCTCTTCCGGCGTCCCCTCGACTGAGCGCTCCCGGGCCGCCTTCTCGACCGCTTCCGCAGCGGCGCGCTTCTCGTCGCTCCAAATCTTGCGGTTCCAGACGGACATGCCAAGGGCGACGATGATGACGCCGTTGAAGAGGTTCTTGTCGATGAAGTCGGGGGCGAACTGGCCGATCTTCCACCTGATCGCGTAGAAGGCGACGAGGACGAGGGCCAGGATCGCGAGGACGATGAAGAAGAACTTCCGCGGCGGCTTCAGGGTCATGGCAATCTCCTTATTCCTTGGCCGCCAGCTCTTCCCACCTGGCGGTCTTCGATTCGATCTCGGCATTCACCTCGGCGTATCTCCGGCTCGCGGCCTCCAGGCCCTCTCCTACGTCGGCGCCGGAGAAGGAGGCCTCGAGGCTCGCCTTCTCGCCTTCGAGCCCGGAAATCTCCTCGAGCAGGGAGTCGAGCTCTCGCCGCTCGGCGAAGCTAAGGCCCTTCCGCTCGCGCTCCTTGCCGCGGCCGCGGCCCGGCCCCGCGTCCCTCCGCGGGGCGGGAGCCTCACCCTCCCCGCCCTCCATCTCCGCGGCCAGGACGCGGTAGTCCGCGTAGCGCCCCACGAATTCGCGGGTCCCGCCCGAGCCTCCCAGGACGAGTATGGAGTCGGCGAGCCGATCCAGGAAGGCCCTGTCGTGGGAGACGGCGACGACGCAGCCGGGGAAGTCCTCGAGGAAGTCCTCGAGCAGCTCTATGGTGTCGATGTCCAGGTCGTTGGTCGGCTCGTCGAGGAGGAGGAAGTTGGGCGAATCGGCCAGGAGCCGCACCAGCTGGGCCCGCCTGAGCTCGCCGCCCGAGAGCCTGGACAGCGCGAGCCCATGCATCGCGCGGGGGAAGAGGAAGCGCTCCAGGAACTGCTCGGGGCTCAAGGTAGAGCCGTCGGCCATGGCGATGCGCTCGGCCTTGTCCCCGATGAAGCCGAGCAGGGTCTTTCCCTGATCGACGGACGAGGCCGTCTGGTCGAAGTAGGCGAAGCGCGTATTCCCGCCGGCCTCGATCCTGCCCGAGTCCGGCGCGGCGCGACCCGACAGCAGGTCGAGCAGGGTCGTCTTCCCGGACCCGTTCGGCCCGACGACGCCCAGGCGCTCGCCCGCCTTGAACTCGCGGGAGAAGGGGCCGAGCACGCGCCTCCCGTCGTAGGACTTCGAGGCCTCGCCGGCGACGAGGATCTTCTTGCCCAGCCGGGGCGCTCCGGTCGAGAAGCCTTCCATGCCCTCTTCCCGCGCCAGGACCCGCGATTGGAGCTCACGGATGCCTTCCTTGCGCCGCTCGCTCTTCGTCGCGCGGGCGCGGGCGCCGCGGTTCAGCCAGGCCAGCTCCCGCTTCAGGGCGACGAGCCTGCGCGACTCGGCCTTCTCGAGGGCGGCCTCCCTGTCGATCCGCCGCTTGACGTACTCGGAGTAGTCGCCCGGATACTTGTAGACGGCCCTCCGGTCGATGTCCATGATCGACGAGCATACGGCGTCAAGGAACCAGCGATCGTGGGTCACGACCACGAAGGCGCCTCGGTACTGCCCGAGCCGGCGCTCGAGCCACTCGATCGTCTCGATGTCGAGGTGGTTCGTCGGCTCGTCGAGGAGGAGGAGCTCGGCCGAGGGCGCGAGGGCCCGGGCGAGGGCCGCCTTCTTGACCATGCCGCCCGACATGGCCTCCATCCTCATGCCGAGGTCCCTGAGCCCGAGCTCGGTGCAGATCGACGCGCCCGCGCGATCGAGCTCCGCCGCCGCGCCGGGATCGCGCGGGGGCGCGGCTCCCCGGCCGAGGAAGGAGCGGAGCGTCTCGCCCGGAGAGAAGGCGGGCCGCTGCTCGAGGACGCTGACGCTAAGGCCGCGGCGCCTCGCGACGGCGCCGCCGTCGGGCTCGAGCGAGCCCGAGAGCAGCCGGAGGAACGTGGACTTTCCGCAGCCGTTCGGTCCCACGAACCCGATGCGATCCCCGGAGTCTATCCCGAGATTGACGCCGGAGAAGAGCGGGGACTCGCCGAGAGCGATCGAAATTCCGTCGAGGGTTAGCAAATTCACGTCGGCGCGACTATACTCCGCCCCGGCGCGGAGGCGCAATCGCCGAGCGCTCCCGAATCGCGGCCGCGGGGCTTCCGCAAGGGACGATGAAGGAGTATGTTTTAATCATGGCCGCCGCTCGCGGCCCGAATGATAGGAACGCCGTATGAAGTCAAGGAAGTGGCTGGGTCCCGTTCTCCTCCTTTTAGGACTGATCTCCTTCGACCTCCGCATATTCGGCGGGGTCTTCCCCCTCTTCGGCATCATCCTGCTGATTACGGGGACGACCATGGTCGTCAGGCAATTCGAGCTCGGGAACAGGATCCTCGCCCTCTTCGCGCGCGACAGGCGCGCGGATGCGACCGAGGCCCAACGGGTACCCCAGACCGACCACCTCCTGCCCGTGCGCGTCCTCAAGCTCGCCGAGGCCCGCGAAGGAGTCCTAACCGTCAGCGTCGTCGCCATGTCGCTCGACGTCGAGCTCGACGCGGCCCAATGGGCCCTCGACGAGCTGGTACGAAAAGGCGCGGCGAGCGTCGACGTCGACATCGCCACCGGCATCGCGAGCTACAGCTTCCCCGAATTCCAGGCCCGTCCAGTCACGGGAAAGCTCGAGACCTGATCCCGGGCATGAGCGGCCCCGACATCGCGCGTACATCCTCTCGGGGACGGATCGCGCTCGAGGGCGCGCTGCTCGTCGAGCGCGGCGTCGCGGCGGGCTTGGCCATCGAAGGCCTCTACTGCGTTCCCGCCCGGGCCGAATGGGCGGCGGGCCTCGGCCTGGAGGCGACCGTGCTCCCCGAGGCCGAGATAGCCCGCCTCGCCGGCTACCCCTTCCACCGCGGCGTCCTGGGCATCGCCCTCCGGCCGCCGGAGCCCCCGCTCGAGTCCGCTCTGCCCGAGGGATCGGGAGCGTCGATCGTCCTCGTCCTGCCGGAGATCGGCGACCCGGAGAACCTCGGCGCGGCCTTCCGCTCGGCCGCGGCCCTCGAGGCCTCGGCCGTCATCCTCGGCCCCGGCGGCCCCGATCCCCTGTCGCGCCGGGTCCTGCGCGTCTCGATGGGGGCCTCGCTCGGCCTTCCCTGGGCCCGGCTCGGAGGCCCCGAGGACCTCTCCCTGCTTTCCCGCGCCGGCTACGAGCTTGCCGCCTGCATCCTCGACCCGGGAGCGGCCGACGTCCGCGGCTACCGCCGGCCCGAGCGCCTGGCCCTGATCCTGGGCAACGAGGCCTTCGGGCTCTCGGATCCCTGGCTCTCGGCCTGCGGCCCGCGCCTGACGCTCGAGATGGCGGGCGGGACGGATTCGCTCAACGTGTCGACCGCCGCCGCGATCTTCCTCTACGAGCTGGGGCCGGGACGCGTCCGGCGCCGCTGACCGGCGGGGCGGCCGAGGGGCGGGCCCGCCGCCCCGGCCGCCCTGGCCGCCCCTGCCCGCGCGGCGCCGAGACCGCCCGGGGGCCCTATCCCGCGAAGGGAATCGAGGGCAGGCCGCGGGCCGAGCCCGGCCGGCAGGCGAAGATCCCGCCCGCGCGGGTCTGCCCCTCGGGGCCCTCGCCGCCTGCAGCAGCCGTCGTTATGAAGAGCGTATCGAGCTTAGGGCCGCCGAAGCAGCAGCTCGTCGTCCGCGCCGCGGGAACCTCGATCCGCTCGAGGAGCCTTCCGTCCGAGGGATCCCAGCGCCCCAGGCCCCAGCCCATCCAGAGGGCGATCCAGAGCATCCCCTCCTCGTCGACCGCCATGCCGTCGGGGAAGCCCATATCGGGCGGGACCGAGACGACGGTCCTGCGCCGCGCGATCGTCCCGCCCTCGGTGTCGAAATCGAAGGCGTCGACCTTCCTCGTCGGGGTATCTATGTAGTACATCGTGGATCCGTCGGGCGACCAGCCGAGGCCGTTCGAGATGCCGACGCCGCTCAACATGCGCGAGATCCCGAGGTCCGCCCCGACGCGATACAGCGCCCCTTCCCTTCCCAGCGCGGAATCGGCCATCGAGCCCACCCACAGCCGGCCCGAGGGATCGCACTTTCCGTCGTTGAGACGGTTGCACGCCTTGCCGGGCTCGGGATCCGCGAAGGGAGGCGACGCGCCCTCATCGATATCCGCGAAGGCGATCCCGCCCGAGAGGGCCACGACGAGGCCCCCGGAGCGCCTGCCGACGACCGTCCCGGGCTTTCCCTCGACCTCGATCCGCCTGTCCCCTCCCGACTCGGGATCGAAGGCGTGGACGCTCCGCCCTTCGATGTCGACCCAGTAGAGCAGGCGCGCGCGATCGTCCCACCACGGCCCCTCCGCGAGCGCGGCCCTCGCGTCGAGTATCGGTTCAGCCCTTGTCATCGGCCGATTATAGGATCGATCCCCGTTGACGCGCCAATCCCCCGGCGGCTAGTGTTTCCGCGCGATGGCCGCCCTCGCGGCGCCGCGGCGGGAGTGCGCATGAGCGACGCGATAGAGATCCTTGACGCGACCGTCATCTCCGGCGGGACCGAAATCCTCAGGGGTATGAGCCTCGTCCTCCGCTCGGGCGAGCACGCCTGCATCCTGGGACCCAACGGCTCGGGCAAGTCGACGCTCGTCCGGCTCATCGCGGGCGACGTCCACGCCGCCTACAAGGAGCCTCCCGCCATCCGGCTCTTCGGCCAGGAGCGCTGGAATCTCTTCGAGCTCCGCGGGCGGCTGGGCATCGTATCGGACGCCCTCCAATCGGCCCATTCCGTCGCGGACAGCGTCCTGGACGTCGCGCTCTCGGGTTTCTACGGATCGGTCGGTCTGCCGCTCCGCGCCGAGCCGACTCCCGAGATGATCGAGAAGGCCGAGCGCGCGGCCGAGCGCATGGGCATGGGGCGGCTCCTCGGGCGTCGGGCATCGACCCTGTCGTCGGGCGAGATGCGCAGGGCCCTGGTGGCGCGCGCCCTCGTGCACGAGCCCGAGATGCTCCTCCTGGACGAGCCCTACACCGCGCTCGACATCGCCGCGAAGGCCGCCTTCTCCGGCTCGGTGGCCGCCCTGGCCGCCTCGGGTCACTCGATCGTACTCGTTACGCACGATCTTTCCGAGATCGGCCCGGAGATCGAGCGCGTCGTCCTTATAAAGGGCGGCCGCGTATTCGCGGACGGCCCTAAGCGCGCCCTCCTCAATGCCGAGACGATGTCCGAGCTCTACGGGATACGCGTGCGCGTGGAGCGGGAGGAAGGTCCCGGCGGCGAGCGCTACCGCGCCGCCGCCGAGTAAGCCGGCTACTTTCCTACCTTGATCTCCTGCCATGCGGCGTCGTACTTCGCGAGGCCCTCGCCCACGTCGAGCTTCAGCTCGCAGTTCGCGAGCTCCTCGGCCTGGTACCAGGTATTCCCCTTTTTCAGGTCTCGCGCGGGCACATTCGCCGTGG
>CAYPHO010000080.1:0-3566 GCA_964410245.1 uncultured Treponemataceae bacterium | reverse complement strand
GGCTGGACCTGCCCGAAGGCGTCGCAGAACTCGGCGTATATCTCGGGCCTATGGATGAAGTCGATGAACTGCGTCGCCAGCTCCTTGTTCTTCGAATCCTTAAGGATGACCATGGAATCGATATAGAGGGGGCCGCCCTCCTTGGGAATGAAGAAGTCCACCTCGCCCCGCTTCGCCTCGTCGTACTCCTCGAAGATCGACTCGGCGTAGCCCTGGGCGACCCAGGTCTCGCCGCCCGCGAAGAGCTTGGCGAAGGACTCGGCGTCGAACTTGAGGAGGTTCGGCTTCCAAGTCTCGTTGACGAGCCTCTCCGCTTCCTTTATCTCGGCGTCGTCGAGAGTGTTCACGGACTTCCCGAGGTAGGCCAGGGCGTCGCCCATGACCTCGCGCATGTCGTCGAGCATGGTCATCTTGTCCTTGAGGTCCTTCCGGGCGAAGATCGACCAGCTCTTCTCGTAGCTCCCGACCTTGGCCTTGTTGACCGCCACGCCCGCAGCGCCCATGTAGTAGGGCACCGAGTACTTGCAGCCCGGGTCGTAGTCCTTCGCGCGATCGATGACGTCGGGATCGATGTTGCCCCAATTCTTGATCTTCGTCCGGTCGATCGGAGCCAGCATGCCCTGCTTGACCATGATGCTGACGTAGTCGGCCGAGGGGAAGACGACGTCGTAGCTCGAGCCGCCGGCCTTGAGCTTCGCGAACATCGTCTCGTTCGAGTCGAAGGAATCGTACACGACCTTGCATCCGTACTCTTTCTCGAACTTCTTGATCACGTCCTCGGGCGTGTAGTAGGTCCAGTTGAAGATGTACAGGGTCTTGGGTCCCGCTTCCTTCTTGGCGCAGGACGAGAGCGAGGCGAAGGCGACGATGCCGATCGCGGCGATCGCGGCCGCGGAGCGGAGAAGACGCTTCATACCGTCCTCCCTTTATCATGTGGGTTGGGACGGCCCAGGGCCGCCCTCAAATCTTCATCAGGCCGCCCTCCCTAGCGGGAGGCGAAGGCCTTGAGGAAGTTGCGCGACGGATACACGAGAAGGACGGTGCCGGCCACCATGACGACCGAGAGCGCGTTGATGACGGGCGACACCCCGAACCTGATGGCCGAATAGATATAGAGCGGGAGCGTGGTGGCGCCGGGTCCGGCCACGAAGAAGGTGATCACGAAATCCTCGAGGGACAGCGTCACGGCGGTCAGGAAGCCCGACGCGATGCCGGGCATTGACATCGGCAGGATTACCTTGAGCAGGGTCTGTATCTCGTTCGCGCCCAAGTCGCGAGCCGCCTCGATGACGCTCGGGTCGAACTCCTCGAGCCGCGCGGATACCAGGAGGTAGACGAAGGGGATGTTGAAGGTGGTGTGCGCGATCCAGACCGTCAAGAGGCCGAGCTTGAGGCCCACGGCCGAGAAGAAGGCCAGGAGCGAGACGCCGACGATGATCTCGGGCAGGATCATGGGGATGAAGCTCATCGTCTTGACGTAGCCGCGGTACCAGAAGCCGTAGCGGCTCGTGCCGACGGCCGCGAGCGAGCCCAGCACGGTCGCGCCGAGCGCCGAGCCCAGGGCGACGACGATGGAGTTCCGGAAGGCGGCCCACAGGTCTCCGGAGTCGAGGAAGAGCTTCTCGTACCACTGGAGCGAGAATCCCGTGAAGCTGCCGCCCTTGGACGCGTTGAACGAATAGACGAGGAGGACGGCCAGGGGCGCGAAGAGGAAGATTATCACCGCGCCGAAGACGAAATCCGAGAACGCGAGGCCCTTCCGGCGCTTCGCCCTGCGCCTCCAGACTGAGAGCGGCTTCGGGGCGCTGACGAGGGGAGGCAGGGGACGGATGCCGCGAATGGTCGCCCTCACGGCTCGAAGCCAGGCGCGTATCCTGAGCCTCACGCCTGGCCCCCGCTGGGGACGCCGGCCGCGGGGCTTACCGCGGCGATCCCCGTTTCCTCGCGTACGCTCGGCGCGGGCCGCTTGCCCTTGAGCATGAACAGGATCGCCGCGAGGCCCGTCAGGGCCGTCACGCCCATCGAGAGCGAGGAGGCGAGGGGCCAGTTGCGGGTCTTCGACACCTGGTCCGCGATGATGTTGCCCAGCATGTACGAGTCCTTGCCGCCGACGAGGAGGGGTACGGCGTAGGCGCCGAAGATCGGGATGAAGGTGAAGAGGACGGCGGTGACGAGCCCGCCCCTGATGTTCGGCATGAGTATCTTGCGGAGGGCCTGCATCCTCGTGGCGCCCAGGTCGCGCGCGGCCTCGAGCAGGGTGAAGTCGAATTTATCGATAGTCGAGAACAGGGGCAGGATGGCGTAGGGAAGGTACATGTAGACGAGCACCAGGATGACCGAGCCTTGGTTGTAGAGGAATCGGACCGATTCCGTCGTCAGGCCGAGGAAGCGGAGCGCGTCGTTGATGAAGCCCTCGTTGCCGAGGATCGCGATCCAGGCGAAGATGCGCACGAGGAAGTTGGTCCAGAAGGGCACGATGACGAGGAAGAGGCGCATGGCCTGGTTGCCCGACCGCGCGATGCTGTAGCCGCAGGGCAGGGCGATGAGTATCGTCGCGGTCGTGGCGAGCGCGGATACCCACAGCGTCCGCCAGGCGACGAAGACGAGGTTCGGGTTGGCTATCGCGGCGTAGGCGTCCAGGCTTAATGGCAGGTGCGCGCCGCCGTAGATATCGCGCTTCATGAAGGAATAGCCGATGATGATGAGGAGGGGCGCCGCGAAGAAGAGCGTCAGCCATACCGCCTGCGGCGCGGCATAGGCGCCGCCGTAGTTGCGCTTCATGAGGAAGCGGCCGGGGAATCCGCGGCGTCCCGGCCCGCCGAGGAAGGCTTGGCGTCGCTCTCGACGACGACCGAGTCCCGCGCGCTCCAGGAAAGGTAGACCTCGTCCTTCCATCGGATATCGGGAACTCCCTCGGACCAGTTGGCGTGCTGCCTGAATACCGTGACGACGCCGCCGCCGGGAAGGTGGATTATGTACTTCGTCTGGAAGCCGGAGTAGATAGGCTCCTCTACGACTCCCTGCAGGACGTTGAGCTCGTCGTTCCGCCCGGGAGCCTGGGCGCTGATCCTGACCTTCTCGGGACGGACCGCGACGCTGACGCGGGCGCCCATGGGGGCCTCCCCGTTGGCCTCGACGAGGAGGCTTCCGATCCCCTCCGCATCGATCGTGGCTATCTGGCCGCCGCGGGCGACGACGCGGCCGGAGAAGATGTTCGTCTCGCCGATGAAGCGGGCCACGAAGTCCGAGGCGGGATTCTCGTATATCTGCTGAGGCGAGCCGACCTGTAGCACGTTCCCCTGGTCCATGACCGCGATCCGGTCCGAGACCGACAGGGCCTCCTGCTGGTCGTGGGTGACGTAGATGAAGGTGATGCCGACCTTGTCGTGGATGGTGTCGAGCTCGACCAGCATCCGCTGGCGGAGCTTCGCGTCCAGGGCCGACAGGGGCTCGTCGAGCAGGAGGACCGAGGGCTCGTTGATCAGTGCGCGGGCGATGGCGACCCGCTGCTTCTGGCCGCCCGAGAGCATTGAGGGCTTCTTCTCGGCATGGGCCTCGAGCTGGAC
>CAYPHO010000079.1:0-12065 GCA_964410245.1 uncultured Treponemataceae bacterium | reverse complement strand
ATGTGCGAGTGGACGTTGCCGTCCGAGAAGAGGCCGATGAAGTGCATGGCCGGGGGCCGGGGCGCAGAGGCGGCGGGCGCGGCCTTAACGGCCGCGACGAGCTTCTTCCAGGTAGCGCCCTCGAACATCGCGCCCGTCGCGATGGAGCCGGACACGAGCTTGGCGCCCTGCGCGTAGACCCGCCCGCAGCCGATCGCGTTGTGGCCGACCTCGGAATTGCCCATATCGTCGTCCGAGGGAAGGCCGACCGCCGTGCCGTGGGCCCTCAGCTTAGCGCGGGGAGAGGAGGCTTCCATTGCCCTGAAGGCGTTCATCTTCGAATCGGCGACCGCGTCGCCCTCGGAGAAGGCGCCGTAGCCGACGCCGTCCATGATGACGAGCACCAGGGGGCCGCGGCGCCCCTTCCACGCGGGATTCTTCTTCAAAGCGTCCACCATCGGATTCTCCTTGCGTCGATTATGGGGAAAGCGGGAAATGAAGGCGGGGCCGAGGGCGGCCCCTCATTCCCCGAAGTACTCGATGAGGGTGCGCACCGGCAGGCCGGTCAAGGTCCGCTCGTATTCGAGGAAGGGCAGGCCGATAACCGCGAAGGCGCCCACGGGCTTCGCGCCCCCCTCCTCGAGTATCTGGGAGGCGGCCTTGATCGTGCCGCCCGTCGCGATGAGGTCGTCGACGATGAGGACCTTGCCGCCCGCGGGTATGTCGGCCTCGTGCATCTCGACCTCGGCCTCGCCGTACTCGAGCTCGTACTTCTTCGAGCGCGTCTTCCCGGGAAGCTTCCCCTTCTTCCGCACCAATATCAGGGGAATATGCATGCGGTCGCAGAAGGGAGCCGCGAAGAGGAAGCCGCGCGACTCGATGGCCGCGACCGCGTCGATGCCCGATCCCTGGTAGAGCTTGACCATCGAGTCGAGGCAGAAGCCGAAGGCGCGCGGCGAGGTCAGGACGCTCGTGATGTCGTAGAAGAGGATGCCCTTCTTCGGGAAGTCGGGCACTTTTCGGATAGCGTCGTCGAGATTGAAACCAGCGGACATAGCACCCCTCACGCGCCTGAAAGTACGCCCTTGAGCCAGGCCGAGACGGCCGCGGGCTCGGGGCGCCTGCCGACGAGGTCGGCAAGGGCGGCGGAAACTTCCGTATCTTCGCAGAGCGTCCTGAGCCAGGCGACCGCGGCGCCCGAGCCGCCGAAATACGCCGCCTTCCTGCCCGCGAGGTTCAGGCCCTCGAGCGCGGGCGCGATGGTCCCGTAGGATGGCGCGGCGGGCGACTCGGCCCCGAAAAAATACAGCCCCGCCGCCAGGATATCCGTCGCGGCCGCATCGGCGGCCGAGACGACGCGGGCTTCCATCCCGGCGTCGACGAGGCGCTCGGCGATGGCCCTCGCGGTCTTTTCGTTATCGGGCTTGCCGTCCTCGAAGACGACGAGCGCCCGTTTCGAATGCTCAATCACGCAACGAAATACTACGCTCCGCCGAGGATCGATGTCAAGTTCGGCGCTCGGGCAAGGGCCCGTGCTAGGGCCGGGGCCCGGACTCCGCTCCAGGCTCCTCCCTCCGCTCGGGCGGCGCCTCGGAGGCCTCGCCCTCGCCGGCCCTCTCGGCGGCATACTGCAGGAGAGCCTCGCGCCTCAGCCTGGCCTTCTTCGCCTTCGACTGCCTGATCAGGTAATCGATAGCGCCTACCGCGACCGAGGCGCCTACGGCCGCGCCGATCCTCCAGGCCTTTTCGGCGTCGGTCAGCGGCTCCGAGAGCTCGGATTTGAAGGGCCAGGGCGCATAGCCGGCGTCGAAGCCGTGATAGACGAACTTCCCGATATCGAACGAGAAGTCCGAGTAGAAGAGCATGATCGGGAAGGAGCCGAGCGTCACGATCGTGAAGCGCGCCAGCGCGCTCTCGCCGTCGACGACGCCCGCGCCGACGGCGGCATTTTTATCCAGCGCGCTCTCGCCGTCGACGACGCCCGCGCCGACGGCGGCATTTTTATCCAGCGCGCTCTCGCCGTCGACGGCGCCCGGAGCTCCGGCGGGAAGCGCGCTTTCCGCGGGAACCTCGGCGGGCGCTTGCTCCGGCGCTTGCGCGGGCGCTTGCGCGGGAGCGCCGGCCTGGGCACTAAGGCCGGCAGCCCCGCCGAGCGCGAGGGCCGCCGCGAGGAGGAGGGGCGCCTTCATGGGCGCGCCTCCCCGAAGAGCGAGCCCTCATGCGGGTTCCCAAAGAGGGCGGTTCCCAGCCTCACCGAAGTGGAGCCCTCTTCCACGGCGGTCTCGAAATCCCCCGACATTCCCATGGACAGCTGATCGAGGGCCGGGTCGCCGAATCTGCCGCGGGCGGCGTCGAGGGCCTCGCGCAGCGCGCTGAAGGAGGCCCGCGCCAGGCTTTGATCGGGACTGTTCGGGGCCATCGTCATGAGGCCGCGCGGCGTCGCCCAGCGGTCCTCGATCGCGTAGATCGCCTCGAGGGCCGCGAAAAGCCCGTCGACGCTCCTGAAGCCCGCCTTCGATTCCTCGCCCGTATGGAGCTCGAGCAGGACCTCGACGCGAGATCCCGCCGATCTCGCCCTCGATTCGATCCCGAGGAGGAGCTCGAGCGAGTCGACCGACTGGATGCGAGAGAAGAGCCCGACCGCCTTCTTCACCTTGTTCGATTGGAGGCTGCCGATCAGGTCGAGCCTGCAATCCTTCCTGCTATCGATGAAGGATCGGTACTTTTCCGAGGCCTCCTGGACGCGGCTCTCGCCGAAGGCGCGGATGCCGGCGCCATAGGCCGCCATGACCGCCTCTAGGGGATGGAACTTCGTGACGGCGAGGAGCTCAACCGACGCCGGATCCCTGCCCGAGCGCCGCGCCGCGGCCGCTATGCGCTCTCGGGCGGCCTCGACATTCCCGGCGACGAAGGAGTAGTCCATCGCCGGCATTATACCGCCCTTCGGGCGAGCATGGCGACAACTCGTGATGGCCGTTCTTCATTCCGCCCTCCGGGCGAGAATGGCCATCACGTCCCCGAAGCCATGGCGCTTGGCGGCGGCGTCGAGGGGGCGCTTTAGGAAGGCCGGCCGAAGGCCGCGGGCCCAGCCGCCCCAGGTAACCATGGACTCGACGACGAAGCGCCTGGACTCGAGGAGGGCGCGAAGCGTCCGCGCCGAGAAGAGATACAAATGATCGTAGATCGCGCTCCTCCAGGCCGCGCCGAAGAGCCTGGCCTGGAGGCCGTCGGCGTTCGGCGTAGTCAGGGCGAGCAGGCTTCCGCTCTTCATGACCCGGGCCGCCTCGTCCAGGAAGGAAGCCGGATCGTTGAGGTGCTCGATGAGATGCGAGGCGTGGACGAGATCGAAGCTCCCCTCCGGGAAGGAGGCCGACTCTAGAGTGCCCGCGTGGATCGGCAGTCCATAGCGCGAGCGCCCGTAGTCGGCCTGGGCCGCCGAGATCTCCACGCCCTGCGGATCCCATCCCCTGCCGGCCAGGGCATCGAGGAGGGCTCCCGTCGCGCATCCGACGTCGAGGACCCTCGGCCTGCCGCCCTCGGCGGCGGTCGCCGCGAAGGCGGGCGCGGACGCGGCCTCGAGGCCGAGGTCCGCGAGGGCCAGGAGCTCCAGGTCGCGGTAGGCGGCCTGGTTGGCCTCCTCGTAGGCCAGGTATTCCTCGCCGTAGCGCGAGGCGACCGCCTCCGGCTCGCTCTGGGGATTCTGCTGGACGAGGCCGCATTCGGCGCAGCGGACGAAGGAGAAGTCGCCGCAATCCCATTGCCGCCTGAAGCTCGAGCCGCCGCAGAGGGCGCAGGCGACGAGGCGGGCCGCCTCGGCGCGCGGCCGCGTCGCGAAGGTCTTCGTCCCGGCCCGGCCGCTACTCAACGGCGATATTCCAGGAAGACGCGCGCTTGTTGCCCGCCGCGTCCTCGACGCGCAGCTCGATCGAGGCCCGCCCCCTCGGCAAGAGGATCTCGGCGAGCATCCACCTGCCCTCCGGCGTCCTTATCCCCGAGGACGAGTCGCCGCCGCCCGAGAAGAAAAGGAGCTCCCCGCCCGAGCCGCGGGCGGCGTCGAAGACCTTCCTCGAGACTTCTACGCCGTCGACGGAGAGGCGGATGAGGTAGGGAGCCAGTGGCCCGACCGTCCAGGGCGAGTCCGCGGGATCGGCGATGTCGGCGGAAACGAGGTAGCTTCCCTGCGGGAGCCTCGTCGAGGTCCCCGCGACATAGGACGCTCCCGGCCGGGAGAGCGCGAGCGACTTGATCATGGGAGGCTTGTCGTCGGCGAGGGGCGGGAGGAGGAGGAGGGGATTGACCCAGTTGCCCTCGCGCCGGTCGAAGACCTCGAAGAGAGCCCCCTTGCCTTCCGCCCATCCCGAAGCGCCCGCCCTGCCCAGGATAGCTCCCGTACCTACCGAGTCGAGGTAGGTCGAGGCCGTGCCGGGCGCGAGGTGGGCGTAGACCGCGGCGAGGTCGTTCCCGTGCTCTACCACGACGAGGCTCCCGAGGGGCGTCGGCAGCCCCGCGGGATGGCGGCCCTCCTCGAGGTAGAAGGACAGCTCGCCCTCCTCCGAGGACTTGACGAGGCCGTCCTCGGAGGCCAAGTGGACGCCGGTGACGAGGCGGCCGGCCGCGGGGCTCCCGAAGGTCGCGGCGATGCGCTGGGGGAATACGGGCCAGTCGAGGGCCGCCGCGGCGCCGACCGCGCCCGCCGCGACGAGGGCCGCGACCGCGAGCGCCATCGGGATCGGTCCGCGCCGGGACGGCATCACAGCTCCCTGAGGTCGAGGCGCGCTATCCTATCGTCGGCGCCGAGGAAGATCGCGTCGCCCGACGAGCGGACGAAGCTCTCGGCGGCGGCGAAGGGCGCGTCGACGACGATGCGGCCCGAGGCCGAGGCGCAGACGAGCCGCCTCTCGCGGCCCGATCCCGAGACGAGGACGAGGAGCCCGCCGCGCCGGACCGCCTGGCCCAGGCCGCTCGGGGAAGGGACGCCGAGGGCGACCTCGCGGCCGCCGCCCCGTCCCGAGGGCTCGTAGACCCTGGCGCCCTCGGCCGACTCGAAGACGAGCCTGTCGCCCTCCTCGGTGAAGGCCATGTCGACGGGACGCCGATACTCCGTGTCGAGCCAGCGGTGATAAGCCACTCGATACGCCGATACCCGCTTCTCCATCACGACCAGGCGCTGGCGGTCGAGGCCCGAGATCGCCGCGACCAGGCCGCCGTCGGGAGAGACGGCGACTCCGTAGATACCCGCAATGCGGGAGCCGCCGGGGGCGAAGTTCAGGACTTCCTTCCCGGAGGGATCCATCCCGACGATGGATCCGTCCAGGAGCCCGAAGACCGCGAGCGATGGAGAGGCCGAGAAGGCGGTGGCGATCGATCCGAAGCGCCGAGTCCAGGCGATCTTCCCGTCGGCCGCGAGTTCGGAGACCTCGGCCTGGTCCGGCCCGATGACGAAGCGCCGCGAGGCGGCGAAGAAGGGATAGCCGAGGGCCTCGACCCTCGCGACGGCGGCGCCCGAGGGCGAGGAGATCGTGAAGCCCGAGGAAAGCTTGTCGTAGAGCGCGAAGGCCTCGGGCGAGAGGGCCACGCCGTAAGCCGGGACCGCGGCGAGGATGAGCTCGCCCGACCCGGAGAAGTAGCCGAAGCTCGCGCCTAGCCTGAAGGGAATCGCCGCGTCCGACGGGCGCGGGGCCCCGGCGGCCGAGGGATCCTTCGCGGCGCGCGCCGGGGCGGCGGCCGGGGAAGCGCCCGCGGGCCCGGCCGCGGGCAGGAGCGTGGCCCACGAGGGCGAGAGGACGAGCTCCTTGGGCAGGGGAATCGCGCATACGAGGAAATAGGCGATGCCGGCGAAAATAGCCAGGAACGCGATGAGCCTCTTCTTCCCCGTTTCTTCCATGTCGCCGGAATGGTATATACTCGAGCGAGGCACTGTCAACTCAAGAAAGAGGTGAGAGATGGATATAAAGAAGCTTTTCGAGCTCGCCCTAGCGGCCTCGAGCGCGGCCTACGCGCCCTATTCGAACTTCCGCGTCGGAGCCGCCCTCCTCTGCGACGACGGCTCGATCGTAACCGGGGTCAACGTCGAGAACCGTTCCTTCGGCCTGACCGTCTGCGCGGAGCGCAGCGCGGTAGCGGCCGCGGTCTCTGCCGGGAAGCGATCCTTCGCGGGAATAGTCGTGGCGACGCCCGACGCCGACTATCCGGTGAGCCCTTGCGGCGCCTGCAGGCAGGTGCTCTCGGAGTTCCTCCCGCCCGAAGCGCCCGTCGCCTTCGGATGCTCGGCCGAGAATATGGTCGTGACTACGATCGGCGAACTCTATCCCCATGACGCGCTGCATGAATTGAAAGAGCAATGAAACGATTCACCACGGAGGCACGGAGATTCATGTGAGATCACGCAGAAAAGCGAGATAGACGTTATATGAGATGATGCGCCGAAAAAAAAAGAAGAGTTGTTATGCCTCTCTTCTCTGAAGAAATACTCTCCGTGGTCTCCGTGGCCGAACTCCGTGTCTCTGTGGTGAATCTCTATGCTCTTTTCGCTTCCTCGGCCTTCTTTAAGTCCGCTTCGAGCTTGGCGGACCAGATCTCGATCTTGCGCTTCAGGGTCTCGGCCTCGTCGCGCTCGGACAGCACGATATGCAGGCGCCGCAGGGCCTGTAGGTAGACCACCGCGGCGCGGAAGTCCTGCACCTTATGCGTGTACAGCTCGTACTGCTCGCGGTACTTGTCGGCGCTGCGCTGGAAGAGCTGCTTGACCAGCCCCAGGTGGCCGATGACAGCCGGCCGCGAGGGCGAGGAGAAGTCCATGTCGGGAACGGCCGTCTTCAGGTTGACCAGGTTCTTCCCGACCGCCGCCACCTTGCCCCAGAGCTCGATGAAGGAGGCCGAGTACTTCGAATTCTCGCCGAAGGCGTCCTCGAGCGAGTTGACGGCGAAGCAGAGCTTGCGGATCAGCCTGAAGCGGTTATCCGGGTCGGCGTCCTTGATCGACTCGAGCTTCTCCTCGTAATCGGAGAAGGGAACGTCGACGTAGCCCGAGACCGTGTCCTCGAGGTACTTCACCGCGCGCACGAGGGTCTTGCGCGCCTCGAGCAGGTAGTCCTCGTTCTTGATGCCGAGCAGCGAGACCGACAGCGTATTGACGAGGATGTACCAGGAGCAGAGGTCGAGCGCGCCCTCGGCGAGTGCGAGCCGCTTATACCCGGCGCCGTTCTCGTCGCGCGAAAGCAGGTCGAGGAGGATCTTCTCCTTCGAGAGGCCCGCCTCGATGGTCTTCCTATGCTCCTTGACCTTGTCGAAATAGCGATTGCGCTGTTCCTGAGTGATCTTTCCCATCAGCCGTCCCGCCATTCGCCGTGCTTGCGGAGGAGCTCCATCGCATGCGCTACGGAGGATTCCTCCCCGGGGTCGCCGGCGAGCATGCGCGCGATCTCCTCGGCGCGCTCGCGCCCCTCCATCTTCCGCAGGCGGGTCGTGGTCCTGCCTCCGGAGACGTCCTTCTCGACCCTTAAGTGATTATCGGCTCGAACGGCGATGGACGCTAGATGCGTTATGCACAGGACCTGCTTGGACCTCCCGAGCTCCCGGAGGTGCTCGCCGACGGCCACGGCCACCTCGCCGCCGATGCCCGCGTCGACCTCGTCGAAGATCAGGGTCCCCACGGAGTCGGCGTCGGCCAGGACCGTCTTGGCGGCCAGGGCGACGCGGGAGAGCTCGCCCCCCGAGGCTATCCTGGACAGGCTCTTGGCGCCCTCGCCGGGATTAGGGGCGATCATGAACTCGACCTCGTCGACGCCGTAGGGGCCGACGACCGGCTTCCCTCCCTCGGCGTCCTTGCGGAGCACGCGGACGATGAAGCGGGCGCTCGGCATGCCGAGCGATCGGACGATTGACTCGATCCGGGACTGGAGCCCGGCCGCGGCGGCGCGCCTCTTCTCGGAGAGCTCCAGGGCCGAGGCGAAGACCTCGGCCTCCATCGCGGCGATGCGCCGCTCTATCTCGCCCTTGTCCTCCTCCCAGGTCTCGAGCCGCGACAGGCGGCCCTGGTCCTCCTCGAGCCGCGCGAGGACTTCCTCGACCGTGGCGCCGTACTTCTTCTTGAGCTTGCGGATATCCGAGAGCCTGGTCTCGACGTCCTCGAGGCGCTCCGGGCTGAAGCGCAGCGAATCCAGGTAGCGCCTGAGCGAGTCGGAAATGTCCTCGAGCTCGTAGAAGGCGTCGTCCGAGCGGCGCGCGAAGTCCGAGAGCTCAGGATCGATCGCCTGTCCCGCCTCGAGGCCGGACCTGAGCTTCCGCAGCGATGCCAGGGCTCCCTCGCCCGCCTCGGCAAGCGCGGCATGGGCGCCGTCGATCGCGGCGTAGAGCTTCTCGTGCTGGGACAGGAGGCGCTCCTCGGCCGTCAGCTCCTCCTCCTCCCCCGGCTTCAGCTTGGCCTTCGAGATCTCGTCGACCGCGAAGCGAAGGAACTCGGTCTCGCGGCTCCGCTCCTTCTCCGAGGCGAGGGCGGACTCGTAGGCGCGGCGCTCGGCCGAGAGCTCGTCGAAGCGCGCGCGGAAGGCCTCGACCTCGGCCTCGATCCTCGCGTAGCGGTCGAGGAGCCTGCGGTGGCTCTCGGGAGCAAGGAGGGTCTGATGCTCGTGCTGGCCGTGCATGTCCACGAGCATCGAGGTCAGCTCGGCGATGTCCGAGCGGAGGGCGCCCTGGTTCTGGATGTAGGCCGAGCCGCGGCCGTTCGACTTGATGCCCCGCCGTATCAGGACCCTGCCGTCCTCGGGCTCGAGCCCCCGGCCGCGAAGCCAGGCCTGGGCCGCCGCGTTGCCCGAGACGTCGAGCACGCCGGTCACCAGGCTCTCCTCGGCTCCGGCCCTGATGACGCCGGTATCGGCCTTGGCTCCCAGGAGGAAGCTGATCGCGCCGACGAGGAGGGACTTGCCCGCCCCCGTCTCGCCGGTCAGGAGATTGAGGCCTCCCGTGAAGCCGACGGTCAGCCTATCGATGAGCGCGAAGTCCCGGACGGTCAGTTCCTCAAGCACCTGCTCCCCCCGACCAGGCGAGCTTCGAGCGGAGGCGCTCGAAGAACGCGAATCCCTCGGCGACGTGGATGCGCGCCTTTATCGGCGCGCCCGAGACCGCGACGACGTCGCCGGGAAGCAGGGCGAAGGTCTCCTGCCCGTCGATCGTCAGCATCACCGACGCGCGCTTCTCCTCCTCGACGAGTATCTCCACCTTCTCGGAGGCTCCGAGCACGAGCGGCCTATTGGAAAGCGTGAAGGGATTGACGGGATTGAAGATGAGGGCGTCCATCTCGGGATGCAGGACGGGGCCGCCCGCGGCGAGGTTGTAGGCGGTCGAGCCCGTCGGCGTCGCCACGATCACCCCGTCCGCGCGGTAGCGGACGACCTGGGAGCCGCCGACCCTGACGCCCAGCCCGATGAGCTTCGCGATGCCCTGGGCCGATATGGTCGCGTCGTTGAGGGCGCAGTACGAGGAAACGGGACGAGCCCCTCGCAGCACCTCGATCGACAGCATGAGCCGCTCGGAAATCGGCAAGGCGCCCGATGCCCATGACTCCAGCGCGCCCTCCCAATCCGATTTGCCGAACTCGGCTATGAAGCCGAGCCTGCCCAGGTTGACGGGAAGGACTGGTATGCCGAGGGGAGCGGCCAGCCGGGCGGCGAACAGCACGGTGCCGTCGCCTCCCAGCGAGACGATAAGGTCGAAATCCCGAGCGGGCGGCGCCGCGATCGGCTTTCCCCCGGAAAGGATGAAGACCTCGCCCTCGGCGCCGAGGGCAGGTAGCCGCGCCGCGAGCAGGGCAGCCGTCGAGGCGGCCGCGTCCTTATCGGCGTTGGCCAGTATCAGTACCCGCTTCCGCTCGCCGCCCATAGCCTCGCTCCGAATCACGGCAAAGTCGCGAGAACCCTGGAAACCTTCTGCGCCCCGGCCCCTCCCATCCTCTGATGGAGGGGGAAGAGGACGCAGCGAAGGGCCAAGGACCTCGCGTTCGGGCAGGATGCCTCGGGCACGAGGCCGCGGGCGAGGGCGCTATCCTCGAAAACGCCGGAGGTCTCGACTTCCTTCTTCTTGGCATAGGCGCGAGCGTCCTTCGCGCCCGACTCGAGGGCGACGGGGAATGCCCAATAGCCCGGCTCGCCTTCCCCGCCCTGGGAGACGAGCTTATGGCGCGTCCGGGCAAGGGATTGGGCGAACAGGGACGCGAGCTCCCGGCGCTTCGCTATGACGGCTTCCATATCCCGCAGCTGCGCCAGCCCGAGGGCGGCGTTATAGTCGGTCATCCTGGAATCGGAGCCGAGGGATTCCGCGAGATTGCGCAGGACTTGGGCATCGCGGCGGCCCGAGGCGGCCAGCAAAGCCCCTCCTCCGGAGGTCACCATGCTTCCATGCTCGAGCCCCACGATGGCAAGCTGCCCGAGGCTGCCCGCCCTTCGCTCGCCGCGGTAAGCGCCGATAGCCTCGCTCATATCCTCGATGACGGCCATCCCGAGCTGCGCGACCTCCTCGGGGTCGGGCATGAGGCCCAAGGCTTCGTAAAGGACGACGGCTCGCGGCCTCGGCTCGAGCGCGGCGAGCGAAGCGAGATCCAGGTCGCCGGAGTCGGGCCGAAGATCGAAATACACGGGCGTAAGCTTGCGATACGAGAGCTCCCGGACATAGTACGCGGGGCTGACGGCAGGGATCGCGACCGCGTCGCCCTCGGAAAGGCCGAGAGCCTCGAGCGCGAGGCCGAGAGCGATCGCAGGACTCCTTACGGCGACGCAGGCATCGAATCCGAGGGACTCGCGCGAAGCCTTTTGAAAGCGATCGAGATACTCCCCGGGGCCGACGGAATCGGTTACCAGGCAATTAAGGACGGTATCCATATCCTTGCGCCGGATGTACGAACAGAATACGGGTATGCTCATGGACGATGTATCCTCATTCGCCGCCGATCAGCGGCGGAATTCGTCTATTTTCTTTAATTCCTTAGCACTAAATAATTTACGGATGTCAAGAAGAATAAGGTAACCGGATTCCCGGTTTACGACGCCTTGGATGTACTCGGCTCCGATGCCGGCGAGCATCTGCGGCGGGGGCTGGATATCGTTCGCCTCGATCGCGACGACGCGCTCGACCTTGTCGATGATTACTCCAAGCTTCATTCCGTCGATGTCGATGATTATGAAGCCCGACAAGAGCTCGTCCTCTTCCCCGAATTGCGCTTTCTTGAGATGGAAGCGCTTATGGAGCGAGATGATCGGCACTATCTCGCCCCTGAGGTTGAACAGTCCCTCTACATAGGCAGGAGCGTTGGGGATTGTCCGGATATCCTGGACACGGACGATTTCCTTGACGTCCATGATGTCGACGCCGTAGAGCTCTTCGCTGATCTGAAAGGTGACGAGCTGGATCTGCGTATCTTGTTCTGCCATTGCCCTCTCCCGGTTCGTCCCGCTTATGCCGAGTGTAGCATCTTTCTCATACGCGAGCAAGGATTAGGCTTGATTGCCAAAAGGATAAAAAAAGCCTGGCGACGACCTACTCTCCCGCCCGAAGGCAGTACCATCGGCGTTGAGGGGCTTAACTTCCGTGTTCGGAATGGGAACGGGTGTTTCCCCCTCACGATAATCACCAGGCAAAATAAACAAGGGTAACGAGGTCGCGCAGCGAAGCCGAGGCTTCTGCGCGTCGGGGAAAGCGTTGTGGGTCTCGTTCTGGCCGGGTCGGCCCTTTAGGGGCTCGAAGCGGCGTGGCGGGCATAGGGCCCGCGGAAGAGCGAAGGATAATATGGTCAAGCCTCACGATAGATTAGTACTGGTCGACTACACGCATTACTGCGTTTACATCTCCAGCCTATCGACCAGGTAGTCTCCCTGGTATCTTCAGGAGGGTCGAACCCTCAGGGATGGTTCATCTCGAGGTGGGCTTCCCACTTAGATGCTTTCAGCGGTTATCCCTTCCGAACTTGGCTACCCAGCGCTTACCCTTGGCAGGATAACTGGTACACCAGAGGTTCGTCCACTTCGGTCCTCTCGTACTAAAAGCAGCTCCTCTCAACCATCCAACGCCCGTGGCAGATAGGGACCGAACTGTCTCAC
>CAYPHO010000078.1:11876-12102 GCA_964410245.1 uncultured Treponemataceae bacterium | reverse complement strand
CGGTATTGGGGTCGCGGGTAAAGCAGACGCCCGTGCCCGAGCTGTCGCCCTTGTTGCCGAAGACCATCTGCACGACGTTGACCGCGGTGCCCTTGAGGTCGGTGATCTTCTCGACGCGGCGATAGGTGACGGACTTCTCGGCCTCCCAGGAGTTGAAGACGGCGTCGATGGCGCCCCATAGCTGCTGGACCGGGTCCTGGGGAAAGGCCTGGCCCTTCTTGGACTT
>CAYPHO010000078.1:0-11866 GCA_964410245.1 uncultured Treponemataceae bacterium | reverse complement strand
CCTCGGCCTTGAGGTCGGTGTCGTTCTTGACGCCGAGCTTCCTCTTCATCTCCGAGAGCATCTCCTCCATCGGCTCCTTGGAGAGGCCCATGGCGGTCGTGGAGTACATCTGGATGAAGCGGCGGTAGCTGTCGTAGGCGAAGCGGGGATTGCCGGTCTTTGCCGCGAGGCCATCGACGGACTGGTCGTTGAGGCCGAGGTTGAGGATCGTCTCGAGCATGCCGGGCATCGAGCGGGCGGCGCCGGAGCGCACCGATACGAGGAGCGGATCCTTCGGATCGCCCAGCTTCTTGCCGACGGTCCTCTCGAGCTTGGCCAGGGCGAGCTTCACCTCGCCGACGATGGAAGCGGGAAGCTTCCTGCCGTTCCTGTAGTACTCCTCGCATGCGGGAATGCCGATCGTGAAGCCGGCGGGAACGGGCAGGCCGATCTTCGTCATCTCCATGAGGCCCGAGCCCTTGCCGCCCAGGATATCCTTGCTCGTTACGCTCGTCTCGGCGACGCCGCCGCCGAACTGATAGACGAACTTGCCTTTTGCCATTGAGTTATTCCTCCATTAATCTTGTCCCGTGGATTTTCGCGTAAAAGACTAACGGGAAGCGCTTATAATGTCAAGGAATAGGGGCATACGCGAGTCGCCGCGGCGGGCCGCGCTCGCCTATAGGATCAGGACGAGCGTGATGACGGTCAAGTCCGACCCGGCGATCTGGTTGACCAGGGACTCGAAGCGCACATTGACTTTCTCGCATGCCTCGGACAGGTAGGACAGGTAGTAGAGGCCGAGCTCGGCGTTCGCCTCGCCCTCGGGAAGCTCGCGGTAGAAATCCTGGAGGCTCTTCTTCTTGAGGTCGGCGCTCTTCCGCTCCTCGAAGGTCTCCTTGACGCTGTGGTACTCGGAGGCCTTGGTGTAGAGGGTGATCTGCAGCTTGCCCTGGGTGCCGACCGAGACGCCGTGCGACCCGATCTTCCAGGCCAGGTATACGAGCTCGCCCTTCCGGGCCAGCGAGTCGATGACCTGCTTGCGGATGTTCGGGTCGAAGAGGACCGCGTTCATGTCGACGGCGCCCTTGAAGATGTCCTTGGCCTCGCGCTTCAAGTTGGAGTTCTCGGCGTTCATCGCCAGCTCCATGATCATCAGGGACACGTACTCGGCGATCTTCGACTTCTCCATGAACTCGGCCAGGGAGACGCGGATGTCCTTGACCAGCTGATCGTAGCCGTCCGAGCCCTTGAATTTCGTGATGATGAACCAGATGAAGGGCCTGAGGTTGTTGAGGAATTTCTCCGACAGGAGGAGCTGGATGTTCTTCTCCTCGGGGAGGAGGGACTCGTTCTTGCTGATATAGGAGTAAACGGGCGAGAGTATCTCCTCCTTTATCTCCGCGAGGTCCTTCTCCTTCTCCTTTAGGACGCCCTGCAGGAAGGAATCGTTTATCGGGGTCTTGTCGTCGATGATGCTGACCGGATTCAGCCGGTTCCATCGCTTTATGACGTCGCTCGCCAGCACCCTGGCGAATATGTACGAATCGTACTGGCGGTACAGCATCGAGTATACGACGAGCTTGGAGAGGTCCATGATCTCCGACCGCGCGGACATGAACTCGCTCTTGGATATCTCGACCTTGGATACGTAGTCGACGAGGAGCATGCGCTGGAGGGAGATGGGGCTGAACTCGTCGAGGATGATCCCGTACTCCTCGACGTTATCCGCCAGCTTGAACTTCTTGAGGTTCTTGCCCTTGCGGATGAAGAAGGACGTTCCCTCCTCAGTTAGCACGAGCTTGACCGGCAGGTCTATGACGCTCTTCCTCTCCTGCATTCCCCCGCCCTTCCGCGCGCCTTCGGCGCTCAGGCCGCCCGAAACCGTCCGCCTAGTATAGGCTATTATCGGCAAAACGGTAAACAGTATTGACGAAGCATCCGGCCGGCTCCTATGCTCGATCCGTGAAACGCCAGAGCGCGGGAGCCGAAACGCGGGCGCGCGCGATCCTGGCCGCGTCGCTAATCGCCGCGGCCTCCCTCGCCGGGGCGGAGGGCGCGCCCTCCCTCCGCGGCTACCTCGCGGCGCTCGAGTCGGCCGGCTCCCGCGTCGAGAACGAGGCGGGGGAGTCTTTCGCCTTCGCGCTCATTCGCTCCGAGCTGCGCCGCGCCGGGCTCGCTATCGAGGAATCGGGATTCTCCGACGTCGGTAGCGGATACTCCCGATCGACGATCATCGAGGCGGGGATACGCGGCCGCGCTGCCGACGAGCTCGCCGTCATAGTCCCCGTCAACTCGTGGATCGACGCCGAGGACCCCTCCGAGGGCGCCTACGGGATCGCTGCCGCCCTCGACGCCGCCGTCCGTCTGGCGGAGCGAGCCGCCGCCGAGGGACCGCCGCCCGTCTCCCTCAGGTTCGCGTTCCTCGGGGCCGAGCGGCGGGGCAAGGAATCCGGCGGCGAGGCGGCCTCGCTCGGGACGAGGACCTGGCTGCGCCGCGCGAGCCGCTCCGATCCACTCGCCGCGCTCTACCTGAGCCTCGACGGGCCGCCGGGCCTCTTGACCGCGAGGAACGCGGGCAGGGGGATCCTCTCGCCCTACTGGTACTACGAGGCGGTCCGGCGCTCCCTCGAGCGCTCGGGAGCCGCCTTCGACCTCGAGGCCGGCCGCATGCAGGTATTCCGCCTGGGGCTCGCCGACGACTACGGCCCCGCGGCTCCCTACCTCGAGGCCGGCATCCCCGCGATCGAGCTGAGGAGCGAGGGATCCTCGCGCGCTCGGGCCGACGAGGGCTGGCTCCTGTCCTTCATCGACGAGTTCTCGCGACTAGAGGCCGGCGGCTTCTCGGACAGCTGGGACAGGCACTATTTCATCTTCCAGCTCGGCGGGCTCACGGCGGTCGCGCGGGAGACTCCCTACGCCGCCTTCCTCGTCGCCTTCGCGCTCGTCGTGGCGATATCGATCCTCGCCTTGACCGTCACCAGGCGGGCGGCGGCGAAGACGCTGCTCCGGCGCGCGCCGATCGTCGCGGGCGAGCTCGCGATCCTCTACGGCGCCCTCGTCGCCTCCTTCCTCGCAGGGGCCGGCTCCTCGAGGCTCGCCGCCGAGCTCCTGGGCTCGTCGGACGCGTGGAGGCTCGCGCCTCAGTGGGCGGTCTCTGCCCGCTTCGCCTCGGCCTTCCTCCTCTTCCTGGCCCTGCTTTCGATATCGGTCGAGCAGCGCCTCCTTACGCCGAATCCCTATTTCTACGAATTCGCCGCGTTGATCGTTCTGGCATTCGACATCCTCGTCTTCGCGGCCGTCGACCTCAGCGTCACCTTCTACTTCGTCTGGGCCTTCATCGTGGTCGAGGCCTCGCTCGCCCTCCGGAGGAAATGGGCGACCATCGCCGCCTATCTCCTGATGTACGCGCCCATCACGGCGATCGTGGCCCAGATGCTCGCGAAGCCCGAGATGCGCGCCTTCGAGAGGATAGTCGTCCCCGATATCGGCGGCGTCCTCCTCCTGTCGGCGCTCCTGCTGCCCGTCTTCGTCTTCACGGCGAGCCCGCTGCTCTTCCTCGCGAAGCCGGGCGCGGTCGCGCGGCGGCGAGCGGCCCTGGCCTTCGCCGTCCTGGCCCTGGCGGCCGAGCTTTCCGCGGCCGTCGCCGCGGCCTCGGCCCCCCTCGTCTCGAAGGGCCTACGGGAGGACCTCGTCGCCAGGGAGCGGATAGACCAGGACGCCCATTCCTTCGAGGCTACGCTGAAGGGCAGGCGGAGGATGGGCTCGGGGCTGGTCTACCGGGGCGGCGAGCCGGTCGCGTACCGCGCCGAGCGCGACGAGCTGCGAATCGTCGGCGAGGACCGCGAGGAGCGCGTGACGCTGGAGGGCGAGCGCAGCTCCTTCCTGGGGCGCCAGCGCCAGCGGCTCGAGGTCGGATTCCGCGACGAGCCCTACGAGGTCGTCCTGACGCTCGAGTCCGAGGGCCTGTTCATCTACGACTGCAGCCTTCCTTTCGAGGTGTCGCTGGACGGCAAGCGAGCGACGATCTTCGCGGGAGTCAATCCTGGCCCCTCGATGTCCTTTACCCTGACAGTCCCGGAGGACTTCGAGGCCAGGCTCGTCGTCGAGGCCGGCTACCTCGGGCCGCTCGAGCCCTACTCCCTGCCGACGGGAGAGGCCCCCGCGGACTTCGAGACCTTAGTTCGGGCGAGCTTCGACCTCGCCGGCTGGGACTGATGGGCTCGGTCTTCTTCCACGTCGACCTCGACGCCTTCTTCGCCTCCGTCGAGCAGCTCGACGATCCCTCCCTCCGCGGCAGGCCCGTGGTCGTAGGCGCCCTGCCGGGCCATCGGGGCGTCGTCTCCACCTGCTCCTATGAGGCGAGGGCCTTCGGCATCCATTCGGCGATGCCGGTATCCGAGGCCTTCAAGCGCTGTCCGGACGCCGCGTTCATACTGCCCAGGGGCCGGCGCTACGCCGAGAAGTCGGCCGAGGTCATGGCCGTCTTCGAGGAGTTCACCCCCGATCTCCGCCGGATGTCCATCGACGAGGCCTTCCTCGACATGACCGGTACGGAGCGCCTCTGGGGGCCGCCGGCCGAGGCGGCGAGGCGCCTCAAGGACCGCGTCCGGGAGCGGACCGGCCTTAGCATCTCGATCGGCGTCGCGTCCAATCCCTATGTCGCGAAGATCGCCTCGGGCCTGCGCAAGCCCGACGGCCTCGTGGTAGTCGAGAGCGGGGGCGAGGAGGCCTTCATGCTCGAGCTGCCGCTGGGCAAGCTCTGGGGGGCGGGCGAGAAGACCCAGGAGCGCTTCCGCGAGCTCGGCATCCTGAGCATGGCGCAGCTGCAATCCTTCGGCCGAGAGCAGCTCTCTTCGATCTTCGGCAGGGCCGGGGCCTCCTTCCTGTACGACGCGGCCAGGGGCCGGGATCCCGGCATGCTCTCGGACGGCGAGGCGGGCTCCCGATCCATGAGCAGCGAGACCACTTTCGAGCGCGACACCTCGGACCGCGAGCGTATCGAGACCGTACTGCTCTCCCTCGCGGACGAGCTCGCGTACCGCCTGTGGGACGAGGGCTTCCGATCCAGGAAGCTGGTCCTGAAGCTGCGCCTCCACGACTTCACGACCCTTACCCGGCGATCGACCCAGGCTTCGTACTACCTTTCCTCGGAGGACATCGTGGCGGGGGCCGTCGCCCTCCTGGGCAAGTCCTGGGACGGAAGGTCGGAGATCCGCCTCCTGGGGCTCGGATTAGCCGACCTGGAAAAGGAAGGCCAGGGAGTCCAGGGAGAGCTCTTCGACGACGGGAGCGAGCGCGGCCGCAGGGCCCAGGCGGCGGTCTTCGACATCGAGCGCCGCGGGCTCGGCAAGGTGACGAGGGCGCGGCTCCTGGGCAGGGGAGGGCGGGGCCACCTCGCCGATCCGGGAGAGGGCGGGGAGGGCGAGTAGGGCGGCGATTCAAGGCGCGCCGCGCCCCTCGCCCCGTTGTACTCGCGCTGAGCCGCGCCGCGCCCGGCCGGCCCCTATTCCGCCTTTAGGAGCCGCCCTATCTCCTCCCCGCGCTCGCGGAGCGCCGCCGAGAGGGCGATGCCCGATCGCCGATAGGCATCGGCGACCGCCGCCTCGCGGCTGCCTCCCTGGCCCATGGCGGAGGCCGGCTTCAAGGAGAACAGGACCGAGCCGTCCGAGCGGACGATCCGGAAGCCGATCGCGGCCGAGGCCGTATAGATCTCGTACTTCTTCCCGTCGTACTCCATCTGCCGGGAAGGGGAGACCTCGACCAGGGCGAAGGCCGCGTAGGGCAGGCTATCGGACAGGCCCATGGCCGCGAGGGCCGAGAGCTTCCCCCCGAAGGCGTCCAGGAAGAGCGGCTCCGAGAGCTTGCCGTTGCGCGGCGCGAGCTCGATCCCGATCGGCCCGAGCGCCTCCGAGACGGCGGCGATGGATTTCGGGTCGTCGCTCGGCCCGAACTCCGAGCGCTCGAGCGAGGCGACCAAGGCGGCGTCGATCGAGGGAAGATAGGCGAAATCGCGGAATACGTCCTTGAACGCGTAGGCTCGCCCGTCGACGAGGAATTCCGGGAAGGCGCGGATCACCGCCTCCTCGCCCGGCTCGTCCAGCGAGAAGACCGAGCTGTTCGCCTCGCCGTAGGCGTCCGTCGCCGCCGATCCGATCAGGGTCCCGGAATTCCGCTCGAAGGCGAAGGAGATGGAGGCGTCGGCGACCGGGGACTTCACTTCCCCGAAGCTCTCGAAGAGGAAGACGGCGGGCGCCCGGCCCCCGCCCTTGGCGAGCTCTCGCGTCGACCCGGCCGTCTGCGCGCCCTTCGCGTCGACCCAATCCGAGGATGGCTCGAGCGTCAGCCGGGCGCCGATCATCGCGAGCGCAGCCTCGGCCTCGGCCGCCCGCGGGCGGAGCGAGGGATAGGCCTCGGCCCTCGCCAGCGCGGCGACGTAGGATCGTATGGCCTCGGAAAGGTGCCGGGTCTCTATCGCCTCGAGCGCCTTCGCCATGTACGCGTCGGCCTCGGCGGCCGCGGCCTTCTCCCCGGCTGGCGCGTCCGCGGCGAGCGCGGCGAGCGCCGGGATCAGCGAGAGCGCGAGCGCGATCGGTAGGATGCGAGCCTTCACCTCAACCTCCCTCGTCGACGGAAGTATACATCATGAAGCCGGCCGCATCCTCAGTATCGCTCGGAATGGATCTGCGCGTCGTGGACGCGCAGTCCCATCTCGTCCTCGACGAGCTTAAGCGCCTTGTGCAGCACGGATTCCCCGAACTCCGCCGAATTAGAGACGATGGCCGCGCCTATCTCGGCGAAGGCCAGGGAATCGAGGAGATCGACCTCGGCGACGGAGAGCCGGAACTTCGGGGCCAGGCGAGCCTTGATCGAGGAAACGACGCTTCGCTTGTCCTTGAGGGACGTCGCTTCGGGCAGCTCGATGATCAGCGACAGCATTGATACGACCATGGGACGCGGCCGGCGCCGCTTACCTCCGCGATATGTTTGAAGTATCATACCCGGCCGAGATGGCGAAAGGAAGTCAGCTGCCCGGTGCACGGATCGCGCGTCGCGCGATATCCCTCCTCGCCGCCCTCGCATGGGCGGGGCTATCCGCTCCGGCCGCCTCGCCCCTCGAGTCCGCCCTACCCGAGGAAGCGCCGAAGAGCCTCTTCTCGGCGAGCCTGGGGAAGGGCGGCGAATCCGACGCCGAGCTCTTCGTCAGCGGCCTCTGGTCCGCGGATATCCTCGGATCCCTCGTGTTCCAATCCTCGGAGGAGGGCGGCGATCTCCAGCTCTCCTCGGCCTCGCCTCTGCTCTTTAAGCAGGATCCCGACGTATTCCTGTCCTTCCTCCTCTTCAAGAAGGTATTCGTCGAGGCCAAGGTCTCGGGACGCATCGACGAGGCCCGCTTCGCCGCCGGCTACAGGGGCGGCGAGGACGAGGCGCTCAAGGAAGCGCGGATCGGTAACGACGGGATTTCCTTCCCCGCGATTCCCTTCCTGTCCTTCGCGGAGGGCTCCTACCGGTCTTTCGGCGCCTCAGCGCGCGTCGAGCGCGAGGGTTTCGCCGGGCGCGCGATGCTCCGCTATGATCAGGCCGAGCGCGTGACCAGGAAATTCGTCGGCGGCTCGGAGATCGTCGAAACCGTCCTCTCGCCCGAGTCCTTCATCTCGGGCAAGTACTTCGCGACCTTCCTCGATCCGGGCCCTGGCCTGGAAGTCTATGTCGAGAGCGCCTCGGGAAGCGTCGCGGATGGCGACGGCCGCCTCTACCGGAAGCTCGGGACCGGCGAGTACGGCTACTCCGCGGCGACGGGATTCGTCGCCCTATCCTCGGCCGCGAAGACCCGCGTCGCCGCCTACTATCCGGGCAGCGGCGCCGATCCGGGGAACAATGTCTCGCTCTCCGGCGTCGGCGCCTGCGACCTCCTCTACGAGCCGCCGCCCGATCCCTCCGACGGGACGATCGATCCGCGGCTCCAAGTCCTCTGCCGATACGCGACGACGGCCGATCCGGTAAGCTCCGACGCATACGTGATCGACGCGGCCTCGGGACAGCGAGATACCGACTACGAAGCGCGCATCGATCCCTCGGGCTTCGTCGAAGTCGTTCGCTCCGGCATCGTCGATCCCGGCGACCCTTTATACAGGCGGCCCTTCGAAGCCGACATGCCATGGTTGTACGATACCGACTTCTCCGATCCCGAAGTCTTGCCCTACGCCCCGGTCTTCTCCAAGAAGGTTGTCATCAGGAAGTTCTCCCCGGCTTCCAGCATCTCGATCGACAAGGACGCCATCGCAGGATCGGTCGAAATACGGCGGAACGGGGTCCAGGATTTCGCCTTCACGGTCGATACCGATAATTCCGTCGTGAGGCTCGCGACGCCGCCCTCCTTGGCCGAGGAGATCGAGGTCTCGTACATGCGCGAGAGCTCGGAGAGGCGAGCGGGCATGCTGTCGGCGGCCCTGGGTGGCTTCTGGAAGCTCGCCGAGGAAAGCGAGGCATGGGCCGCACTGGGCACCGCCTGGTCGGTCCCCGGCGCGAGCTACGCCGCGGGAGGCTATACCAGTCCCGGGCGCGTCACCCTGACGGGCGGCGAGAAGACGAAGGGCGAGCGGCTCTCGCACCGGGCGGCCGTGGCGGCCGTCTATTCGCGGGACGACGCGACGGGCCGATACCGCGTCGAGGGAATGGAAGACTCTGGATCGTATACATCGAGCTTCATGCCGGCCTCGGGTACCGACTATACGAACGTCGAGACGAAGGAAGACGAGCTCGATGATGCTTTCCCCGATCTTATTCGCGATCTGCATAGGGACGGATCAACCCAGCAGGCCCTTCGCATCGAAGCCGGTGCGAGCGCATCCGCCTCGGCATCATTCGAAAAGATCGTCGACGCGCCGCCCGTTGAATCCTTCAAGACTTTTTCTCTCTACGCGCGTATTCCCTCTGACTCGACGCTCGAGCTGAGCGTCGACGATGGCGCGGCGACCCCGAATTACGCGATCCGCATTTGGGACATCCCCGGAACCGCGGACGGCTCCTGGCATCGCTACATCCTCCATTACGGTTCGGGCGACGCGACGGTGTATATCCAGGACACCGAGGATTCACCCGAACTTCCCCTCGTCGGAGCGAGCGCATCCTTCGACCCGATGCTGCGAGCCTCGCGCATAGTGATATCGATATCAGGGCTCGACTCTGGCGAAGCAGTTTGGATCGACGAGATATGCCTGGAGGATTCGATCGGCCGGATAGCGGCGATCGCCCAGGGCGCCCTCGATTACTCGAATCCGGAACTGAGGCTGGGGCAGGGCGGCCTGCCCTGGATCTCGGGACTGAGCGCGTCGCTCGACGCCCAGGCGAGCCTCGCCGACGACTCCTACGCCTCGAGCGGCCTCAACGCCAAGACCGACTTCCTCTTCCTCGGCATCGGCGCGCATGCGCGGGGTACGATCTCATCGGAACGGGATCCGTCCCTCCGCGGCGGGCACGAGATCGTCCTTCCCTCGGTCTCCTTCCCGCTGCGACTTTCCGATAGCTTCGACTACGATCCCGCCACCGGCTCATTCGGGCGACAGGACAGCTTGAACCTCCGCATCGGGTCCGCATTCGGGGCCGAGCTCAAGCAGAAAGCCGCGTGGACGGCTCCCGCATCGCTGCTCGGCGAGGGGCTCTGGGTCCAGGAATGGGCCGCTACGCTCTCGGCCGCGGGAAACGCCGCGAGCCTCGGGCTCGAGGCCTCGAACCGCGCCACTCCGAGCGGATCCTTCGATCCTGGCATCGGCCGCGGCTACGCGCCGGCCTGGATCGGATCCTTCGCCTACGCGCTCCCCTCGCTCGAGTCGGAATCCGACAGGCGCTCCGTCAAGGCCGCGTTATCCGTCGCGAGCGGGAAAGCCGGCGCGAAGCTCGCCTCGATCACGATCGGCGGCGAGGCCGAGCCCTTGACCTCCGGGGGCGGCATCCGCAGGGACGGCTCCACGCTGCGGCTCAGCCTGCCCTTGGGGGGCGAAGGCCTGTCGATCGCGCCGCACTACGAGAGGGCGTGGAAGGACAAGCGCTCCGGCGCGGGCGTCGGCCTCGTCGACGACGCGGCCATCGCGCTCTCCGACCTGGGCGCCCTTCCGGTCCTCTACGCGGGCATCCCCTTCGTCGAGATGTTCTCGGAATCGGCCGCGAGCGATTTCGCGGCGCAGACTGCGCTCCCGTCCTCGGATATCGAGGAGGCACTCCTCTCCTCGGAGGCGGGCGCGACGCTCTCGCGCGAGGTCGGCTCGGCCTGGAGCGACCTCCTCGTCCCCTCGGCCCTGTCGATCGCCTGCCGCAGGGAGCTGTCGCGCTCGGGCGATCAAGTCGGCGACCGCCTCGTAGCCGAAGCCTCGGGCAAATGGGCCGCGGTCAACGTATTCGGCAGCCTCGGCTCCGCCCCCCTGGGCCTCGGCTTCGACAGCGACGAGTACCTCGGCATCCTGAAAGCCTCACTGGCCTTCGGGCGAGGCTCGGGCCTGTCGGAGACCTCGATCCAATCCCAGTTCCTGGGGACGCTCTACGCAGGCGCATCGGACCGCCTCGATGTCGACAACGCGTTTTCCTTGAAGTCGACGCCGAGCTCGAGCTCCTGGTCCGAGCTCCTGAAGCTGTCCTACTCGAAGCGGGCGGAACGGCATCTCCTCCTCGACGCGTACTCGCTCCTTGTTCCCTATAAGGGCGGGGCCGCGGGCGAGGCTCAGGCCGCGGGCGAGGCTCAGGCCGCGGGCGAGGCGCAAGCCGCGGACGAGGGCGCCTCGAAGGGCGCCGCGTCCCGATACCTCTCCTCCCTCGCTTACCTGAAGCCGGTAGCCCGCTCGATCTACTCCCTCTCGGCCGGCCTCGAGGGCCTGTCGGGCGACGCGACGCCCAGCAGGATCGGCTGGAGCGCCTCCGAGTCCGTAGAGGCGCGGGTAACCGTTCCCGAGCGGGTGACGCTCAAGGCGGTAGCGGCCTTTTCTCAGCGGAAGGACGCCGCCTCGGGCACGTTAAGCCTGGGCTTCGAGCTGAGCCTGGGCGCGGTCGTCTCCTTCTAGGGCCGCGCCCGAGGGCGCCCGCCGCCCGGGAGCGCCCATCGCCCGGGCGCTCAATCTTGACACTCCCGCGAAGCCGGCTCTATTGTTGAAAAATGAAGAGACGCCTCATCACCTCCGCGCTGCCCTACGTCAATAACGTCCCGCACCTGGGCAACCTGATCCAGGTGCTCTCGGCTGACGTCTTCGCCCGCTTCTGCAGGCTGCGCGGCTACGAGACCCTGTACATCTGCGCGACCGACGAGTACGGCACCGCGACCGAGACAAGGGCCCTCGAGGAGGGCGTCACGCCGCGAGAGCTCTGCGACCGCTACCACGAGATCCACCGGGGCATCTATTCCTGGTTCGGCATCGCCTTCGATAAATTCGGACGCACTTCCCATCCCCGCCACATCGAGATCACCCAGTCGCTCTTCCGCGATATCGACGCCGCGGGCCTCGTCAAGTCCCAGACTATAGAGCAGCTCTACTGCGAGAAGGACGGCCGCTTCCTGGCCGACCGCTACGTCGTCGGCGTCTGCCCCGTCTGCGGCTACGACGGGGCGCGCGGCGACCAGTGCGAGAAGTGCGGCAAGCTCCTCGACCCGACCGAGCTCAAGGAGCCCAAGTGCTCCACCTGCGGCCAGGCGCCCAAGCCCCGCTCGACGACCCACCTGTACATCGACCTGCCTTCGATCCGCCCCAAGCTCGAGGCCTGGATGAGGAAGGCGAGCGTCGAGGGCTTCTGGGCGAATAACGCGATCCAGATGACCCAGGCCTGGCTGCGCGACGGCCTCAAGGAGCGGGCGATCACCCGCGACCTCAAGTGGGGCATCCCCGTCCCGCGCGAGGGTTTCGAG
>CAYPHO010000077.1:0-12187 GCA_964410245.1 uncultured Treponemataceae bacterium | reverse complement strand
AGGGGCAGCGGTTCAGCCTGATCCGCACCAGGGGCACGCGCGGGACCTCGAGCTCGGAGGCCTTGGTGAAGACGCGCCTGCGTATCTCCTCGACGGGGAGGCCGACGATGTCCGAGGGATCGAAGCGGAGGTCTATCGCCACCAGCTGGTTGCGGTTCTCCGGATCGATCGAGAGCGGGGCGACGATCGTCGTGCAGCCATTTTCGGACGTGTAGGCCGCCGCGGTATGCACGAGGGGAGTGCGGTCAACCAGGTCGACCAGGGGCCGTAGGGAATCGCGCGTGCGGTGCGTCCAGTACCACTCGTAGAGCTTGGGCTGGCGCGCGCGCACGAGGCGGGCCAGATCGATCGTCGCCAGGACGTCGGACATCGCGTCGTGCGCGGACTCGTGCGAGACGCCGTTAGCCTTCGCCAGGGCGACCAGGGTGAAGATGGGCCTGCCGTCCTCGCCGGACGGCCACACGAGGCCCTCGGGCCGCAGGTCGCGCGCCGCCCGCATGAGGTCGATGAGGTCCCACCTCGAGTTGCCGTTCCGCCATTCGCGCTCGTAGGGGTCGTAGAGGTTCCGGTACAGGAGATTGCGTATGAACTCGTCGTCGAACTGCAGGGTATTGTAGCCCGAGCTCGTCGTGCCCGGCTCGCACATCGCGGCGCGCAGCGCCTTGGCGAAGTCGTAGTCCGAGAGCCCCTGGGCGAGGGCGAACTGCGGCGTTATGCCGTGGACCATGCAGGCCTGCGGGCTGGGCAGGTAATCCGGGGTCGGCTTGCAGTAGAGCAGGATCCTCTCGCCCGTCGCCTCCAATCGCTCGTCGGTCCGAACGGCCGCGAACTGGGCGATGCGGTCGTAGCGGGGCTCGAGGCCGAAGGTCTCCAGGTCGTACCACAGTATCGAGGCGGGCATGGGAAGGATGATAGCACGGGCGGGCGGCCTAGTACGACGGCGCGGCGCCGCGATCGGCCGCCGCCCTCGGCAGGCTCCGGAAATAGATGATGGACAGGATAAGCGAGGCCGCGAAGAATACCGTCGCGACGATATCGAAAGAAGGGTCGAGGAGCTCTCCGCGCCCGGCCAAGTTGATGAGGTCCGCGGCGACGATGGCCGGCATCAAGGTGACGGTCTTGACCAGGAGGACGCCGGAGAAGAACAAGCCCTCGATGCGGCGCCGCAGGGCCAGGCAGGCGGCGATGATCATGCCGGGAAATAGGATCGCGAGGTCCGTGACGATGAAGGCGCTCGCGCTCTTCATGCCCGCCGCGCGCCATGCGAAGGCCGATCCGATAAGCGGCGGAAGCTCGACCGCTATTCCCGTGAAGGCCGCGGCGAAGATGAGGAAGGCCGAGATCGCGACTCGCGGCATGCGCGGGCCGGCCGCCGCGAGGATCTTCGACGGCGCGCAGGCGGCGGCGATGAATATGAAGGCGTAGGCCGAGGCGCCGAGGATCGCGAGGTAGGCGAGGTAGAGCGGGGTGTCGGCCAGGCCGAAGGCGTAGTACCCGTAGCAGTATATATAGTAGGAAAGGCAGCCGAGGCTCATGATCGCGCCTCGGACCGAGGAGCGGCGCGAGGCGAGGACGGAGGGCGCGAAGAAGGCGAGGACGATGAGCGACACCAGGTCCTGTCCCAGGAAGGCTTCCCGGGTCGCGGCGCAGGCGCAGCCATCGTAGAGCCCGGGATCGAAAACGCCGGCGAGGGCCGTCGCGGCCACGAGCAGGCATATCGCGCAGGAGGCCGCCAGCGTCGAGTTCTTGATCATTTCCCCGCTCCCTTTCCCCTCGCGCCCCTGGGGGCCGACAGCCCCTCGACGAGGGCGTCGAAGACGATCCTGGCCGAGCGCGCCGTCCCATCGATGAAGTCCTTCCTATTCCCCGTTTCCGATTTGCCGGTCAGGCGCTCCGATACCGCGCCGACCAGATATCGGTAAACCGCCTCGGTCGCGAAGCCGGCCGCGTCCCCGGAGAGCCTCCCGCCCGAGGCGGCCGCGACGATCGCGCCCATCTCGCGCCCCCTGGCCTCGCCGTCCTCCATGACGCTCCCGCGCGCGCCTTCGCCCGGCTTCTCGAAGAGGTAGAAGTAGAGCCAGCCCGGATGATCCTCGGCGAATCCCAGGAAGGCGCGGGCGGCCGCGCCGAAGGGGTCGCGCCGCGCCGCCGGGCCGCGCATGGCCTTCCCGACGGCCGCGCCGTACTCGGCGGATATCCGCAGCAGGGCCTCGGCCCTGAGCTCCCCGATGCCCGCGAAGTGGTTGTAGACGTTCGGGGCCGAGCAGCCGGTCATCCGCGCGATCTCCCTGACGCCGACGCCCGCCGCGCCGCCGCTCGAGTCTATCAAGTCCAGGGCCGCTCGCATGATCCGCTCGCGGAAGCCCGAGCCCTCCGTCACGATGGCGCCTCCCGGTAGATTAACAGCGTTAATCTACAGCCGCGACCGGGCCGCGTCAAGCCGGGAGCGCGCGTTCCGGCCCCGCGCGGCCCCTAGGCCGCCAGCGCCCCCGGCCTCAGTAGCGCTTCTCGATCGTCCTGATGATCCCGAAGAGGAGCTTGTTGACGGGAGTCGCCACGCCGGCCGCCGCGCCCAGCTCGACCACCTTGCCGGCGAAGGCCTCGACCTCGGTCTTGCGCCGGGCCTCGACGTCCTGGAGCATCGAGGTCTTCGAGTCGGGCGACAGGCCCCGGAGCGTAGCGTACCAGGCCTCGATGTCGGAATCGACGAGGCCGGTGCCCAGGGCCTTCGACACGGCGACGGCCTCGCGCATCGCGCCTTCCATGACCTCGCGCGCCTCGGGAAGCTCCTGGAAGGCGCGGTACTCCGCTCGCAGGACGGCCGAGGCCTGGTTGATCCCGACGTTGATCATGAACTTGAACCAAAGGGCGCGGATCATGTCCGCCGGGACCTCGTAGCGGACTCCGGCTCGATCGAAGAAGGCCGCAATGCGCGACACGCGCTCGCTAGGCGCCCCGGGGCGATTGCGCGCGTCCCCGAAGGTGATCTTGCCCGTGGAGGCGTAGGAGATCGAGCCGGCCTCCCTGAGCGCGTCGATGCCGATGATCATCGCGTAGGGGACCTTCTCGCGGCCGAAGGCGGCGGCCAGCTCGTCCTCGCTGGAGATGCCGTTGAGGAGCGACAGGATCAGCGTCCGAGGCCCGACATAGGGCCGCATGTCCTCGATGGCCGCGGCCAGCTGATGGCATTTCACGGCGACGATTATAAGGCCGGGCTCGGCGCCGGCGGCGGGCGCCTCGCGGGACGGGACGACCGGGAAGTCGTAGCGCCGGCCGTTGACCAGGAAGCCCTCCGCGCGGAAGCGGGCCGCCCTCGCCTCGCCCGCCAGCACGCCGGCCGCGCCGGGAAGCGCGTCGTGTATCGCGCTCGCGACCGAGGCGCCGACCGCGCCCGCGCCGACGATGAGCGCCGACCGTATCTCGTCCATGAAGCCGCCTCCCGGGAAGCGGCCGCCTCGCGCGCGATCCGCCTCCCGGGGGACCTTAGCGCGAAGGCCGCTGCCCGCGCAAGCGACGTGCGCCTCGGCGCTCGGGCCGGGTTGTCCGGGTCGGACGTGAACCTAGGAAAGGGAACCCCGTCGGTCCGCGTCCCTCGGAGGGGAAGCGCGGAGAGGAGGCCTTCCTACGCCCGACCCTTCGCCGTACCGGCCCGAGCGCCGAGGCGCCCGTTCCCTATCAGTAATCTAATAAACTGAATCGCCGTAAGGTTACTTTTTCGCGAGCGCGGCCAGGTCCAGCCAGGCCGAGTACTCGTCGCCCAGCGCCTGGTAGAGGGCGTCCTCGGCCTGGGCCAGGGAGAGGGCCGCCTGGTCGTCCTCGAGCTCGGAATAGCTTCCCCGGGCGTAGAGGAAGGCCGCCTCCGCCCGGATCTCCGCCGCCTGGGCGAGGGATACATTCTGACCCTCGACGGCGATCGCAGCGGCCTGTACGGCGGCGACGGCCGCGTTATAGGAGTTTTCCTGGGAGCTCCTCGCCATGGCCAGGGTCCTGCCGGCCAAGGCGAGCTCTTCCTTGGCCCTGGAGACCGCGTCGCCTTGCAGGTCATCGAGGCTGAGCGTCAGGCTGACCGAGAGGCTCGGGTCCGGATCGCCATCCGCCGGGAACGAGAAGCCGGCCGAGACCGAGAGGTCGGGATCGAAGAGCCACGTCGACTTGGCCGTAGATGCGGCGGAGCTCAAATCAAGGGACGCAGCCTTGACGCCGTAGCCTTCCGCGGCGCCCGAGGATTCCGCCCCGTCGAGCGAGTCCTTGAGGGCCGCGAGCGCCTCCGCTAGCTCGTCCATGCCGAGGGCTTGGACGGGATCTCCCTCGGCCGCGGCCGGGCCCAGGAAGGCGCGCAGCTCGGTTGCCGCCGCCTGTTCGCTCGACCGGAGATTGATCGACGCGGTCCTCGCGGCCGACCACTCCTTGAGCGCGTCGGAGACGTCATCGAGGCTGAAGTTCTCGGGATCGAGCTCGCGGGCGGCCTTGACCGCCCTGTAGGCCTCTTCCCTGTACGCGACGCTGCGCTCCTGCGTCGCGAGCTGCCGCTTGAGCGACATCCACTTCAACGCAGCCTTGACCGCGTCCGTTCCGGCGCCTCTGCCCGCCTCGTCGGCTGCGGCGACCGCCTTCTCGTACGCGATCAGGGCCTGCGTCCTGGTATCGTCATGCGCGAGCGGCTTCAGCGTCGCCGAGATTTTCGACGAGAGGTCGTCCGAGATCGAGGCCGAGAGGCTGGCCTGGTCTACCAAGGGAACGCTCAGCGCGGCCGAGGAGCCGGCGGCGGTCGTCGCGGACGAGAGCGAGGCCGCGGTCCTGGCGCCCGCGTACGAATAGCTCGTCGTCAAGGTCGCGGACTTCGCCTTGATTAGGCCGGGAATGCTCGCCTCGGCCTTGCTCGCCGAGAGGAGGGCCTTGGCGTAATCGATGCTGTTCTCCTTGCCGGCGGCGGCGATCTCGTCGAGCGTGGCCGGTTTGGACGCCTGCGAAAAGGCGCCCGCGGCCAGGACGGCAAGCAGCATCGAGAGCGCCGCCCGGCTCGCGTTCTTTCCCGTTCCCATATCAGACCTCCCTTAGGGTCTCGGCGATATTGCCCTTGACCGCCCCGAAGGCCGGCAGGGCGCCGAGGATGCCGCCGCAGCCCAGGGCCAGGGCGATCCCGCCGACCGCGGACGCGAAGTCCAGGCCGGCGGCGTCGCGGAACTGGTCCGACACCTCGCCGACGAGGGGCGCTATAGTGCCGAGCACGGGCTTGGACAGGATGAGCGCGAGGACGAGGCCGATGACGGCCCCGATGAAGCTTAAGGCGACGGACCAGCTCCAGAACTCGCGGACGACCGTCGCCTGCGAGGCGCCCAGCGCCCGCTCCAGGGCGATCTCCCTGCGCCGGCCGAGGAGCTCCACCACCATCACGCTGAAGATGCCCAGCGAGCTGATGACCAGGAGCAGGAGGCCGAGGAGGTTCACCGACACGGTGAATATCGCGATGGCCTGCCTGAGCTGCTCGAGGTAGGTGGACGCGCCCCTGGCCGAGCCCTCCCATACCGCCACCTCGACGTCCTGGCCGTAGTCGTTTACCAGTGTCTCGGCGATGGCGGCCTGGGCCTTCTTCACCGACGCGTCCTTAGTCTTGACGACGAAGGTGCCGGACATCATCCGGGTAATGAAGGACGCGTTCATGCCGGCCGGCAGCATGGCGGTGTAGGGATAGACGAGATCTCCGATGCCGTAGGAGCGCCTGGCGACCTCATTGGGATCCTTGAACACGCCGGCGACAGTGTACTGGGTAATGAGGGTCTGGCTCTCCTGCTGGCCGCGCGGCCCGCGGACGATGCGCATTCCCGGCGGCTGCAGCTGCTTGCCCACGGCCCCCTCGGCCGAGCCGAAGAGGATGTTGGCCAAGGTCTCGCTGACCCAGACGCGCTTCTTGCCCTGCGAGAGGTCCTCGGAAACCATGGGAACGCCCGCGACCGTCTCGAGCGAGAAGACCTCGAAGTACTCGGGCGAGGAGCCGACGGCGCTGCGCAGGCGGTAGGATTCGCCGGCGACCGATACGGAGTCGAAGGGCGCCGTGCTGATAATGGCGGCCGCCGAGGCTACGCCCGATTCGGCGACGACCTTCTCGGGAGCCTCGGCGTCCCACTCGGCGCGCATCTCGCGCTCGATGGTGCCGTCGCTCTTCCAGGTCCCGTTGGACACGTAGAGGATCGAGCCCGACTTGGCCATGCCGCCCGTGACGCGATCCTCGATGATCGCGCCGGCGCTGAACGAGAGGATGAGTATGCCCGTGCCCAGCGCGACCGACAGGACGGTCAGCGTGATCTTCACGGGAGATTTCCGCCAGTGGCGGAGCATCATGGTCAGGAACTTCTTCATGCGACAATCCTTCCCCGGGCTATGCGGCCCGCATGGCCTCTGCCGGGACGATCCTGGAATTCTGCCAGGCCGGGGCGATGGAGCAGGCCATCGTCAGTATCCACGAGAGCGCGACGCCCGCGAGGACGAAGAGCCAGGACCCTCCGGACAGGCCGAGCGCGCCCTGCATGGTCCTCGAGAGCGGGAAGGCGAAGGCGCCGCCCAGGACGGATCCCGCGATCGCCACCGCCGTGGCCTCGGAGGCGAAGAGGCCCAGCACCGCCCGGCGCGAGGCGCCCAGGGCCATCATGATGCCGACGCCCTTGCGCATGCGAAGGCCGCGGCTCATCAGGATGTGCGACACGTTGACCAGGGCGATGAAGAGCCCCGACAGCGAGAGGAAGAGGATGAGGACGCTGATGCCCGCGTTCCGGTTAATCAGCTTCTGGGCCTCGCTTCGGGGGTTCGATATCGTTATCTGCGACTCGCCGAAGCGGGACTCGAACCAATCGGAGAGGATGGACGCGGTGGAATCGAGCTTCGACGGATCCGAAACCGCGAAGCGGAGCATCGTATTGAAGGCCCACATGCGAGGCGGCCCGTCCGCTCCCCCGGCGCTCGTGTAGGTCCTGTAGGGCGAGAAGAAGGCTTCGTCTATCGAAGCCTCGCCGTAGGGAGAGAGGACGCCGACCACGAGGAGGTTCCCTTCCCGCGACAGGAGCTTCTTGCCGACGAGCGCGGCGGTATCCATCTTGCCCGCGGCGATCTTCTCGGCGGCCTTCGCTCCCAGGACGACGGAGTTCGCGTCGCCCTCGGCGTCCGCGTCGGTGAGGAGGCTTCCGGCGGCCGCGTTCAGGGACCATGCGTCGAAGAACTGCGGCGTGACGCGGAAGCCCTGCAGCTCCTCGAAGTCGACGATCACGAGATCGGCCTGGGCCCGCGCCTTCTTGAGGTCGTCCTCGGTCGCGCCGCGGAATCCGCCGGGGCCGCCGGCCGGCGCGCCCGGCATAGCGAAGCCCTGGGCTTCCATCCGGCTCCGCATGGCGCTCTCCTCGGCGACGCTCTGGGCGTTGATGAAGCGGATGTCGTCGCGGTTCCGCACGTAGGCGTAGGCCACGGCGGGCGCCAGCCTGGCCGCTTCGAGGTCCGAGACCGTCAGCGCGACATTCGACCTGGCCGGCTGCTTCATCGCGGGAACGGTCATCTCCTCGGCGCTGGATCTCGCGCTCACCACCAGCTCGCGATAGGCGGGGGAGGCGAGCATCTCGTCGCCGGCCTTCAGCGTGTTGGCCAGGAGGGAGAAGCCCGAGGAGGCGGCGCCGACGCCGAGCGCGACGGCCAGGATGAGGAGGCCCGACTCGACGATGCGCGACGCGAAGCGCCTCGAGACGACCTTCCCGGCTTCGCTACGCATCGAGTTCCTCCCCGGCCTCGGCGGGCTTGCCCTCGTCGCCTATCAGCATGCCGTCGCGGATGAGGAGGCGCCGGCGAGCCCGCTTCCCCTGCTCGGGGTTGTGGGTGACCATCAGGATCGTGACGCCCTTCGCGTTGAGCGCCTCGAGCATCTTCATGATCTCCTCGCCCTTGTCGGAGGGCAGGTTACCGGTCGGCTCGTCGGCAAGGATGACGTCGGGATCGTTCGCCAGGGAGCGGGCGATCGCTACGCGCTGCTGCTCGCCGCCCGACATCATGGTGGGAAGGTGGCGCATCCTGTGCGCGAGCCCGACTTCGGAGAGCAGCAACTCGGCCCTCTCCCTGCGCTTGCGGAAGGGAAGGCCGGCGTAGCCCATGGGCAGCATGACGTTCTCCAGGGCGGAGAGCTCGGAGAAGAGGTTGAAGCTCTGGAATATGAAGCCGAAGTGCTTGTTGCGGATGCGGGCGTGCTCCCGGTCCGGCAGCGAGGTGATGTCGTAGTCCTCGAGGAGGTACTGGCCCGCCGTCGCCGTGTCGAGGATGCCCAGGATATGCAGCAAGGTCGACTTGCCGGAGCCCGAGGGCCCCATGACGGCCACGTACTCGCCGCGGTCGATCCTCAGGTCGACGTCCTTGAGCGCGGTCACGTCGCCGCCGACCAGCTCGTATTCCTTTCGTATTCCCTTCAGCGTTATCATTCCGCCCTCCTTCACTTCAGGTCGACGACGCTCTCGTCGATATACTCGGAATAGCTCGAGGCGATGATCCTGTCGCCGGCCTCGAGGCCCTTGACGACCTCGACCTGGTTGCCTTGGATCTCGCCGAACTCCACGGCCGTCTTCTCGGCCTTCTTGCCCGAAACCTTGTAGACGTACTTCTGGGAGCCCGTGGTCAGGTAGGCGCCCCTCGGGAGCAGCAGGGCCCCCTCCTTCGCGCCCAGGGGAATGCTGGCGACGGCCGAGGCCCCGGGCGTCAGGGTAGAGCCGGCCTCGGGCTTTGCCCTCACGGCGACCGTGGCGGTGAGCCCGTCCGAGGCGAGGCTGGCGACGCGCCCGATGGAGGTAATGGAAGCGATGACCGTGCTCGCGCCGATCGTCGCCGCGATCTTGTCGCCGATCTTAAGGGCGGATACGTACTGCTCCCCGACGTCGAAGTCGATATAGGTCCCGCTGCGGTCGGCGACGGTCATGATCGTCGTCCCCTTGGCGATGAGGCTCCCCGCGACCTGAAGCGACGAGGCGATGCTCAGCACCTCGCCGGAGATGGGGCTCTTGATCCTGGCCTCCTCAATATCGCCGTCGGTCCTCTCCAGCTCTATCCGGAGCTGGTCGATGGTCGCCTGCTGCTTCTCGATGGCGATATCCCGCTGCCTTAGGAGGTTCGCCCGCTCGCTAACCGCGTCCTCGCTCTCCTGCCGCAGGGCCTCCAAGGCCTCCGCCGCGTCGTCGTAGTCGCTCTGCCTCGAGCTCTTGAGCGCGAGGAGGGCCTTCTTCGTCTCGACCTCCTTCTCGGCCTCGGCTATCTTCGCCTCGAGCCGCTTCAGGGAAGTGTCCTTCGCCGCGATCTGGAAGTCGTAGTCGTTATGGACGCTCTTCAGCGAGATCCTCGCGACCGCGAGCTGGGCCGCCAGGTCCCTGCGGTCGTCCAGGAGGTCGGGAACGGACAGGGACGCGAGCACCTGCCCTTTCTTCACCGCGTCTCCCTCGGCGACGTAGACGCTATCGGCGTAGCCCTCCTGGGGGCTGGGAACCGAGATCTCCGCGGCGACGACGACCGTGCCCGAGGCCTCGGTAGTCTTGACGAAATCCTTCGCCTCCACCGTCGCGATCGAGTATCCCTTTATCGCCTTCGAGCCCGAGCCGGCAGTCCCGAGGATCGCGGCCACGATGATGACGGCCGCCGCCATGGCGGCGATCCCGACGATCATCCTGGCCTTCTTCCCCTTCGGGGAGCTGGGCTTGACGTCGTCCATATTGACGATTCTCCTAGCGTTCGCAGCATCCACCTGACTACCCTCCGCACGCGAATCTAGCGTATCGGGCGAACCCCATGGTGAACGCCGGGTAAAAGGGAAGTAAACTGCGTAAAATACTCCCTCCCGGGCCGTGCCGCATGTGGAGAATTCCCGCGGCCCCGGGTATCATCAAGGCATGGCCGGAAGATTGAGGCCGCGCGACCTGGGAGCGCGCCTCTCGATACCCCTCATCGCGACGGCGGTCGCCCTCGTCGCGGCGATCCAGTACGGATGGTTCAGCAGCGCCGCTGCGGTAGAGATCGAGGGAGAGGAGCGGGCGCTCCAAGCGACCGTGTGGCAAGCCATAGGGCGGGAGTTCCAGAGATACGCGCCCTTGGTCGCCGACCTGCGCCAGTTCCTCGACGCCGAGAGGCCGGGCGCGATCGAGATGCGCGAATTCCTCGAGCGGGAGTACTTGCTCTACGGGCCGGCGGGCGCCTCGCCCGGCCTGATCAGCTCGGTCCACATCGTCCTCGGATCGGGAGAAGGCCCGAGCTACGCGCTGGACCCGGGCAGCGGATCCTGGGTCGCAGGCGAGCGGATCGTCATCCGGTCGGCGATCAATAGGCCCGAGGACGGAGAGGGCCCGGGCATGGCCTTCGTCGAGGCCCTCGCCTTCCCTCCCCCGGAAGGAGTACCCCCGCCGGGAGCCGACGGATTCCTCTTCGCCTCCCGGCAAGGCGAGGATCTGTCGTCGATAGCCATCGGGATAGACGCGGAGGGCTTCTTCGAGGCCTACCTGAAGCCCGCGATAGCGGCCGTGCTGCCCGGCGCCGAGATCCGATGGGCGAGCGAGCGAGCGCGAGCGGGGGGCCCCGGCCGCGCCTTCAACCCGATCACGGCCCTCCTGGGCATCTCCTCCGAGCGATCGCGGACTTTCGTCGTGCCCGTCCCGACGGGATTCGGCTCCTTCTACCGCCCGGGCCGCGACCGATCGGGCCTGGCGGCGATCGCCGGCGATCCCAAGGAGGGACGGGCCGACGATCGCGATTCCAAAAGCGTGCCGGGATTGCGCTTCGCGGTCGTGACGATGAGCGCCTCCTCGGCGATCGGATCCATGGAGCGCAGGCTGGCGATGAACTGGCTCCTCGGGACGGGGCTCTTAGCCGGCCTGGGCGCGGCCCTCGTCCTCTCGGTGATCCAGAAGCGGAAGCTCGCCCTGGCCCGCGTCAGGGAGCGCGAGTTCGTCGCCTCGGTCACGCACGAGCTTCGGACGCCGGTCACGGCGATCAGGTCGGCGGCCGACAACATCCGCCGCGGGATCGTCCCTGGCGAGAGGCTGGCCTCCTACGGCGAGATGATCCACGCCGAGGCGCTTCGATTGGGATCGATGGTCGAGGAAGTCATCCTCTCTTCACGGGTCGAGGGACGGTCGCCGGGGCCGCCCAGGCTCTCGAAGCTCGAGGCTCCCGCCTTCCTCGAGAGCCTCAGGCAGCCGCTCGAGGCGATCGCCAAGGCCGAGGGCGTCGGCCTCTCCTGGGACTTCGGGGCCTTGCCCAGGAGCTTCATGTCCGACCCCGAGAGCCTTAGGCTCGTCATCTCCAACCTGGTCGCCAACTCGATCTACCACGCTTATCCCGAGGGATCGAAGGGCGACGTGCGCGTCCTGGGAAAGATCAGCCTGCCCTCGGCCCTGCGCTTCACGGTCGAGGACGACGGGAGCGGCATCGGGAAGGCCGAGGCCGCTCTCGTCTTCGAGGCCTTCTACCGCGGCGAGGCGAGCAGGGAGCGGAACGAGAAGGGCACGGGCCTCGGGCTCTACATCGCGCGCCGCAAGGCCCGCGAGCTCGGGGGGGAGCTCTCGCTCGAGAGCCCGTACAGGAGGCTCGACGGGACGCGGCGGCCCGGCTGCCGCTTCGTCCTCGAGCTTCCCCTGGCGGACGAGGATAGGCCGTGCTGAGCGGCGCGCGCGTCCTCGTCGTCGAGGACGACCCGGGCATCCGCATGACGCTCGAGGACCGCCTGGCCGCCGAGGGCTGCGCGGTGGCTACCCGGGCCGACGGGCTCTCCGGCGAGGCCGCCGCGCGGTCCGGCGAGTACGACATCGTCCTCCTCGACCTGATGCTGCCGGGGCGCGACGGGCTATCGCTGTGCCGCAACCTCAGGGCGGCGGGATGCCGCGTGCCCGTCATCATGCTGACGGCCCGGGGCGCCGACATGGACATCGTCGTCGGCCTCAATGAAGGCGCCGACGACTACCTCCCCAAGCCCTTCGACTCGAACGTGCTCGTGGCCAGGATGGAAGCCCTCCTGCGGCGCGCGGGGCAGGCCGGGGGCCCCGGCGCCCGCGCCCCCTCCGGGACGATCCGCTTCGGCGCCTTCGCGCTGGACGCCGGGAAGGGCGAGCTGACCCGCGGCGGCGAGACGGTGCCGCTCAACGCGCAGGAATACCGGCTCCTGGAATTCCTCGCCGCCAACCCGAAC
>CAYPHO010000076.1:961-12200 GCA_964410245.1 uncultured Treponemataceae bacterium | reverse complement strand
GGCCTCTCGCGCGAGCTCGCCCGGGTGAATCTTCCGCTCAGCCTCTATACCGAGTGGTACTGGCAGATCGACCTGCACAACCTGTTCCGCTTCATCATGCTGAGGCTCGACGAGCACGCCCAGCTGGAGATCCGCGAATACGCGCGCGTTCTCCTCGATCTCGCGCGCGCCGTGGCGCCGGCCGCATGCTCGAGCTTCGAGAACCACGTCCTGGGCGGTACGCGCTTCTCGGCCCAGGAGATGGCCGAGCTGCGGCGGCGGCTGGGAGCGGCTGGTCCGGAAGGCGCGTCGGCGAAGGCCGATGGGGCCGGCGCGGCCGATGGGGCGTCGCCCCTCGAGGGAAAGAATCTCGCGCGCTTCGAGGAAAAACTGAGGACCGGCAGGCAGCTCTAGACTGGGAGGAACGAAATGGAAACTTGCCCTTGCGGATCGGGCCGATCGTTCGCGGATTGCTGCGGGCCCTATATATCGGGAAAGGTGAAGCCCGCTACCGCCGAGGCCCTGATGCGAAGCCGCTATAGCGCCTATGCGACGCATGCGATCGACTACATCGTAAAGACCTGCCTGACCGACGATGACCACGATATCGACGAGGAAGCCACTCGTAAATGGGCCGAGAGATCCACCTGGCTCGGATTGAGAATCATCAAGACCGAGAAGGGCGGGAGCTCGGACGACGAGGGCATGGTCGAATTCCGCGCGGCCTACTCGATGGACGGCCTGCGCGAGGAGCACCACGAGATAGCGCATTTCGAGAAGCATGACGGAGCGTGGATCTACGCCGAGGGCGAGGTGATACCCGAGACCGTGGTCCGCGACGGGCCCAAGGTCGGGCGCAACGATCAGTGTCCCTGCGGCTCGGGCAAGAAATACAAGAAGTGCTGCGGCCAGGGCTCGTAGCGGGCCGACCCGGCCGGCGGCGCCCGGCCGGGCCGCCCTTAGCCGACCTTGAACAGCGAAATGGATCGAGGCTCGAAGGCCAGAGCGCCGGGGATCTGCCGAGCCCGCAAGAGGAGGGCGCCGGAAGGCTCCCACCTGCCCAGGGGCTCGGCCCAGGGACGATCGGACAAGTTCGCGATACCGGCGATCGCGCCGTCCCGGCTGAACAGCCTGAATACGTCGCGGCCTATCCGCTCGGCGCCGTACTCCCTGCCGGACAGCTCATCGTAGAGTCCGACGATCCGGGTCGTGAAGGCGGCCTCCTCGGCCTCGCCGAATTCCCGGGCGTCGTCGGAGAACATAAGCTGCGAGGCCAGCAGGATGTCGACCAGGGCGACGAGCTCCTTCTCGCGCTCGCTCAGGCCCATTCGGCTCGTCCGGCAGAATACGACATCCGGATCGTTCACGAAGACGGCCCCGTCGAATAGCGCCCGGCCGATCGTGTCGAGGAGGCTGTTGCGGGCGCTGGGCCTGCCCTGGTGGCGGATCGCCTTGAGCGCCGGCCATTCCCATGCTTCCTTCGTGTCCGCGCCGATCCGCATCAGCGGCATGTGCCGGAACGAGGCCTCGAGGGGGGCGCCGCAGCCGAGGTAGGCCAGCTCGCGGCCCCGGAGGCTCCTCAGCTTCGAGGCGAGTCGCCCCAGGACCCGGTCGTAGTGCTCGTAGGCGGCGCCGCCGCCGCGGCGCAAGCCGGGCAGCATGCCCGCGTAGAGGAAATCGAGCTTGAGGTAGCGGAAGCCCCACTCCTCGACCAGGGTATCGAAGACGCCCGCCAGGTACTCCTCGACCTCGGGGATCGAAAGATCATAGCAGTAGTAGTCGTTGCCCCAGCCGGGATTCCATCCCGCTACGACGGGCCGTCCCCGCTCGTCGCGGAGGATCCAGTCGGCGCGCTCCCGGAAGGCGGCGCTCTTTCTCTCCAGGACGAGGGGCGCGATCCAGATGCCGGGAATCATGCCGGCCGCCTCGATCTCGGCGGCGAGGACGGCCATGCCGCGCGGGAACTTGGCCTCGTCGACTACCCAATCGCCGATCGCGCGCTCCCATCCGTCGTCGATCTGGAAGACCGTCGGCTTCCCTCGGCTTAGGTACAGCTCGTTGATGAGATTGCGGTTCGAGGATATCGCCCGGATATCCCTCGATATGATCGAGTCGTCGATAGCCGCGTAATGGTTGTACCAGGACTCGTAGCCGCCGGGCCGGAGCCCGCCCTCGCCGCCCAGGAAGCCGAGGCGCTCGAAGGAGCCGTAGCGAGCGAAGTCCTCTCGCAGCGCGTCCCTGGCCGCGAAGAACGAATCGGCGAGGACCAGGACGACCTCGGCGACCGTATCGCCCTTCTCGAATCGGGCGCCCTCGGCATAGGCCTCGATCGAGAGCGAGAGGTCGCGGCGGGAGAAGGCGAAGGAGAGCGGAGGCAGGGCGCGATCGGCGGAATTGCGCGAGAAGGCCGCGAGCCTCTGCTCGCCCGAGCGGACCCAGGCGAGGAAATGCGAGAGCGCCTCCCCGCGGGCCTCGCGCCTGACCGGGTGGGCTACCTGCGCGGCGAGCCCGGGAATGAACCGGGTGCGGCCGATCCTTTCCGAGGCCTCGATCTCGCCGCCGAAGGACCAGGACTGCCAGCCGTTCGAGAGGAACAACCGCGAGTCGCGGTCGGCGAAGGCGGCGCGCTCCTCGGTGCCGGCGCCGACGGCATCGCAGAGCTCGACGAAGGGCGCGCGGGCCAGGACCGTCATGGGCTCGGCCGCCTCGAAGGCCGCGGCGGCCTCGAAGCGCAGGGACGCTCGCCCGGCGCCGCGCTCGATCGATAGCCTGAGGCGGGGATCGACTTCCATGCCTGCCTCCTCACGGCGCCGCGGCCAGTTTCCGCGACGGCCGCCGGAAGTGTACTATCGGCCTGCGGCGCCGTCAAACCGGCGCGGGGGGCGGCATCTGATAAAGCTTTACGCGTTCCTGGGCAACCACGGCCGCGAGTACCGCGGCAATCGCCACAACGTCGCGTGGCAGTTCCTCGAGTCCCTTCCCTTCGCGGGCGACCTGCGTTGGGAACGGAAATTCAAGGGCCGCTATTCCTCCATCGAGACCGAGGCGGGGAGGATCTGGCTCCTCATGCCCGAGACCTACATGAACCTCTCGGGCGACTCGGCGGCGGAGCTCATGCGCTTCTTCCATATCGAGAGCACGGAGCTCCTCGCCGTCCACGACGAGCTCGAGATGGGCTTCGGCTCCTTCGGCTTCAAGATGGGCGGGGGCCTGGGCGGGCACAACGGCCTGCGCTCGCTGGAGGCCCGGCTGGGGACGCGGGATTTCGCGCGGCTGCGCTTCGGAATAGGCCGGCCCGAGCACCCGGACGTCGCCGGCTACGTCCTGTCCGACTTCTCGGCCCAGGAGCGCGAGGCCCTGTCCTGCGCGGTCTTCCCGGCGGCGGCGCGCGCCCTGGAGGAGTGCATGGAAGGCGGCTTCGAGGCCGCGCTGAAGAAGTACCCGAAGGTCAAGGCGCTCGCCTAGGATCCCGACAAGCCGAGGATCCGGGCCCACAGCTCGTCGCGCGCGGGAATGCCCCTCGCGAGATTCTCGGCCCTGATCGCCGCCCTCGACTCGCCCGGATAGCGGACTCGGCCCCCAGCCTCCGAGGGCTCGGAATCGCGCAGGCGCGAGGCCATCTCCGACACCGCGTCCCGGGAAGCGCCTCGGGGCAGCCGCGATAGGTCGAAGGCGATGAAGACCTGGGACAGGCCGTACTCCTCCTCGCGCGCGCCCACGCCACCGACGGAATCCCCGCCGGAGAGGATCGTCCCGACGAGATCGAGGAGGAGCGACAGGCCCGAGCCCTTCCAGAAGCCGATGGGGAGGGGCCTGCGCGACGCGAGGACGGCCTTCGGGTCCCTCGTCAGCCGGCCTTCCGCGTCGTAGCCGCAGGGCGCCTCGGTCTCCTCGCCCCTCGCGGCGAGGGCTTCCATCTTCCCGTAGGAGTACTGCGACATCGCCATGTCCAAAAGGACGTGGCCGCCCTCGGCGGGGACCGCGATCACGAGAGGGTTGTTGCCGAGGGAGCATTCCCGAGAGCCCCAGGCCGGGAGGTTCGGCATGGTGTTGGTCCAGGCGATGCCGACGCAGCCGGCGTCGGCGGCCTGCAGGCCGTAGGCGCCGCCCCGCATCCAGTGATTCGTGCGGGCGAGGGCCACGCAGCCCATGCCGCCGGAGCGGGCCAGCTCGACCGCTCGGGCCGTCGCGGCCCGGGCGTTCAGGTTGCCCGGCCCCGAGCGGCCGTCCCAGCGCTCCCAGGCGCCGAATGAGGCCGTCATCGCCGGCTCGGCGGCGGGATCGACCCATCCCCGCTCGACGTAGCGAGCGAAGCGGGGAAAGCGCTCGAGCCCGTGCGTATAGACGCCGTCGAGGCTCGCGTCGGCAAACATGGCGGCGCATGCCTCGGCCCTCGAGGGAGAGAAGCCCCTCGACTCGAGGGCACGGGCCATGACGGAGATCGCGAGCTCGGCGGGTATCCTGGCCATCTCAGTAGATCAGGCTGTCCAGGCGCTTCTCGTCGCGCTTCCAGGACGGATCGACGCGCACCGAGAGCTTGAGCCTGACCGGATAATCGAAGATGCCCGCGAGGTCCGACTCGGCCTCCTCGCGGATGCGCTTGATCATCGAGCCGCCCTTCCCGATCAGGATCCCCTTCTGCGACTCGCGCTCGACCACGAGGTCGTACTCGGCCTGGAGGGCCTCGCCGGGCCCTCGCGTCGAGTCCTTGTAGGCGACGTAGACGGCGTGCGGCAGCTCGTCGCGCGTATGAAGGAAGATCTTCTCGCGGATGATCTCGGCGATGCGGAAGACGGGCTCCTGGTCGGTGTAATACTCCTCGGGATACCAGGCGGGACCCTCGGAGGCCTTGGCGTAGAGGGCGGAAAGCAGCGCGTCGAGGCCCTCGCCCTTCAAGGCCGACAGCTCGAGCAAGGGCGCGTCCGGGAATTTCCCCGCGATGAAGGCGGCCGCGGACTCGCTCTTCGCGTCGGCGGCGTCGATCTTGTTCACGGCGCAGACGAGGCGGCTCCTCGCGGGCTCGAGGGCGAGCGCCAGGGCCTCTTCCTCCGCTCCCGGCTCCCGGGTCGCGTCGACCAGGTACAGGACGATGTCGGCGTCGGCGAAGGCGTCCGTGGCGACGTCGCGCAGCTTCAGGTTGAGCTTCTTGTCCGACAGGTGGAAGCCGGGCGTGTCGAGGAACACGAGCTGCCCCTCGGGCCGGTTGACGATGCCCCGCACGGCGTTGCGCGTCGTCTGCGGGACGGGGGAGACGATCGAGACCTTCTGCCCGCAGAGGGCGTTCAGGAGGGTGGACTTGCCGGCGGAAGGCCTGCCGGCGATCGCGACGAATGCTGACTTTGCCATTGCCCGCCTCAGGAGAAATAGGATTCGGGGGGCTCTCGGCCCGTCCATATCTTGTACTGGGCCGCCGATTGATAGCGGAGCATCTGCCAGCCGTTGATCGCCCTGCAGCCGGCCGCGCGCGCCCGATCGAGCAGGGCCGTGCGGTCGGGGCGGTAGATGAGCTCGAAGACCGCCTCGCGGCCGGTGAACTCGTACCAGTCGATGGGATCGCCCTGCGCCTCGTTCTCCATGCCGACGCAGGTCGCCTGGATGATGATGTCGGAGTGGTCGGCGATCAGCGAGGAGGCGTGCTCGGCCAGGGGGCCGTAGGCGAAGCCGTAGCGCTTGGCGAGCTCGCGCGCCCGCGGCAGGGTCCTGTTCAGGACGAGGGCGGTCGCCCCGAGCTTCGCGAGGACGTGGGCCGCGGCCTTGGCCGCGCCGCCGGCCCCGACGATGGTCGCCCTAAGGCCCTTGAGGTCCTTGCGCCCAAGGAATTCCAGGAGGCTCCGCTCGAAGCCGACGACGTCGGTGTTATGCCCGGACCATCCCTCGGCCTCGCGGACCAGGGTATTGCAGGCGCCGATCTCCTCGACCGCTGGCGAGCGCCTGGATAAGAGAGGAAGGATGGTCTCCTTGAGCGGGACGGTGATGGCCGCGCCCCTGGCCTCGGTGGCCTCGAGGGCCGCGAAGAGCGAGGGAGCGTCCTCGGCGGGCATGGGGACATAGACGGCGTCGATGCCCGCGCTCCTGAACGCGGCGTTGTGCAGGGCCGGCGCCTTCGAGGAGACGACGCTCCTCGAGCCGCCCAGCGCGTAGACCTCGGTATCCCGCCCGATCTCGCGGAAGCGGTACTGGCTCTCGAGGCCGGCCGGATCGAGGTGCCCGGGCGCGGCGACCGGAAGCCCGGCGTAGAGCGCGCTCGTATAGGCGATGCTGGATCCGAGCCGCTCGGCGAGCACGCGGCTGGGCAGGCCGAACTCTCCCATCCCGACGACGATCCGCTCGCCGGGGGGCAGGGAGGTCGCCCAGGACACGAGCCGGGCGAAGTCGGCGGCCCCGCGCGGGGTCACCGCCAGCTTTGGGATCTCTCCGGGCTCGGCGGCCAAGTCGGCCCAGGCGGCGTCGAGGTCGGCGGGCAGGCCGGTCATATCGTGGCAGGAGCGGATGATCTTGGTCCCGAAGGTCCGCGCAGCCTCCTCGACCGAGGGGACGCGGAAGTCGCACTCGAGGTCCACGTACGCGAAATTGGCGCTCTTGTCCGGGCTGGCGTAGGCCAGGGCCTTCGCCAGGATGACCAGGCGCGCCCCTTCGCCGTCCGTGAAGCCGCCGCCGTCGCTCTTGCGCCGGACCGCGAGGATGCAGGGAACGCCGGCCCGCTCGGGGAAGCCGCGGAGGGCGAATACCTCCGAGGGATCGAGGTAGTCGGCCCGGAGCTCGGCGATATCGATCTTGCCGCGGTAGCGGTCGAGGGCCGCGAGGTCGCCGGCGAGCGTCCGGCCCGTGAGCGATAGGCAGACCAGGGGCATCGAACCTCCTATTATCCTAGACGTCGGACCGGTAGAGGTACGCGTCGACGACGCGCCCCTCGGCGAGGGCCAGCAGCAGCCTTACCGGGAAGGCGTCGCGCTGAAGGCGGAACTCGATGAAATCCGGGCCGCTCTCGAAGGGCTGCCCCATCAGGGCGCAGGCCTTGTCGGCCGAGTCCCCGAGGAACAGGCCGAGTATCGATCCCGAATAGGGCGTCGACAGGCGCAGTTGCCATACGCGGTCGCCGCATAGGAATAGAGTGTAGCCCTCCGGATAGGAGAAGGCTACGTCATCCTGCCAAGGCTCGTCGCCGCGCGCCGAGTAAACGGAAGGGGGCGGGCCGAGCCGGGCGATCGCCTCGACCGGCGTCATACCAAGGAGCCCCGAGGGGTCGTCGTCGAGGATGGCGGGATCCGCGGCGGCGACTCCGGCGATGAGGACCGCCAGCGCGCTCGCCAGCGCCGCGCGACAGGCTGGACGCATGCTCAGGCGAATCTACCTGAACGAGCCGGGGCTGTCCATGGCCGGGAAGGGCGGCGGCGTTTATCGTCTTGCCGAGTCGCGTTCTTTCGTACAGAATAGGCGGGATTCCGCAAGCAAGGAGCATCTCGTGCCCAGCGACAGCGCCGCAAAGCGGCTCCCTTCCGACGCCCTCGACGCCTTCCTCGACGGCGTGCTCGCCGACCTCCGGGACCCGGCCGATCCCGACGCCCTCAACGAGGTCCGCGCCGCTTTCCGCAAACGCGTTCCCTTAACGATGCGATCCTACGCGGCGGCGCTCCTGATCCTCAGGGCGGCTGGATTAGCCCGACCGGGTTCCCCTCGGCCCGAGGGACGGAAGGGCCAGGCCAAGGAGGTCAAGGGCGCCGGCCGCGCGAAGGAAGCGCGGGACAGGCCCGATCGCGGAAGCCCGGCCGAGAAGCGGAACCGGGGCGAGCGGAAAGGCGACGAGAATCGCCCCGACTCTTCCCGCGACGCCGAGCGCGCCGCTCCGCGGCCGCGCTTCTCCGGCGACGCGACCACACTCTTCTTCTCCATGGGCAAGCGGCAGAGGCTCTACCCGCGCATCCTCATCGATATGATACTCGAGGGCGCGAAGCTGGCTCCCGAATCCATCGGCGACGTCAGGGCCTTCGACAATTATTCCTTCGCGGATATCGATCCCGGAAAAGCCCAGGCGGTCATCTCGGCCCTGGACGGCAGCGACTACCGCGGGCGCAAGCTCTCCGTCGGGCCCGCGAAGAAGCGCGACGGCCAGGACGGCCAGGACTGACGACGGGGCCCGCCGACGGCTCGCCGCGCTGCGGCGGGCCCGGGCCCCGAGCATCCCTCCCGATATCCCGATCCGCTACAGCGCGGCCCGCCAGGCGATGAAGGCGAGCGCGTAGTTCATCGCGACCGCCAGCGCCAGGCAGAGCAGCGCGTGGGCGATCGCGGCCAGGGCCTTCCTCTCCGCCTCGAGGGCGAGCCTTCCCGGGTCGGCGGGCCTCGAGCCCGCCCCGCCCCTCCCCGGCGCCTCGGGCCGCGGCAGGGAGTACCTCAGCTCATCGCGCTCGATCCTCAGGGCCAGCGCGCGCCGCCATAGGCGCCGGTACGCGAGGAAGAGGAACAATCCCGGGGGAGCGAAGGGCAGGACCGGCAGGGCTCCCGTAAGGAAGACGAGGGCGCGGACCGTCGAGAAGGGACTCGATCGGGCGACGACCAGGATGACGCTGACGGCGATGAGCCCCAGGGCGACGGAAAGGGGCGTAGCGTAGTTCAGGTACTCGTTACGGCTCCTGCCGCCGACGATCAGGCGCGGGAAGAGGCCCTCGTCGTCGCCGTCGTGGATGACGAAGACGAGGCCCTCGCCCGGCGCGTCTACGAACACGGGCCGGCCCGACTCCGCGGCGAGCTTCCCGCCGACGAATACGCGCGTGCCCTCGGCGACCGAGGAGATCGAGCCCCACCTGAGCCGCCGTACCGAGCCGGCCTCGCTCTCGCCCGGGGGCGCCGCGTACACAGGGGCCGAGGACAGGTCGACGAGGGCGCTCACGCCCTCGCCCCTTACCCACACGCGGTCGGGCCCCTCGATCGCCTCGACCGATCCGTATAAGCGAAAACGGTCGCCGCGATCCGCGCCGCCGCCGGCCGCCTGCGCGGCGTCCCCGTAGCCGAGGACGGGATAGCGCCCGACCTCCGCGACGCGGTCGCGAAAGGACCTCCACTGGGCCCTGACGCGAAGGGCGGCGAGGACCGGGACGGCCAGGAAGAAGGCGAAAGCCGCGGCGAGCGCGGCGTATACGGGAACGAGCACCGCTTGCCGCTCCTCGAAGCGCGAGTCTATGGTAAGCCTACCATGCTCGAACGCATCCGTGTAGGACCCCTGGGAGTCAACTGCTACGTGATCAAGGCCGAGGGCGCCGTCATCGTCGTCGATCCCGGCGACGAGCCGGGACCGGCCCTATCCTTCCTGGGCTCGAACGGCCTCGTCCCTTCCCTGATCGTCGCGACCCACGGCCACCTGGACCATATCGCCGCCATTCCCGCGCTGATCGCGGCCTTCCGGCCCAATGGACTCGAGATCCCGGTAGCGGCCCATAAGGACGACGCGCCCTACTTCGGCGAGCGGGGGGAGAGGAGCAACGGGGAGCTCTTCGCGCTCATCGGATTCTCCTCCTATTTCGAGGCGCGATGGAGCCCCATGCCCGAGCTGTCGATACTACTCTCCGAGGGCGACGCCATTCCCGGGACCTCCCTGACCGTCCTGCACACGCCCGGCCACAGCGCGGGCTCGATCTGCCTGCATGACGAGGCGGCGCGGCTGCTCGTTTCCGGCGACACTCTCTTCCGAAGCGGCGTCGGCAGGACGGACGGCCCCGACTCGGACCAAGCCGCCCTGGAAGCGAGCCTGGGGCGGCTCCTCGACCTGCCGGAGGATACGCGCGTCCTGCCCGGCCACGGCCCCGAGACGACGATCGGACGCGAGCGAAAGAGCCTTCGATGAGCGCCGTTCCGCGCAGGGCGGAGCGATCGCGGCGCCCCCGCGCGGCGGCGGCCGCTACCGCCGCGGTAATCGCGGCCATCGCGGCGGCGGCGCTCTCGACGGCCTGCGCCTCCCCGGATCCGCCGGAGACGCAAGGCTCGGCCTCGATTCGCATCGTAGGCCTCGAAGACCAAGCCCTCGTGGACCGGGCCTTCGGCCGGCTCGCCGAGATCGAGGCCGCGCTCAGCGGGCACGTAAGCGGCAGCGAGATCTCGCGCGTCAACGCGGCTGCGGGAATCTCGCCGGTCGCGGTTGGCGGCGACGCTCTCGCCGTCGTGACCAGGGACCTCGAGTACGCGCGGCTATCGGGCGGCGCCTTCGATCCGACCGTCGGCCCATTGGTCCGCCTGTGGGGCATCGGCACGAAGGACGCGCGCCTGCCCGCCCCGTCCGAGATCCGCGGCGCGCTCGCGCTGACGGACTGGAGGGACGTCGTCGTAGACCCGGTAGGGAAGACGATATTCCTGAGGCGGCCGGGCATGGCCCTCGACCTGGGCTCGGCGACTAAGGGCTACGCCGCGGACGCGGTCGCATCGATCCTCCGGGGCTCCGGCGTCAGGAAGGCGCTCATCGACCTCGGCGGGAATATCCTGGTCATGGGAACAAGGGCCGACGGCAAGAGCTGGAGGATCGGCCTGCAGGATCCCTTCAAGAGCCGCGGGTCCATGCTGGGCGTCGCGAGCCTCGAGGACGAGTCGATGGTTACCTCGGGGATCTACGAGCGCTATTACGAGGAGGACGGCCGCCGCTACCACCACATCCTCGATACGTCGACGGGCTATCCCGCGGACAAGGGGCTCGTGTCGGCGACGGTCATCGCGCCGAAGTCCTTCGACGCGGACGGCCTGACGACCGCGATACTCGCCCTGGGAAGGGAGCGCGGCATGGAGCTCGCGAAGGAGCGCGGGGTCGGCGCCATCCTCGTCGACGCGGATCGCAGGGTCTACCTGAGCCCCGGGCTGTCGAGGAAGTTCGAGATTACCGACCCCGCCTTCGCTTACGCCGAGTGATCCTCAGCGTCCGCGTCCTCTGCCGGGGTCGGGGCGGGCCGGGCCAGGGACAGCCTCATGAACAGCCAGGGCGCGCCGACCGATGCCCAAGCGCCGACCGCCGCGTAGCGCAGGAAGCGTATCAGCGGGGGCCCGCCGGGCTCGATCTCGGCCAGGGCCAGCTTGGGCAGGACGTAGACGAGGGCCACGGTGGCGATGCCGACGAGGTAGCGGAGCGCGCGCTTGGGGACGCTTCCCTCGATCGAGAACTCCGCCGCCACCGGCAACAAGTTCTCCGACACCGTCGTCGCTCACGCCAAGACCGAAGGCGCCGCCGCCGTCGTCATCTCCGCGAAGATCGAGTCCGAAGTCGCCGTCCTGTCAGACGAAGAGC
>CAYPHO010000076.1:0-951 GCA_964410245.1 uncultured Treponemataceae bacterium | reverse complement strand
GCCTCCTCGCGGTAGGCGGCGACCATGCCGACCACGACGGCTGCCGCCGCCGCGAGCCGGATGCTCGGCCTGAAGGAGGCCAGGGCCCGCTCTATCGAATCCCCCGCCAGCCGGTCCGCGACGAGGATGAGGCCGCCGACGGCCCATCCCGTGAGCACGTCGGTCGGATAGTGGACGCCCAGGTACACGCGAGTCAGGCCTATGAGGAGGGGCGGCAGGACGCCGAGCGCGAGGCTCCGCCTGCCGCGGAAGAGGATGGCGGCGGCCCCCCAGAACACCAGGGAGGTCTGCGCGTGGTTCGAGGGCAGGCTGAAGGTCGGCTCGAAGGCCATGCCGACCGAGGGATCGAGGCTGAAGGGACGCGGAACGGCGAAGACGGTCTTCAACCAGAGATTGAGCGCGGACGATACGAGGACCAGCACGACCAGGCGCGTGCCGCGGCGCCTATCGACGCACCAATATACGGCCGTCAGGAGCGCGAGGTAGAAGTACTCGGCGCCCGCGAAGGTGATCGCCTTTGCGACGAGGGTCAAGGCCGGACTCGCGGCGGACTGGGCGGCCCTGATGACGTCGAGCCCCCAGGCAAGGACAGGATCCATATCCGGCACCTCCGGACATAACTCTATAGCCGGCGATCGGCCTAGGCAAGCTCGGCTCGCCTTGACTGACCCGGCCTCGCGTAGTAGAAACGAGCGACCGCCGGCATGGTGAAATGGCATACACGGCAGACTCAAAATCTGCTGCCAGCGATGGCTTGAGGGTTCAAGTCCCTCTGCCGGCAATCCCAGGATAGGACGAGCCCCATGGAACAGCCCGAGTGCAGGCCCGGCTGCACGGCCTGCTGCATCGCGCCCTCGATTACGGCCCCGATGCCGGGCATGCCGGAAGGCAAGCCGGCCGGCCGGGCCTAGCGCTCCCGCCGATACTCGCTGCAATCCGGCTTCCTGGAAA
>CAYPHO010000075.1:0-12299 GCA_964410245.1 uncultured Treponemataceae bacterium | reverse complement strand
TGGGCGAAGGCGATGGTCTTCCCGGCCTTCAGGCCCGGCTCGACGCTCTCCTTATAGAGCTTGGCCTGCTTCTCGTCGTTGATCAGGATCATGATGAAGTCCGCGGCCGCGGCGGCGTCCTTCGCGGTCATGACCTTGAGGCCCTTCGACTCCGCTTCCTTCCAGCTCTTCGAGCCCTCGTAGAGCCCGACCACGACCTTGAAGCCCGAGTCCTTCAGGTTGAGGGCGTGGGCGTGCCCCTGGCTGCCGTAGCCGATGACGGCGATCGTCTTGCCGGCGAGCGCCTTGGGATCGCAATCCTTGTCGTAATACATGATCGCCACGATGCTATGCCTCCTCCCGCGCCCGTGCAGGACGCAGGCGAAAAGGATTCCGCGGACGCTCTACGGACCGCGGTTCGTTCGCTGTCGTTGATCGGCCGCCTTCGCGTCCCGCCGTCGGGAGGCGAAGGCGGCTAAATAAGAGATAACAGGCGGCTTCCGCGCTCGAGGGCGGCTATGCCGGTCCTGGCCAACTCCCTGATGCCGAAGGGCGAGAGCAGCTCGATGAGCCCGTTGATCTTGGCCTGGTCGCCCGTCGCCTCGACGGTCAGGCTATCGTGAGAGACGTCGACGATGCGGGCCCGGAAGATGCCCGCGATCTGGATGATCTCCGGCCTGGAAGCGCCGTCGGCCGCGACCTTTATCAGCGCCAGCTCGCGATATACCGAGTTCGAGGGATCGAGGAGATGAACCGCCCCGACCTCCACCAGCTTCTCCAGCTGCTTCTGGATCTGCTCGATCGTCGACTCGTCGCCGCGCACGACGATGGTCATGCGCGAGACGCCGGGGTCCTGAGTCTCGCCGACCGTCAGGCTGTCGATGTTATATCCCCTGCGGCTGAAGAGGCCCGATATGCGGGACAGGACGCCCGCATGATTCTGGACGAGAGCTGACAAGACGTATCGGTCCATAGGCCAAGACCGTATCGCATAGTAAAACATTTGTAAAGACCAGCGCACGAAAACCAAGCGAATTTGTTTCGGAAAATTAGTTTCGCCTTACACAATATGTCTTTAGATCATTAAGAAGACAAATAATCGGTGCCGGTTCACAGTATTCCATAATCACTGTTTCATTTATTGAAATCTCTGTACTCTATGCTCAACTCTCTGTCGAGCCTTGATCGAAGCGCGAAGAGTTCCAAGATAGGCGCGATACTCATCGCTGGCCCAGTCGGGATAGGTCCATGCCAGGGCTTTATACTCGCCGGACTCGTAGATCAGGGTCAGCTCTCCGTAGATGCCCTGGGACAGGGGGAGCCGATGCGGCCTCTGCTTGGTCGTGGCGAGGACGAAGCGCGGCAGGGAAAGGAGCCCGGGATCGAGATTGAAGAGCCGTCCCCCGCAGGGCCGCGAGAAGAGGGACTCCAGGCGGTTCGTCTCGACCTTTATCGAGGCGAGGGCCGAGGGATCCACGCTCTCCGCGAAGGAGGCGAAGCAGCGCCGGGGTCGGCCGCCCATCTCCTCGTCGTAGTAGCCGCTCCAGGGGAAAGGGAGCCGAGGACCGTACTCGAAGCCGCCGAAGCGGGACTCGAGCTCCCGGCCGAGGCGCTCCTCGTCCGCCTCTCCCGCCTCGGGAGAGCCGAGTATGCCGATGATCAGTTGCTCGGGCTCGAAGGCCGCGCGCGCGTCCATGACCTTGCCTCGGAGGCAATGTACACGATAATCTAAATAATATGGAAGACTCGCAATCTTTCGCGCAGAGGCTCGAGCCCTGCCTCGACGCGCGGCGCGACAAGCTGGACAGGGTCGAGCTTTCCAAGCTCCGCGAATCCTTCAAGCTCTTCCAGGCCGCCTTCCAGGGCTTGAAGGCGGTGCTCTACAAGAAGGGCGTCCTCCACGACGACCCCTACAAGTACGACCTCAAGATATCCGAGGTGCAGAACCCGCCGGAGGGCCCCTTCTCCGAGTCGGAGAAGCACGACCAGATCAGCCTCCGCGTCTCGCAGTTCGAGTCCTACCTGGACTTCCTCAATAACTACTACCAATTCTCCTGCGACTTCCTGACGATGGGCAGGATCAAGCGCCTGCTGGGCCTGGTGAAGTACTTCAACTTCCTCCAGTTCACCGAGACGAGCACCCAGCCCAACACCCGCGCCCTCGCCGAGATAGCGGGCATGGTGAAGAAGGGCTCGGACCAGCTCTCCTCGGGGCTCATCGCCGAGTCGTCGGGCCAGCTCGAGCGGGCGACGCGCGACATCCTGGCCGTCCTCAAGGAGCTCGCCGCCTACCACCGCGAGCGCTATAAGCTCCAGCTCCGGCAGATCGTCCTCGTCGGGCTGCCCCTCGATTCCGACCTCGCGATCGGCAGGCGGGACGAGGCCATGCGCCTGATCAAGAGGAAGTTCGGCGAGATCGCGGGCGAGCTTGCCTTCTATCCCGAGCTCGTCGAGGAGGTCCTGAACGAGGACTGGTCCTCGGACGGGCCCGCGCTGCGCGAGGAGCTCCTGGCTAGGTTCGCCGTCGCGGAAGAGAAGAAGGCCGTCGAGTCCAAGGAGAAGTCCTACCGGGGCATACTGATGGACGGGGCCCGCGCCCTTTCCGGCGCCGCTTGGTCGATCGACGCGGCCGTCGCGAAGCTCGGCGAGGACTCGGCCCTGCTGCAATCCCTCGACCAGGGCTTGGGCGCGCGCATCCGCCGCGTGATCAAGAGGATCTTCTCCCCCGAGGACAAGGGCCTCGAGTACGAGGTCGTCTTCGTCGACCAGGTCTCGGGCTCCCGCAGCGTCGAGACGGTGGACTTCAAGCGCTTCTCCGACGAGGCCGCCAAGAAGGCCCGGCTCCTCGCCTCCCTGTCGCAGCGCGGGGGCTCCTCGGTCAAGCGGCTGGAGGCGATGAACGAGGAGCAGGTCTTCCAATTCCTCCAGCGCAACGTCGAGGAGACCCAGCGCATCCACAAGGCCCTCGGCGCGCTTGAGGAGTACTTCAAGGGCGCCCTGCCCCCGGCCCTGCGCGCCAGGATGAAGAGCGTGCGGGTCGAGATGACGACTATCAAGGGAGCCCTGATCAAGGCCAACCAGAAGAAGCACGAGTACGTCGCCCAGCGAGAGGAATCCGAGCAGATGAAGCGGCTCGGCATCAAGGACGTCGGAGCGTGAAGCCGCTTCGGGGAGAGCGAATGAGATCGATCTGGAAGATAATCGCCGCGGTCGCGGCCCTTACGTGCCTGGCCCTTCCCCTCGCCGCGGAGGACGAGGAGGAATTCGTCGTCGCCTTCAACGCGCTGGACCTCCAGCTCGATCCGCACCACGCGATCTACTCGTCGGAGGCCCAGGTCTTCACGGCGCTCTACGAGGGCCTGTTCAGCTACGATCCCGAGTCGACCAATCCCGTGAAGGCGGCCTGCCGCTCGTACAAGGTCTCCCAGGACGGCCTCACCTATACCTTCTACCTCCGCGACGAGGCCCGCTGGTCGGACGGCTCTCCCCTCCTGGCCGGCCACTTCCGCGACGCGTGGCTGCGCGCCCTCGATCCGAGGACCAAGGCGGATTACGTCGAGTTCTACGACATCATCGAGGGCGCGCACGAGTACAGGACGGGCGAGTCGAAGGATCCCTCCTCGGTCGGCATCGCGGTCATCGACGACAGGATCCTGCAGGTAAAGCTCCGCTACCGCGCGGACTACTTCACGCGCCTCCTGTGCCACCATTCCTTCTCGCCCATCCATCCCTCGATGCTGAAGGCCCGGGACTGGAGGAAGGCGGTTCCCTTCCCGGTGAACGGCCCCTATCGCTTCGCGTCCTTCGAGGACGATCTCCTGCTCCAGCGCAACGAGGAGTACTGGGACGCCGACTCGGTCGCCATCCCCCGCATCCGCGCGGTCTTCACCGACGACGACAAGGCCGCCTCCATGCGCTTCGACGACGGGGAGATCCACTGGCTCGCGGGACCGGCCGACTACGACGCCCTGCTCTCCCGCAGCGCGATCCAGTGGGGGCTGATGTTCGGCACGCACTACTGGTTCTTCGACTGCGGCGCGGAGCCCTGGAGGGACCGGGACGTCCGCGAGGCCCTCGCCCTCCTCATCCCGATGGACGAGCTTCGGTCGAAGGACCTCTATATCTCGCCCGCCCAGACCCTGGTACTGCCGCACTCGGGCTACCGCGACGCGAAGGGGATCGCCGGCCGCGACGCCGAGGAGGCCAAGCGCCTCCTCAAGAAGGCCGGCCACGAGGAGGGCTCGGGGCTGCCCGTCATCACCATCCTCGTCGCCCGGGAGAGCGAGGACGGCGGCCGGATCGCCGGGCTCATGAAGAGCTCCTGGGAGGGCCTTGCCGGCCTGAAGGTGGACATCAAGGCCGTGCCCGCGTCGAGCTACTTCGACTACGTCCGCTCCGGCCCCGAGGAGGGAGGATGGACGATCGCGTCCATGAGCTGGATCGGCGACTTCGCGGACCCGCTGGCCTTCCTCCAGATGTGGGGCTCCGATTCCAGCCTGAACGACGCGCGCTACTCGGACGAGGAGTACGATCGCCTCCTGGCCGAGGCGGCCCGGAAGGACGGGGAGGAGCGCCTGGGCATCCTTGCCGCCGCGGAGACCCGGCTGCTCACGGGAGCGGCGGTGCTGCCCATCCACTACAGCCTCTCGGCTAGCGTCATCGATACGGATTACATCGACGGATGGTACTCGAACATACTCGACGTCCATCCTTTTAAGTATCTTTCCTTCGGGACGCGAAGCGTCCGATCGAACGTAGCCGCGGCGCGTAGGCGCGCGGCGCTGTAGGAGATGTTGCCATGCGCAAGTTCCTCGCCAACGTCCTGTACATTTTCATGGGCCTGCCCCTGGCCCTCTCGGCCCTGATGCTCCTCTCGGTCCGGCCCTGGGCCCTCGACCGGGAAACCTACAAGCGATTCGTCCTCGACGATCGCCTCTACGCCGCGCTGGCCTCGCCCGAGGCGGCCGCCAGGGCCCCCGAGGTAATCGAGATCGACGGCGCCTCGCTGGACGGGAAGGCCCTGGTCGCGGCCGTGCAGAAGAACATCCCGGTCGCCGCGGTCAAGGCCGCGGGCGCGGGCGCGATCGACTCGGTCATGGACGGGGCGCTCTCCGCCTCGGCCGAGTCGGCCTCGATAGACTTCAAGGAGCTCAAGGCCGCGCTCAAGGGAGCGAGCCCCGCTGTCGCCCGCGATTACGTGGCAGCCCTCCCCGTCGAGAGCCTTCCCCCCAGCGCGACCGACCTGACCTACCGGCCGGCCGCGGTCGGCCAGAAGGCGGCCTCCGAGGCCATGGCCAAGACGCTCGCCTCATCGCTCGACCGGGCGATTCCCGATACTGCCCTCGTCCCGATGTCGGAGGACCGCCCTTCCGGGGCCATGCCCGCCGCGAACAGGGCCAAGATCATGTCGCAGGCCTTCCTCAACCGGACCAGCGTCGTCACGGCCCTCTTCTCGGGGCTCTTCCTCCTGGGCCTCGGGGCCCTCGGAAGCTCGACCTGGGGCGGCCGACTCGCCCGCGCGGGCAAGTACGTCCTCATTCCCTCGATCTTCGTCCTCGGCATCGGGGCCGTCATCGCCATCCCCGGCGGGCTCATCCTCCAGAACCTCATGCCAAGGGAAGCCATAGAGGTATTCAGGGGCGAGGCCGGGAATCAGCTCCGAGCCTACCTATCCAGCAGCCTCGGGCCCATCGCCAAGAGCTTCTTCATCACGGGCCTCGTGGGCGCCAGCGTCGGGGGACTCCTCGTCTCGATGCGGAGGATCGTCGAGCCCAAGGAAATCGAGTAAGGGTGAGCGTCGATCTCTCTGACGGGCCCATGGGCGAGGCGGCGAGCCTCCTTGGGAACCTGGGCTTTCCCCTGCTCAGCGTCCACCATCCCTTCAACCACTTCGACTTCGAGAAGCCGGGGCGGAGGATCCTGGTCATCGGGCCCATGGGCTCGGGCAAGACCGAGTTCTCCGCCAGGCTATGGCGCGACGGCCTGGTCGCGAGGTCCAAGACGGGCGAGGCGGCCGCGGCAACGACGACGGACGGCGCCGACCGCCGCGATATCTTCGTGGTCCGCTCCAGCCTCGACGCCTCGCGCTTCCCCGACTACCCCGCCGACGCCCTCGCCTACCGCGGGGGCTTCGAGCGCTGCGGCGACCGGATCGGCCCGGCGAGGGACTCATTCGCCCTCGAGAGCCTCCTCGCCGAGAATCCCCGCTCGGGCACCTGGATCATCGACGAGGCCTCCTTCTTCGACGAGCGCCTGGCCTACCTCATGCGCGACGAGTCGCGCAGGCGCGGCCTGGTGTTCGTCTGCCCCACCTTGGTGCTCAACTTCCGCCGGGAGATCTTCAACCAGACCGCGCGCCTCCTCCTCGAGGTCGCCACCGACGTCTTCCCGCTGACGGCCTACTGCGAGCACCGCGAGTGCCTCGCCGCCTCGCTCTACACCTACCGCTACTACCTCGTCGACGGGATCGAGTGCCCCGCGCCCTACTTCGATCCCCTGATCATCATCGGAGGCGACCGGACCAAGGAGGACGGCCTCGAGCCGAACTACTGCACGAGGTGCGACGAGCATCACTACCTGCCGGGCAAGGAGTATACCTTCTTCACCTTGAAGCCCCTGGGCGAGTCGGCCGCGCGGGGGGAAGCGAAGCCGCTCCTCGCCGAGCTCGCGGCCGTCGCCGGCGGCGATCCCGACTCGCGCCTCGCCTCGAGCCTCCGCCGAAGGCGCGCCGAGTCGGACGAAGTCGCGCCTGAGACCCTCGAGACGCTCAGGCTTCCCTGCCTGGCCGAGCGCGCGCTCGCCTACCTCTACGCCGAGCAGAATCTCCTGTCCGCCGAGCTCCTGCGCTCGATCGTCGCCGATCTCGGCCTGGACCGCGACTACCTCGCCAAGCGCCTCAGCGACAACAGGCGCCCGATCGAGCTCTAGCCTCGGCGGGCCGCTCGGCCCGCGACGGGCCCCGAGCACGGCCTAGCGCGCCAATTCCGGCTCGGCGGCGGCGAGGAAGGACTCGAGCGCTCCTACATCCGCGAAGACCGCCCTGAACGAGGCCGGCCCCCCGCCGCCTCGGCCGCCCGAGGCCGTTAAGGCGGCCTTGAGCCGCTTGCCCAGGTCGGGGCCGCCGGCGGGCGAGATCGCCTGAGCGGTCAGGTCGGGCATCGACGCGACGATCGCGCAGAGCCCCGCATCCGCGAAGGCCTTGGCGGTCTCCATGAGGCTCTCCGCGCCGCGGTCGGCGTAGCGACGGACGGCGACGAGGGGCGCCTCGACGCGGCCGCCTCCTCCCGATGCGCGGCCGGCGAGGGCGGCTTCGAGGGCAGCGGCCGCATCCCTCCCGTCCTCGCCTCGGCGCAGGGCCGCGAGCTCGCGCTCCGCCGCGGCGCGTCGAGCGGCTTCTCGGCCGACCGCCCCGGCCAAGCCCGCCTCCGCGGTCCCGAGCGTCCGCGCCGCCTCGCGCGCGATGCGCGACACCGAGCGGTAATCGGCCGCGGCCCGGCCGCCCGCGAGGAAGTAGACGCGGGACATGCCCTTGTAGCGCTCGGCGCCTAGGATGCGGACCAGCCGCAGCTCGAGCGTCGACGCGACGTGCAGGCCGCAGCAGGGCGTGAAGTCGATCCCGTCGATCTCCACGACGCGAAGCGTCTCCTCGCCCTCGGGGGCGGGCCTGCGGAGGGGGAAGGCCGAGATATCCCCGGGCGGGCAGAGGTGCGTCCTGATATGCAGGTCGGCCGCCACGAGGAGCTCGACCTCGTCCTCGAGCGCGTCGAGATCCGCCTGGCCTATCGAGCCTGAGTCGAAGTCGACGAGCGATCGCTCGGGCCCGAAGTGGACCGATACCGCACGGGCGCCGAGTAGCCGCAGGGCCGCCTGGGCGATGAGATGCTCGGCCGTGTGCTGCTGCGAATAGTCCCGGCGGCGCGAGCCGTCGACCCTGATCCGGACGAGATCGCCCGGCCTCGCGGCGATGGCCGCGGCGAGGCGCAGCGAGGCTCGGCCCCCTTCCTCCGAGACCGAGGCGACCTCGACGCCGTCGACCGTCCCCTGGTCGGCCGGCTGCCCTCCCCCGCCCGGGAAGAGCAGTGCCCGGTCGAGGACGAGAATGGGCGCCTCGACCCCGCCCTCGACGGCGAGGACGGAGGCCTCGGCCTCATAGAGGCGTGGGCGCTCGTAGTAGGCTCGCTCGATGCTTCCCATAGCGAGGCGAGTATAGCGGATCGAGGCCCGATATCGTATACTCCGCCGTGGAGGCAGGCCCCCATGGGAGAGGACTTCGCGACCAGGCACGATCAGACCGAGCTCATCCGGGAGGTCTTCGTCTACTCGCACCGCTTCTCCGGCGCGGTCTTCGTCTTCCGGGTCGGCGCCAGGCTGATGGATAATCCCGCCTTCCCCGTGCTCGTGAGCGACCTCGCCCTCCTGCACGAGAACGGCATCAGGATCGTCCTCGTGCCCTCGGGGGGAACGCGCATCGACGAGCTGCTGTCGATCTACGGCATCGAGACCGAGAAGGTCGACGGCCTGCGCATCTCGACGCCCGAGGCCATGCCCCTGATCGAGATGGCCGCCTTCGACACCGCGACCAGGCTCATGAACCAGCTCGCGCGGAACAAGGTCGAGGCCGTGATCGGCAACTGGGTCCGCGCCCGGTCCTACGGCGTCCGCGGCGGCGTCGACTTCCAGCATACCGGCGTCGTCGACAAGATCAGCGCCGAGCTCATCCAGAGGTCGATGGAGGACGACTTCGTGCCGATCCTCCCCTGCATCGGCTGGAGCCCGATCGGCGAGCCCTACAACATCTCCTCGATCGAGCTCGCGACCGAGCTCGCGATCAGCCTCAAGGCGCAGAAGCTCTTCTTCCTGACCGAGGGCGACATGCTCTCGGAGGCCCTGGACGGCGCGGCCGGCGAGGGCGTCGCCATCCGCCGCGACGAGGCCACCGACGGGCGCCGAGGCTCGCGGCTCACCGTCCAGGCGGCCGAGCGCATACTCGCTGCCCAATCCCTCGACCTGGGCAAGCCGGACCGCGACATGCTGAGCCACTCGATCGCGGCCTGCCGCGCGGGAGTGGAGCGCGTCCACCTCCTCGACGGGGGCGAGGAGGGAGTCGTCCTGAAGGAAGTATTCTCGACCCTCGGCTCAGGCACGATGATACACGCCGATCCCTTCGAGAACATCAGGCACATGGCGGCCGAGGATATTCCCGAGGTCCTGAGGATCATGGAGCCACTGGTGCGCGAGGGCAACCTGGTCAGGCGGAGCGAGGAGGAGATCCACCTGAAGCGGGCGGACTACGTCGTCTTCGAGACCGACGGCACGGTCCGCGGCTGCGGCGCCCTGCATCGCTACGGCCCCGATCGCGCCGAGATCGCGGCCCTGGCGGTCGACGGGAGCTTCAAGTACCTCGGCATCGGGCAGAGGATCGTCGGCTTCCTGATCGAGGAGGCGAGGAAGGCGGGCTTGAAGGGCGTCTTCGCGCTGACGACGAGGAGCTCGGACTGGTTCCTGGGCCAGGGCTTCTCGCCCGCCTCCGTCGAGGACCTCCCGCCCGAGCGCCGCGCGACCTACGATCCCGAGCGCAAGCCGAGGATCTACAAGCGGGCCTTCTAGCGCCGGGCCGGATACCTTAGGCGACGCGTTGCGCGACGCCGATTACCTGATCTCGAAGTAGTGCCGCTCGATATAGCCCACCCTCGCGCTCGCCCTGTCCCAGAACGAGCTTTCCGGGTAATCGTCCTTTACGATCCTGTAGTACGAGAGCGCGCGCTTGATGTCCTTCAAGGGCCCGGACTGCTCGAGGGCGAGGCCGTAGAGATAGAAGGCCTCGTCCATGCCGGCCGGATAGCGGGACAGGAGCTTGTCGAGCGCCTCGATCGCGGACTGGGGCCGGCCGGCCGCGAGCTCCTCGCGGGCGTAGAGCAGCATGCCGTCGGGGCTGTCGGGGATGGATGCCGAGGGAACCGTAGCCGCGGCGGCGCTGGCAGGCGTCGCGGCGGCGCTGGCAGGCGTCGCGGCGGCAGGAATAGAGGCGGCCGCGCTCGCCGCCGCGGGCTGCGCCGTCGGGGCCGCCGCCGCCGATGACGGCGCCGTAGAAGCAATCGCGGCCGCTCCCGCCGCGGGCTGCGCCGTCGGGGCCGCCGCCGCCGATACGGCCGAAGCCGGGGCCGTCGCCGCGCTCGGCGTTACGCTCACTCCGATATGGTCCTCGTAGCTCATGCCGCGAAGCGCGTCCTGCCTCTGGAAGCGCAGGACGTACTCTCCGGCCTTATCGGCCCGGAGGCCGAACACGATCGCGCTCCCCTCGAAGCGGCGGCCGTCGTAGCGGATGCCCTCCTTGAGCGTCCGGTCGCCGAGATAGGTCCAACCGGTCCCCTCGAAGCTCAGCTCGAAGCGGGAGCCCTCGGCGACCGATACCGCGCGCGCGATATCGGGCAGGCGCTCGGCGGCGGGATCGACGACGATAGCCTGCGAGGCGGCAGGACTCTTGAGGGCCGGCGTACCCGGCGCTGCGGGAGCGGGCGTTGCCTTCACTGCGGCGGCTTTCTCGGCAGCAGCTTTCTCGGCGGCGGCTTTCTTGGCGGCCGCTTTGTCGGCAGCGGCTTTGTCCGCGGCGGCCTTGTCCGCGGCGGCCTTTGCAGCCGCCGCTTTTTCTGCGGCCGCCTTTGCCGCTGCCACCTTTTCCGCGGCCGCTTTGTCGGCGGCGGCCTTATCCGCGGCGGCTTTCTCGGCCTCGGCCTTGTCCGCGGCGCTCGGCGCGGCGGCGACCGTCGGGGCGGCCGGAGCGGCGGCGAGCGCCTGGGCGGGAAGCTCGGGTTCGCGCAACGCGACCTTCGGCGCCTTCGAGGCCGGCGCCTTCCTCATCGGCTGCGAGAGCTCGGGCGCCGCATCGGCCCCGGCCGGGGCCGCGGCCTTCGGCCCGCCGGCGCAGGACGCGAAGGCCAGCGCGGCCGCGAGGAGCGCGACGGCGGCCCGACGCGGAGAGAGTCCCCTCATCGAACGGTCCCGTACAGGCCGTCGGCCGCCGCGTCGTTGCGCGCCGTCAGCGAGGCGAGGTACTCGTCCATCTTCCCGAGCGCGGCCTCGGCCGCGTCCTCCGCCGTATAGGCATTGGCGCCCTCGCGCTCGAACTCGATGCGGCCCTCCAGGGGATCGCCCGGCGGGAGTATCCAGGTCGAGGCCAGGGACTTCCCCTCCTCGGTCAGGATCGTCGAGGCCCGTATCGGCCTGGGCGGGGCGTTGACGATGATCGTTGTCACGGCGATCGCCACCAGGAATACGAGGACGATTATGGCGACGGCGAGGAAAAGCGGATTCTTGGCGGCCGCGTCGGCGACCGCCCCCAGATCGACGCCGGCCTTTTCCTTGGGCCGAGGCGCCACGCCGGGAGCGGCGTTCGCCTCGGACAGGAGGTCGCCGACGGGAGTGTCGTCCTCGATCGCCGAGAAGGGCTCGGGAGAGGAAGCCTGACCGGGCCGCTTCAGGAAGGGGATGCGCCCGGCGATCGACTTGAGCGCCGACGTGGCCGAGGACAGGGCCTTCCCGGCCCCGCTCTCATTCCGCTTCTTCGCCATGAGCCCTCCTAAGGCGATATCCGCCTAGTCCTTCGATCCCGCGCTCTCCTCGGCGGCCATCGCGCTCGAGGCCGCGGACGGCGAGGCCTCTGCGCTCGCTGCGGACGCCGCGGACGCCGCGGGCGCGGATTCCCTCGCCGCCGAGCGGCGCTTCTGCCCGGATTTCCCGGAAGCCGAGCCCTCCTCGGGCGGCAGCTCGGCGCCGTCCTCGTACTCGACCTCCTCGTCCTCGATCTCCGAGAGGCTGCGCACGGGCTCGGGCGTCTTGCCGTCGAATCGCTCGAGCCTGACCGATATGACCTTGGTGACGCCCGACTCCTCCATGGTCACGCCGAGGAGGGCGTCGGCGCCGGTTACCGTCTTCTTGTTGTGCGTGATGACGACGAACTGGCTCGTCCTTCCGAACTCGCGCAGGAGGTTCACGAAGCGGACGACGTTCTGCTCGTCGAGCGCGGCGTCGATCTCGTCGAGGAAGCAGAAGGGGCTCGGCCTGACCATGTAGGTCGCGAAGAGCAGCGCGATCGCGGTCAGGGTCTTCTCCCCGCCCGACAGGAGCGAGATGGCCTCGAGCTTCTTTCCCGGAGGCTGGGCGTAGATCTCGATGCCCGATTCGAGGATATGGCTCGAGTCGACCAGCCTGAGCTCTCCGCGGCCGCCGCCGAAAAGGCGGCGGAACATGTTATGGAAGTTCTTCTTGATGCGGTTGTAAGTGTCGAGGAAGAGGGCCGCGCTCTCGTCCCGGATCTCGTCGGT
>CAYPHO010000074.1:6087-12367 GCA_964410245.1 uncultured Treponemataceae bacterium | reverse complement strand
GCGGTCTACCGCCCATGGGCGAGGACCTTCAGGATGGAGGGGACCCTCTATTCGACCTACGTCCTCGCCGAGGCCGGCATCGCGGCCTTCGCGGCGGCGATCCTCTGGCTGCGATCGCTCGCCTCGAAATCGGCCGTCCACAAGCAGCGCGCGGCGATCGCCGCGATCGCCATCGCGCTCGGAGCGGGCTCGATGCTCCTCTCGATGGGGATCGCCTCGGCCGGGGAGGAAGTCAAGCCGAGCCTGGTCTACGCTCCCCTCGCCGCCCTCATCCTCGCGGGCGGCCTCGCCTACGCGTTCAACCTCTCGCGCCTCTTCGACTTCAGGGCCATAGGCAGGCGCGTGCTCGGCTTCGGCGCCCTGCTCCTGGCGATCGGGGTCCCGACCGGCGCCGCGGTGGCCGCCCTGACCGCGGCCGGCGCCTGGACCCGCTCGCTTCCCGCCCTGATAGGCGCCCCGCTCGTATTTATAGCCGCGGCCTCGCTGGGGCGGCTCTTCATCGGCCGCTTCTTCGAGAGGCTGATATCGCGGGGCGACTACCGCGAGCGCCTGGTGTCCGAGCTCGCGGGCCTCGATCTCTCCCGCGGCCGCGACGCGGTCCTGGGCGACGTGGAGGCCGTCCTCAAGAGGAACCTCGACCTGACCGGCATCAACGTCCTCATCGAGGACGACAAGGGCTCGCTCAGGACCATCTACTCGAGCGGGGGAGCCCGGGCCTATATCGATCGCGGATCGCCGCTGGCCGTCATCCTCGAGTCCGTCGAGGCGACGATCGTCATGAGGACAGACGCCAGCCTCGATCCCGCCTACCAGAGCGTGCGGGTGCCCCTCTTGGACCTCTTCGAGTCCCTGTCGGCCGAGGCCCTCGTAGTCGTCCGGGAGGGAAGGCGCGCGATCGGCCTCATCTCGCTGGGCCCCAGGAGGACCGGGGCCGACTACACGGCCTACGACGTCGACAGCTTCAAGGCGATCTACGGCAAGCTCTTCGTCGTCGCCTACTACCTGAAGAACATCGCCAAGGAATCGATCCTGACGACGGTCGACCGCGAGGTCGCCCTCTCGGACCAGGTGATACGCTTCGCCCTGGAGAAGGTCGACAGGATCGACTATCCCGGCGTCGACGCGTCCTGGTTCCTCCGCTCGACCAGGAGCCTCGGCGGCGACTTCATCGACTCCATCCGGCTCTCGAAGGACCGCTGGTTCTTCGTGCTCGGGGACGTCTCGGGCAAGGGATTGTCGGCCTCGATGAACATGCTCATCCTGAAGTCGATGATCAGGACCTTCCTCAGGGTCGAGAAGGACTTCACGGCCCTGGTAGCTCGGGTCAACTCCTTCATCAAGGAGAACCTGCCCAGGGGCACCTTCTTCGCGGGCATCTTCGGCTACTTCGACTTCTCCAAGGAAGTCTTCTACTACATCAACTGCGGGGTCGCGTCGATGCTCCTGTACTCGCCGGCCTTCGACACCTTCATCGACGTCCAGGGCGAGGGGAGGATCCTCGGCTTCGCGAAGGACGTCTCGGGCCTCCTGAAGCCGCGCAAGCTATCGCTGTCGGCGGGCTCGACCCTGGTCGCCGCGACCGACGGCGCCCTCGACGCCGAGAACATCCGCGGCGAGAGGTACGGAGCCGAGCGCCTGCGCCGCTCCATCCACGCGCGGCTGAGCCTGGACTCGGCCGACATGGCCTCGGGCGTGACCGACGACATACTCGCCTTCACCGACAAGCGCCAGGAGGACGACATGACCGTCTTCGCGATCCGATTCGCGGCAAGGAGCCCTAAGTGACGCAGCTCGAGATATCCGTCCATACCGAGCATCACCGCCTCGTCCTCGACGTAGTCGGCCCGATAAACAGCTACACCTTCACCGACTTCCAGGAAAAGGTCTACAAGGCGATCGCCCAGGCGGATACCGCCATCGTAATGGAGCACGTCACCTCCCTCTCGAGCGCCGGCATCGGCGTCCTCATGACGGCGATCGAGGACGCGGAGGCGGCGGGCCACGGCTTCGCCATCGTCAATCCCTCCGAGATAGCCCGCCTAGCGATGCAATCGACGGGCTTCGGCGACCGCTTCCCCATAGTCCAGTCGCTCAAGCAGATCTGATGGGACCGAGGCTTCCGCGGCGGCGGCGGGCAGAAGCGACCACGCGCCTCGCGCCGGTCCCGGAAGCGATACCGGCCTTCGAGTCCTTCGCCGACGGCCTCTCCTTCCTGTCAGCCCGCGAGCGATCGAGGCTGAAGCTCGCGGGAGGCGAGGTCCTGGACAACATAATCAGGCACTCGTCTCCCATGGAGCGCCGGCGCATCTCGGTCAGGGCCGCCAGGCGCGGCGCGAAGCCCTTCCTCCTCTTCTTCTTCAGGTCCTCTCCCGGGACGGCCTTCGCGGACTTCGCCCAGGGCTTCCCGAGCTCCGAGCCCCTCTTCGACCCGGCGCGGCGCCGCTGGCGCGGCATGGGGCTCCTCATGTGCCGCAATCTCGCTCAGGCGATCTCGGTGCGCCACGGCTCGAGGATGGACCGCATCGCGCTGGCCTTCGCGCCCGACGCGTAGCCGGGCGGGAATCGAGGGGCCCTGCCGCGGCCGCCGCCCTATGCCCTCCTCTCGAATGCGACGAAGGCGACGCCGAAGAGCACGAGCCCCAGCTCGCTCGCGTACGCGGCGAGCTGGGCCGCCCCGATATCTATGGCGAGCGCCTCGGAGCGCAGCAGGATCGCGGACAGGCTCAGCCCAAGGAGGAGAATCCAAAGGACCGTCGAACCGGCCTTCACCAAGGCCGACCTGACTCGCTCATCGAAGAGCCTTCCGTTGCCGCGGAGGATCGCCAATCCCAGCGCGGCGAAGAGCGCCCACGCGGCGCCCAGGCCGGTCGCGAGGCCGGCCGTATATTCCCGTCCCATTCGCAGCGATGGCCCGAGCAAGAGGACGCCGATGAATAGGGCGGCGAGAAGCAGATTCGTCATGACGTACCACCGAAGCGTGAGCTTCCTAAAAGCGAGCATTCATTCCTCCTCGGGGAAAAAAAGACGCTCGACGCTCTCGCCGAGCAGCGAGGCCAGTCTCATGGCCAGGGGAAGGGAGGGATCATAGCGCCCTCCCTCGATGGAAATGATGGTCTGGCGGGAAACGCCGGCCCGCAGCGCGAGATCCTCTTGCGTCCACCCGGCTCCCGTCCTGAGTTCCTTGATGCGGTTCCGCACTGCGTACCCCCATGTCGACTCATACGCCTCGTCTCCATGGCGATCGAAGGCATGTAAAGCTGACTTGACATCGTTGTACTTGGTATCCGGCTGAATGTCAAGCATGTTTTACATTCAGACCAGTCTTCCTTCGTGTAGTCGCACGATCTTTCCCTAGATGATCAACAAGCCCTCGCCGTCGCCTGCCGCCGCGCGATCCTTGACCCGGCGTCGGGCGCGTCATTACCTTCTGCCCTTGCCTGCGTCCCGCCCGGCGATCGCGCGGAGCTGGATACGCAAGGCTTTGCGGATTATCGCCGCGAGCGCCGCTCGCGAGGCATCGGGCTCGCCATCAATCCGCCACGGCCGCCCGCGGGGGCCGAAAGGAGCGCTCGGATGAAGGTACTCGTAGGATTCGACACGAAGCACGGGGCGACCCGCGAAATCGCCGGGAAGATAGCGGAGGGCGTCCGCGAGGGAGGAGGCGAGGCCGAACTGCTCGACCTGCGCGGGCGCGGATCCTCGAAAGCATCCCTGGGGGGCTACGACGCCGTCGTAGTGGGCGGCCCGACGTATATGGGCAGGTGGTCGAAGCGGGCGTCTTCCTTCGCCGCGTCGCGCGAGGCCGACCTGGCCGACAAGGACCTCGCGCTGTTCGTCGTGGGCAACGACGCTGACAGGAAGGACGAGCCCGCGAAGGCCGCTATACCGTCGTCCGCGTCGCCGCGGGTCCTGACCGCCTATTTCGGCGGCCGGCTCGATTTCCCGAGGCTGAGCGGCTTCGAGCGCTTCATCATCAAGAAGGTAACGGGCCAGACAGAGAGCTCGTCGACCCTCGATCTGGACGGCGCCCGGGCCTTCGGCGCCCGGCTCGCCGCGGGATCGGGCCGGCGCGGCTAGGCGCGCGAGCGGCTCGGCCGTCCTTTGCCTCGGCGCGAGGAGGGGCGCTATACTCGGGCCATGATCGTCTCGGCCTCGCGGCGAACCGACATCCCGAGGCATTACCTCGACTGGCTCATGGGACGGCTGGCCGCCGGATCCTGCCTCGTCCGATCGCCCTACGACGCCACCTCGCTCAGGCGCGTCGAGCTCGATCCCGCCCTCGTCGAGTGCCTCGTCCTCTGGACGCGCGACCCGCGGGGCCTGGCCGCGCGGGCGCGGGAGATCGAGGCCGCGGGCTTCCGCTTCTACGCCCACGTCACGCTCTGCGCCTACCCCTCGCCGGTCGAGCCGGCCGGGCTCGGCCTGGAGCGCGGGACCGACGCGTTGCGCGAACTAGCAGACGCGATCGGGCCCGAGAGGACGCTCTGGCGCTACGACCCGATTCTCGTCGCGGAAGGGCTCGACGCCGACTTCCACCGCGAGGTTTTCGAGCGCCTAACGTCTCGACTCGAGGGCGCGACGCGCCGGGCGACCTTGAGCCTCTTGGACGAATACCCCGGGACGGCGGCCCGCCTCGCGCGCGCGGGTTTCCCCGGCGCCGTATTCGGCAGCCCCAGGAAGGCCCGAGCGGCCGCGGCGCCGCCTGGGCCGCGCTGCGCCGCCGGGGCCGCGCAGCACGCGGACGCCCCGCACGCGGCGGCGGCCCCGCCCGCGCCCTACCCCGAGCTGCTCGCCGACCTCGCGGCCATGGCGAGATCGCGGGGCATCGAGCCGGTCGCCTGCGCCGAGCCCTACGACCTGTCGCGCTACGGCATCGGCCGCGGGACTTGCGTCGACGCCGATCTCGTCGCGTCGCTGGCCGGCGAGGCGCCCGCCGATCGCGGCCGCGACAAGGGACAGCGCCCGGGATGCCTTTGCGCGCCCAGCGTCGACATCGGCGCCTACGGCACCTGCCCCTCGGGATGCGCCTATTGCTACGCGAACCGCGGCGCGGGCCGCCTCGTCCCGCGCGGCCCCGAGGACGAGGCGCTATAGTGGCGAGCCTGGAGGTATCCTTCGCCGCGAGCATGAAGGATATCGATCGGGCCGAGTGGGACGCCCTGGCCGCGGCGGCCGGGACGCCGCTGCTCACATGGGGCTACCTCGCCCTCCTCGAGGACTCGGCCTCGGCCTCTCCCGAGACCGGCTGGGCCGGCGCGCACGCGATCGTCCGCAGGGGCGGCGCCCTCGTCGCGGCCGCCCCGTTCTACGTCAAATCGCACTCGTGGGGCGAGTACGTCTTCGACTTCGGCTTCGCGGAGGCCGCCGAGGAGGCGGGCCTCCCGTGGTACCCGAAGCTCGTCGGGACCGTGCCGGCGACGCCCGCCCCGGCCTGGCGCGCGCTGTGCGCGCCCGGCGAGGACGAGGAGGCCATGACCGCCCTCGTCCTCGAATCCGCCGAGCGCGCCGCCCGCGCCGCGGGGCTCGCCGGCATCCACGTGCTGTGGCCCCAGGAGCGTACCGCGGCGCTGCTGCGCGGCGCCCCGCGAGGGGGACGCGCCGCGGCGGGCGCCCGCGCCGGCCCCGGGGCGAGGCCGCCCTGGGCCGAGTGGTCGCACCAGGCCTTCCTGTGGACGGACGAGGGCTTCGGCGACTTCGCGGGCTACCTGGATTCCTTCTCGAAGAACATGCGGCGCAACGCGCGGCGCGAGCGAGGCGCAGTGGCGGCCTCCGGCATCGAGACCCGCATGATCCGAGCCGATGAGGCCCGGGCCTATCCCGGCATCCTGGACACGATGGCCGACCTATATGAGTCGCATAACGCGAAATTCGGCCCTTGGGCGGCGAGGTTCCTGACGAGGGATTTTTTCGCCATGCTTCCGAAGTACATGGGCGAGGGCTGGGCCCTCGCCGCGGCCTTCGAGGCGGGCGGCCGCGGCGGCGCGGCCGAGCCGGTCGCGCTCGCCTTCCTGCTCGAAGGGCGCGACAGGCTCTACGGCCGCTTCTACGGAGCGCGGCGGGAGATACCCGGGCTCCACTTCGAGCTCTGCTACTACCTGCCGATCGAGTACGCCCTGTCGCGCGGCATCCGGTCCTTCGACCCCGGCATGGGCAGCCCGCACAAGGCGCGGCGCGGCTTCCGATCGATCGACGCGCCCAGCTTCCACAAGAGCTTCGACCCCCGCCTCGCGCGGCTGATGGGAAGAGTCCTTCCCGAGGCCAACGCCTCGGAGCTGGCGGG
>CAYPHO010000074.1:0-6077 GCA_964410245.1 uncultured Treponemataceae bacterium | reverse complement strand
GTACTGCCTCGGGCTAATGAATCGGAGCGCGCCGAGATCGAGCAATTGAACGAGGAGCTGCCCTTCAAGCGCGGGCCCGTCGCGCCCCGCGGCCCCGGCGGATGAGGAGCCTCGCGGGATCGGGCCGGCCCGTCAAGCCGGGACGAGCACGTTGTAGATCGGCTTCGTGACCTGGATCTCGAGGGGGAAGTCGGCCGGCTCCAGCGTCGTCACCTCGCCCTCGCGCTGGAGGAGGATGCGCCCGGGATAATCGATCCTGACGCGAGCGGCCGAGAAGAGCCTGACGACGTCCAGGCCGCGATGCCGGCCCGTCGTCATCTTTTCCTTCAAGGCGATCTTCTTGAGCGTGGGCATCTGCCTGATCGAGCAGGCGTTATCGTCGTCGGGCAGGATCGGCGTGTTGGATCCGTAGGTCCTATGGCCCGAGACCCCGACCGCGACGAGGAGGCAGGGCTCCTCGAAGGAGGCGATCTGCGACCCCGCCGAGTCGAAGGCGGCGACCGACATCGGGGCGGGCGGCCAGATGCGGTCGTAGAATATCGAGGAGACGTCGACCCAGAACTTGAAGAAGTCGCCGGGGAAGATCGCCTTGAGCCGGTTGGTCATCTCGCAGACGAAGGCGTCCAGCCCGACCGAGGCGATGTTGAAGGACCACATGGGCCTCTTGCCCCCCTCGGGCCGAGGTATGACGCGCAGGGCGGCCCTGCCCTCGTAGGCCATGGGGCCGAGGAGCCTTCCCAGGCAGGTCCCCAGGTCGCGCCCCTCGGATCCGTCGTTGCCCGTGCCCATCGGCAGCCTGAGGATGGCGAAGCGGCTGCGCTCGGGCTCGGGCAGCTCGACCAGCGAGGCCGCGGTCTCCAGCGAAGTGCCGTCGCCGCCCGCCGTCATCAGGATGCGCCGCGTCCCCGGAGCGTCGCTCCTGGCGTCCTCGATGACGCGGCGCGCGATCTCGGACGCGTGGCCCGAGCGCTCGGTCAGGTGCAACCTGAAGGCGACCGATCCCTCGCGGCGGGGCAATAGCGCGGCGCGAGCCTCGAGGGCCTCGAGCGCGGCCTTATGCCGCTTCGCGTACGCGGGCCTGAGGAAGCCTCCCGCGCGGGGATTGGCGATGAGGTCGACGGCGAGATCCTCCCCGGGAAACGCGGGGCTGCGCTCCGCCAAGCGCGAGATGGAGATCGCCAAGTCCTCGGGACGCATAATATATCAGTGTAAACGGCGAGGGCCGTCTTGTCTATCTCGCCTGGCGTTGAAGACGGCCGGCCGCGTGACCGATACTGTACGCAGGAAGCGAAATGAGAGTCCTGTGCATCGCCCAGCAGAAGGGCGGGGTATGCAAGACCACGACCGCGCTCTCGCTGTCGGCGGCATGGGCGGAAGCGGGCCGCCGCGTCCTCATGCTCGACGTGGACCCCCAGGCGAACCTCACCCGGAACATCCTCGACTACGAGAACCTGGGCGGCGACCTCTCCGAAGTCTACCTGGGATCGGCGGCCCTGCCCGACATCGTCGTTCCGACCTCGACCGAATTCCTCTACATCGCGCCGGCCCGCACCTCGCTCGCCCGGATCGAGAACATGGAGCGCAAGCTCTCGACCTATACGGCGCTCAGGCGGGAGCTGCCCAAGCTGGACGGCGATTACGACCTAGCCGTCATCGACACGCCGCCCTCGCTCGGCCTCTTCACCGTATCGGCCCTGCTCGCCGCGACCCACGTCCTCGTGCCGGTCCAGCCGACCTTCTTCTGCCAGGAGGGATTAGGCGACCTTAACCGCACGATAGTCGAGGCGAGGGAGGATAACGCCGGCCTCGCGTCCGTGCGCTACTTCATGACCCTCTTCGACCGCAGGACGGTCATCAGCCAGGAGATAGCCGAGCTCCTCCGCGCGAAGCTCGGCCCCAGCCTCTTCGCCGCCTCGATCCGGAAGAACGTCGCGGTCGAGGAAAGCCAATACGCGCAAAAGACGATCTTCGAGTACGCCCCGAGGTCCACGGGCGCCGAGGATTATCGGGCGCTGTCGAAGGAAGTGGCCGCATGGCTCGAAAGCGCCTGACGAAGGGGGCCAACGCCCTCAGGGTAGAGGATCGTATCGCGAGGGTGCCCGCCGACCTCGCGGGGCCGCGGGCCGAGGGCTCGGGAGTCTTCGAGGCCCTGAGGCTCCTCGAGCGAGAGTCCGAGGAGGGAGGCGGGGAGCCGCGTCGGCCTCCCGAGCCGCGCCCGGTCGCGCCGCGGGCGAAGGCCGAGCCGGAACGCGCCGGCAAGCCGCGTCAGGCCGCGAAGGCCGCCGCCGCGCCCGAGAGCGGCCATGAGCCCCGCGGGAAGCTCGGTCCCGGCTCGTTCACGAAAGCCGAGCGCCGGGCGATCGTCGTTTCCTGCACCGAATACCGCAACCGGCTGCCCACCTACCTGCAATCCGCGGCGCGCGAGGTCGAGATACTCGATTCGATCTTGAGGAAGTGCGAGCGGGCCGACAAGGACGCTTCCGAGGACGCCTAGGCCTACCGCCTGTCCGCGCTCCTCACCTCCGCCTCGTCGAGGAAGGATCCGAGATCCGCGAAGAAATTATCCGCGTAGCGATCGCGGCCGAGCTCGCGCCTCGAGCGCGGGTACGAGTAGGCCTTGACCCCGCCGCCCTCGAGCTCGACCAGCTCCTCGTGACCGACGAGGGGATCGTCCTCGCCGGCGAAGACGGCCGCTCGGCCGGCCAAGGCGGCGGCCCGCGCGAGGGGATCCTCGGAGGCCAGGACGCGAAGGTCGCGCCTCTTGAACCTATGCTGCCGCGCCTGGTCCATGAGCCCGTCGAGGAGGGCGGGCTCACCGCTCAGCATGCCCTCGTCGACGCGCAGCCCGGCGTGGCCGAAGCAAGGTAAGCCCGCGCGTATCGCCGGATTCGGGAAGCGCAGGACGGGAGCGATCAGCGCGGCCGCCTCGATGCGGCCGAGCCGATCGAGGACGGGCAGGAGCGCCGAGGCCGAGAAGGAGGAGGCGATCGCGTACAGCGGAAGTCCCGACGCGGCCATCTCCTCGACGAATGCCGCCGAGGCGCGCCGGAAAGCCTTAAGGCCCGCGAAGGGAGGAATCGCCGATCCGAATGCCAGGTCGAGGGCGGCGACCTTGAAGCCCTTTCCGATCAGGAAGCCGAGAAGCCTCGTCTCCCGCTCGGGCGGCCATAGGCCGTTGCCCCAATAGAGGGCGATCCGCCGATAGCCGCCCTGGCGGAGCTCCCAGTGGTGCATCCGGTACTTCCGGCCATCGCCCGGGGAGAAATCCCTCGAGACATGGTTCATGCGGGCCTCCGGGCTAAAGACTAGGGCGAGCGGCACGGTTCCGCAAGGCTGAAGCGATCGCTCGATCGCGTACGGCCTAAACATTGCGCCCGCCTTCGGGCGCGGACTATAGTTGAGGGACGGAGTCGCTCGGATGATCATCGCACTCTTCGCGGACGCGGAGGCGGCAACTCTCGTATCGGATAAGCTCGTCTCGCGCGGCCACGCCTGCATCCTCGCCGGCGATTCCATTCCCGGCGAGGCCGACTGCCTCCTCGCGGTCGGCGACCCGGGGACGAGGTCGGCCCTCATCGACGCCGCGGAGGAAGCCGGCCTTCCCGTCCTGCGGATCGCCGGGGACTCGGCGGAGGAAGCGGCCCGCGCGGCCGAGGCGGCGGCCTGGGGACTCGGCCTCGCCGACGAGCGCTACATCGACGCGGCCCGCTCGGACGCCAAGGTCAAGCGGCTCGAGGACATGCGGGTGAAGATGGCCGAGCAGCGCGCCCTCGAGCTGGCCGCCGCGAACGAGGTCCTGGAGCGCCAGGCGCGCGACCTGCGGGATACCCTGGCAAGGCTCGACGGCGCGAACCGACAGCTCGTCGAGGAGCTCAACCTGGCCAGCGAGCTGCAGAAGAGCCTCCTGCCCCGCTCCTACCCGAGCGACGCGCCGCTCGAGTTCGCCCACAAATTCATACCGCTGAGCTCGGTCGGCGGCGACTTCCTCGACGTGCTCCGGCTCGACGAGAAGACCCTCTGCCTGGTCATCGCCGACGTCTCGGGCCACGGCGTCGGCCCGGCCCTGGTGACGGCCATGTTCAAGAGCTCCTTCGGCATCGAGGCGAGGCGCAACGGCTCGACCGCGTCGCTGATGGAGGCCCTGAACGAGGAGCTGGGCGGCATGCTGACGACGGGCCACTACGTCACCGCCTTCGCCGCGATGATCGACCTGGAAAGCCTGGAAATGCGCTATTGCAGCGCGGGGCACCCGAAGCAGGTGCTCGCCAGGGCCGACGGCCGCGTCGAGGAGCTGGGAACGATGGGCTTCCTCCTGGGCATGGTCGACGGAGTCGACTTCGAGGAGAAGAGCGTCGGGCTCGAGAGCGGCGACACGATAGCCCTCTTCACCGACGGGCTCTTCGAGGCCATGGACGCCGAGGGCGCCGCCTTCGGCCGCGAGGGCATCGCGCGCTCGATCCTGTCGCGGCGCGACCGCGGGCCGGCCGCCGTCTCCGACGGGCTCGTCTCGGACCTGCTCTCCTGGACCCAGGGGACCGAGATCGCGGACGACGTGACATTGCTGATCGCGCAGGTCATCGAGTCCCTGTAGAAAAACGGGCCCTTAGCGCGCGACGCGGAGGCCCACCTGGCCGCAGGTCCTGGGATCCATGTCGAATCGCGCGCTTACCTTGAGTGTCCCGGCGCCCGACATCCAGGATCCGCCCCGGACGACCTTGTAGTCGCCGTCGCGGGGGCCGCGGGGATCGGCGGCCTCGCCGGCGGCGTAGGGGCCGTACCAGTCCGCCGTCCACTCGAAGAGATTGCCCGCCATGTCGTAGAGCCCGAAGCCGTTGGGCTCGTACGAGCGCGCGCTCGTGGTGCCGCGCCGCTGCTTGGCGAAATTCGCCAGCTTGTCGTTCATCTGGTCGCCGCCGGGGAATTTCTTCCCGACGAGCCCGCCCCGCGCCGCGCGCTCCCACTCCGCCTCGGTCGGAAGGCGCATGCCGAGCCAGGACGCGAAGGCCTCGGCCGCGAAGAAAGATACGAATGCGACCGGATGATCGCCTTTGCCCTCGGGATAGCCCTCGGGCCCCCAATCCTCGAGGTAGCGCTCGTCCCGAAGCTCGGGGTCGGCCCGATCCTTCGCCCACTCGGGATGGGCCGAGAGGAACAATGCGTACTCCGTACAGGTAATTAAATGGTCACAGATTCGATACATACCGAGCGCGACCTGATGGCTTGGCTTCTCGGCATCGTCCTCATCCGAGCCCATGACGAACTTCCCCGCCGGTATCTCCTTCATGGATGGCTCGATGAGCGCCTTCGCATCGTCGAGCGCCGCCGCTGCGGATGCGGGCGCGGATACTGCGGGCGCCGCTGCGGGCGCGGATACCGCTAAGGGCGCGGGCGCCGCCGACGCTACAGGCGCCGAGATTCGGCTCTCGCGCTTATCTAGCAGGCTCGCGAGCAGCTCTCCGACCGAGGCTCCCCGGCTGGTCTCGACCGACCGAAGATCTTCGCCGAAGGATGAGAGCTCCTCGCCGTCCGCGGCCTCTAGGTAGGAGCGCAGATCCTGCAAGAGGCGTATTCTCATTTGAAGCGACGCCATCCGCGATTCCAAGCCTTGAAGATAATCCATACTCGTCGAAGTGTAGGTCGTACGGCAATCCGCGTCAAAACTGATGCCAAATTCTACGCAAAGTTTGACAGCGATTTTCGGACACCTATACTTTTTCCTATGAGCGTTCCGGCCGCCGAGCTCCGCAAGCTTATCAAGATCGTCCGCCAATACGAGGTCATTTACGGCGGCGGCATAAGCTCGGGAGACGCCGCGGTGCGCGAGGAATGCGAGGATATCATCGCCTCGCTCGAGTCCGAGCTGGGCCTCGCGCGACGAATGCCCAAGGGCGAGCCCTCGGCCTTGCCTTCCCTGATCGAGTCGAGGAAGCAGATCCGCGACGAGGGCGCCCGGCGACCGAAAAGCGAGCGCGCGAAAGCGATAGCCGAGCTCGGCGGCGGATCTCGGCGCTCGGCGGCCGCTCCGGCGGCAAAGCCGGCGAAGCAGCAAAAAGCGGAGCCGGCCATGGCGGCGGCCA
>CAYPHO010000073.1:791-12370 GCA_964410245.1 uncultured Treponemataceae bacterium | reverse complement strand
CGAGGATCTTCGGCCGCCTCGAATACCCTCGCCGCGGCGACTGAAGCCGGCACGCCCATCCCGTCCGGCAAGCTGACCGCAGACCATACCATCGTTCGCATGATACGAAACGGCGAGATACCGATCAGCGAGATCCTGAACGCGAAAGGGAACCTAAAGATCGCCTACGGCCACACCTCGCACGGAAGCCAGATAATCGCGGGCATGGACGGGATCAACGCCTTCGCGAACGCGGGCCATCTTGACGGAACGAACGCCTACTCCGCCACGCAGGACCTTTTCCGGCGAACGTCGGATGGAAACAACGGATCGCTTCAGCTTAGGGATGGAGTCATGCGGATGGACTGCGGGTATTACGACACGAGCCTAAGCTATCAAGAGTATGCGGAGGCGCGCGACAGCGGAGGGGAGCCCTCCGCTAATTGGGAGTACGAGACGCGCTACTTCCTCGGACCGCCCAATGGATCGGGCATGGGTACCAAGAACCCGGCTTACAATGTCGTCATCTGGTCCTGGTGCGGGCAGGCGAGCGGCCGCAGCGAGAGCGAAATGCGCAGGACCTACCTTGATCCGATGAGCGAACTTGAAAGCGATTACCCCGGGATCATATTCGTCTACATGACCGGCCACCTGAACAGCGACGGGCGCTACCATACTCCGAACGACTATATCCGGAACTACTGCGCACTTAATAACAAGTGGCTTTTCGATTTCGCCGACATAGAGAGCTACGATCCCGACGGCATATGCTATACGGTCGGGAGCAGAAGCTCGACTGACGGCTGCGTCTACGACTTCAACATGAACGGGACGGTCTCTCATTCCGACGACGCGACGCCGACGAACGGGGACAGGAACTGGGCCTCGGACTGGCAGGACGATCATGTCCGATCGGGCGGCGGAGTACTGGACGCCGACTGGTACGACTGCGGGGCGGCCCATTCGAGATCCGTCAACGCGAACATGAAAGCCTACGCCGCCTGGTGGCTCTGGTGCCGCCTTGCCGGCTGGGACATCGAATAGGGAACGCGACTTGATCCCTTGGGCTGCCCGGCATTGCCCGGGCGGCCCTACTCCCACTTGAACAGCGCGGCCGCCGCGATCAGGAAGACGACCGTCATGCCGCCGAGCACCGCCAGGTTGCCCGACACCGCCGCGAGGCCCGCCCCGTCGAGCATGATCGCCCGCGAGGCGTCGACGTAATGGGTGATCGGGAAGATCTTCGAGATCGACTGCATCAGCTTGGGCGTGCCCTCGAGGGAGAAGAATACGCCCGAGAGGATCATCATGGGCCAGGTAATCAGGTTCATCAGGCCTCCGGCGACTTCCTCGCTCTTGATGCGCGAGGAGAAGACGAGGCCCAAGGCGATCATGCAGAGGATGGCGAGTGCGTTGACCAGGACGAGGAGGAGCCAGGAGCCCGCCATGCGGAAATGAAGGAACAGGTCCGTGCCCAGGAAGACGAGGGCCGAGAAGAAAGCCACGATGAAGAAGCGCGACAGGACCTGGGCGCCGGCGAACTCGATGGCCCGCAGCGGCGTGGCCTTGAAGCGCTTCAAAACGCCGTTGCGGCGATAGCGCACGATGACGAAGCCCACTCCGGACAGGCTCCCGAACAGTATGTTGATGCCGATCATGCCGGGCATGAACCAGTCCACGTAGCGGATGGCCGCGCCGGTTACCGTTCGCTTGGACAGCCCCGGGCCGGACGCGGCGCCCGCGGCTCCCGCGTCCCCCGAGCCGAGCATGCGCTCAAGGAAGTAACCGTTGGTCGAAGCCTCGTTGACGTAGTACTCGCTCGAACCGAGGTCTACGACCATGTCGAGCTGGTGGTGCGCCAGGCGGTCGAGCGGCTTCTCGAGAGCGTCGTAGGGAACCAGGGCGACGTGCTCGTAATGCAGGAGGGGCACGTCGCCCGGGGCGCCGGAGGCGGGCACGGGGCCCACGACGCCGATCTTGTAGTTCGTCCCTCCCCCGGCGGGGAAGGCGAAGGCGAAGCCGAAGATCAGGAAGACCGGCATGACCAGGTTGAAGATCAGCGTCGAGCGGTCGCGGAAGAACTCCAGGTTGCGCGCGACGAAGACTGCCCAGAATCGCCTCATGCCTCGGCCTCCTCGATGGTCGATCCGGTAAGCTTCAGGAAGAGGTCGTCGAGGTTGCGCCGCTCGACCGTGATGTCGGATAGGTCGACGCCGGAAGCGACCAGCTCGCGCAGGCTCGCGTTCGTATCGTCGCACCTCAGGGCGACGAAGCCCTCCTCGCTTTCCGCCGGGCAGGAGAAGGAAGCTCCCGCCGGAACGGCGGCGGTCGGCAGGCGGATGACCGCCTCTCCGAAGTGCTTCAGGAGGAGCTCGCGCGGCCTGCCCCGCTCGATAACATGTCCGTGATCCATAACGACGATGTCGTCGCAGAGGTACTCGGCCTCGTCCATGTAGTGCGTGGTCAGGATGACGGTCTTGCCCCTCGCCTTGATCCCCTCGACCAGGCGCCAGAACTCGCGGCGCGCGTGGGGATCGAGGCCGGTCGTCGGCTCGTCTAGGAAGAGGAGGTCGGGATCGTTGACCAGGGCGATGCCCAGGAGCATGCGCTGCCTCTGCCCGCCCGAGAGCTTTCGGTTGTCGCGGTCGATGAACTCCTCGAGCGAGCAGGCCTCGATGATCCCGTCCAGGGGGCGCGAATTTGGGTAGAGGCTGGCGAAGAGCCTCAGGGTCTCGCGCACGGAGAGGAATTCCTGGAGCGAGGTGTTCTGGAACTGAATGCCGATACTTTCCTTGAACGAGGGGCCGACCGGGGAGCCGCGGTACAGGATCGTCCCCGCATCGGGTTCCTGGATGGTCTCCATGACCTCGATCGCGGTCGTCTTGCCGGCCCCGTTCGGGCCTAATATTCCGAAGCAGCTGCCCTCGCGCACCGATAGGTCGATGCCGTCGACCGCCTTGACCTTGCCGTAGCTCTTGCGAAGGCCCGCGACCTCGAGGATCGGGGCGGGCGCGGCTTTTACCGTCATAATAATGGAAAGTACTAAGGGGATGAACGAGGAGGCAATTGCCGAGGGCTTGGGCGGCACCGGCCATCGTAGCCGTCCGGGCATAAAAAAAACGGTATGCCTGGACGTCTTGCAGCATACCGTGGTGGAGGTCGCCCTCCACTAAAAATTCTCGGCATGCCGAAGAGGAACTTTACAGCGCATTTTCGAAACGGGACCGTCCCCTCCGGCCCAGGCTGCCCGCCGCCTCCGCTCGCCGAGTCAATCCTCCGACAGAACTTTCAGATGGTAGCGGGCCGAGTCGGCGACTCCTCGGTACAGCTCCTCGGAATGCCGAAGGCTCTCGGCCAAGTCGCCGGCCCGGCGCCGCGCGATCTCGGAAAGCGGCGGCAAGAGGAAGCCCGCGACGTCCCGGGCCTCCAGGGACAGGATGCGCCGGTCGGCCTCGTCGAGGGCGGCCAGCAGGGGGCCGGCATCGGCGCCGCGCCCCAGCTCCTCGCGGCCGAGGCGCGCGGCCCGGGCGGCCGACTCGGCGGCGGCCTGGACCTCGGCGAGGTCCGCGCGCAGGGCGGACAAGCCGGCGGCCAGGGACTCGGGAGCGCCCGGGGGCGGCCTGAACGAGGCCGCGCGGCCGAGAGCCTCGTCGATGTCACCGCGCAGCTCGGGGCCGCCCAGCAGATCGTCGACGGCCCGGACCGGCATGCCGGGAACCGCGAGCCCCCTCGGGCTCAGCGAATACGTGGGCGGGGAAGCGGGACGGGCCAGGCGGCTCTCGAACCACCAGGCATAGAGCTCCATGCGGCGGTCGCTGCGAAGTTTCCCGCCCTCCGCCGACCGCGCCTCGAAGCACTCGCTCCCGATCAAGGCCCGGGCCTGCGCGGTCTCGGCCGGCGCGAGGCGGCGCCCGGAAGCCAGGGCGCGCTGCTCGAAGAGGCTGGCGCGGGCATGGGTGGCGCCGCCGGGAAAGCCGAGGTCGAGCCCGGCCATCCAGATAGGCGAGGCGCCGCACAGCCTCGCGAGGTCCCAGGCCGAGGTGGAGACCGAGCCTCCCGCGCCGAGCATGCCCCGGCGGCCCGCGAAGGACTCGATCCGCTTCCCCAGCGGGAAGAGGGAGCCGCCCAGGAAGAGGCCGCGGCCGGGCCTTCGCAAGGCCGCGGGCCAGGTGGTCGCGTCCGAGACGACGAAGGCCGAGCGCGACCCGAGCCCGGCGATATGGCGCCAGTTCCAATACTGAGGGTCCGCGACCACGAGGAAGTCGGGCTCGAGCCCCATGCGCAAGACGCTCCGCAGCGCGGTGTCTACGCAGATGACGAGGGCGCGGCGCCGGATCTCGCCCAAGCGGGGCAGGATATCGTCGAGGCTGGGCCCCGCCGCGAGGACGATCGCCGGGATGCCCGAGAAGAGCCCTTCGAGCCGCTCGACGCCGCATGACGAGGCCCAAAGGCCGAGGTTGGCCGCGAGGTTGCGCACCCAAAGGCGGCCGAAGCGCCGCAGCGTCCGCTCGTTAATCCGGGAAGCGGCGATCCAGCGCTCGCAGGAGGCGCGCGCCGCGGCGAGCCAGGCGCGGTCCGACTCGGAAGCGCTCTTGGGCTCGGCGACGGCCGCGAGGGCGGCCCCGGACAGCTCGAGGGCCGAGACGGCGGCCTCGGGCCCGCCGCCTATCGCGAAGACGAGCCGCTCGTCCTTTAGCGGCCGCGACAGGTCGCGCAGGCGGAAAGCCGCCTTGAGCGGCCCCAGGCCCCGCTCGCAGGCGATGACCCGCTCGGCTCCCGCGGCCAGGCAGGCCTCGGCGAGGTAGCCCAGGCCGAGGCCCGGCAGGACCGCGGTATCGGCGCCCTCGGCCAGCAGGGCCCGGGCCAGGCGCTCGGCCTCGGAGCGGGGATCGCGGCTCGAGTGCAGGAGGGCGCCGCCGGGGACGCGCGCCGTGACCTCTCCCGAGGCGGCGGCCATCGCCTCGAGCGGCGCCTCCTCGGCCCGGGCGATATCGGCCGCGAGATCGGGGAAGCGCGTCGAGAGCGATGCGAGGTTCGCCTCGAGGAAGCTCACCGGAGCTCCAGGATTATCTCGTCTCCCGCCTTTACGGGGCTGCCCGGCGCGGGGCTCTGGGCCGCGACGTAGCCCTCGCCCTTCAGCCTCACGACGATGTCCTTCCGGCCGAGGAGCGGCATGAGGAGCCGCTTGGGCGTCCCCCTGAGGTCGGGCATCGTATCGCCGATCTCGACCGGCTCGATGCGCGGCAGGGCTACCGCGCGCGGGGCCGTCACCGAGGGAGTCGAGCCGCGCGGCAGGGAGCTCAGCGAGAGTATCGCGTCGGCCGCCTCCTTCATCACCGGGGCGGCGATCCTGCCGCCGTAGTACGAGGGCCCCTGCGTCGGCTTGACGATCGCCAGGTAGGCGACGACGCGGGGCGAGTCCGCGGGGAAGATGGCGAGGGTCGAGGCGAGGTAGTCCTTCTCGGAGTAGCGCTTGGTCGAGGGGTCGATCATCTGCGCGGTGCCGGTCTTGACCGCCATGCGGACGTCGTCGAGCCTCGCGCGCCTTCCCGTGCCCTCGTCGCTCGCCGCCTTCTCCATCGCGGCGAGGATCATCCGCGAGGTCTCGGCCGACACGACGCGCCTGACCGCCTGGGCCCGGGCCTCGAAGAGGATCTCGCCCCCCGGCCCGACCGACCTCTGGACGACGTAGGGCTTCAGCAGCATCCCGCCGTTCGCGATCGCGACGGCCGCCTGGGTCATCTGCATCGCCGACACGAGGAGCTCCTGCCCCATGGCGATGGTAGGCTTCGTGCGGCCGGACCAGTCCTCGGGCGAGGCCAGGGCGCCGGGCGTCTCGCTGGGCAGGGCGATGCCCGTCCTCGAGCCGAAGCCGAAGGAGACGAGCTTCTCGTAGAAGGGCGCCGAGGAGACCGTGTCCGAGGCGTAGGCCGCGCCCGCGTTGCACGAGAGGGCCAGTATCTCGGCGATGTCGACCGTGCCGTGGTAGCCGAGGCACTTAATAGCGATCTTCTCGCCCGAGGAGGTCGTCTTGCGGTAGGCGCCGTCGCAGAAGAAGGTCGAGGAAGCGTCCGCCCCGCCGAGGTCCACCACGGAGGCCATCGAGAAGACCTTGAAGACCGAGCCCGGCTCGTAATGGTAGACGCTGGGCCAGTCGTACCAGTCCGAGGCGGGAGCGGAGGCGTAGTCGTTGGGGTCGAAGTCGGGCATCGCGACGTAGGCCAGGACGGCGCCGGTCAGCGCGTCGGCGGCGACCAGCATCACCGCCTCGGCGCCGGTCGACTCCTTGGCCGACCGCGCGATCTTCTCCAGCGCGAACTGGATGTCGGCGTCGATGGTAAGGACGAGGCTCTCGCCCATCTCGGTTCCCGCGGGAGGATTCGTAGGCAGGAGCTCCTCGTCGTAGCGGCTCTCGATTCCCGCGCGGCCCCGGTTCCCGTCGCCGACGAAGCCGACGAGGTGCGAGGCGAGGCGCTTCTCGGGATAGAGCCTTCCCGGCACCTTCTCGACGACGACTCCGGCGAAGGCTCCCTCGGCCTTTTCCTTCTTGATGGCCTCGGCCACCTGCGGATCGGCGCGGCGCGCGAGGTAGAAGTAGTCCAGGCTTCCCTTCGACCACTTCTCGAGGTATTCCGGCGCCTCGCCGCCGATGATCGCGGCCAGGCGCGCGATCTCGGCGGGGAACTTCGCCTGATCGGTCGCGGGCCGCCACACCGCGATGTCGTAGACCGGACTGTCCATGGCGAGGACGCGCCCCTCGCCGTCGTAGATGAGTCCCCGCGCGGGGCCCGAGTCCCCTTCCGGGAGGCCCGCGCCCTTCTGGGAGGCGAGGTAGGCGTAGCGGCCCGCGATGAAGACGGCTAGGGCGCCGACCGCGGCGAGGGCGCTCCAGTATCGGAAGGACCGCGCGCTCACGGGGCCGCCCGCGCGCGGGGCGCGAGGACGCGCCCGTAGACGAGATCGATCGGCAGGGGGCCGTACTCGCGCGAATCGACGGATTCGAGCTGGTTATCGCCTAATAGGTAGACCGAGCCCTCGGGCACCAGGAGCCTCGTACCGAGGGCCGCGGCCCGCTCGCGGCCCAGGAAGGCGTCGACCGAGGGGCCGACGAGGCGCTCGGCCGCGACGGCGAGCTCGGCGGGGCCGACCGCGGCGACCCGCTTCACCAGGACGCGGCCGTCGCGGGGATTGGCCGCGGCCACCACGTCGCCGGGCCGCGGCGCCGCCCAACGAGCCAGGTAGCCCGGCCCGAAGGGATTCTTGATGCCGTAGGACGAACGGAACACGAGGATCACCGAACCCGGCTTGAATAGGGGAAGCATCGACCGTCCGTCCACGACCGCGGCGTCGAGGACGAGGAACTTGACCGCGACGACGAGGACGACGACGGCGATGATGACCGCTCCCGGCCTTGGGCTCCTTGGGCTCATTACGTAAGCTCCGACTATAATGCCCGGCTCGATACTTGTCGATAAGACTGGTACGACGCCATGGACAACATCATCGCGGACCAGAAAGTAGCGCGCAGGCGCAGGATCCAGGACGCGCGGGGCGCGGCTGCCGAGCCGCAGGCCCGTCGGCGGGATATCGGACTCTCCTTCGCGCGCATCGCGCCCGAGCAGCCTGCCAAGCGCGCTCAGGCTATGCGCGCTCAAGTCCGCTCCGAGCGAGCCTCCCGGGCCGCCCGCCCTTCCGGCCCCGACCTCGCCGGGATTCGCAGGAAGGCCATAGACAGGATACTCGGCAAGATATCCGGCATGGGCGCGGCGCGGGCCTCGGTCCTGGCTATTTCCTTAGCGGGGCTTTGCCTCGCCGTCGCGCTCGCGATCGGGTCCGCGCTGCGCGGGCCCGCCTTCCCGATGCCCGACAGCCCCCTCCTGCCCGAGGATTCCTACTCCGCCGAGCTCCTCCTCGAGTACGTCGCTCCCGAGCTGGCCCAATCCTCGGACGCCGAGGAAGGGCCGGACCTCCCTCCCGTTCCCGCGACGCTCAGCTACTCGGCCTACACCGTGCGGAGCGGAGACACGGTCGGAGGCCTCGCCAGGCGCTTCGGCCTGTCCATGGACTCGATCATCTCCGCGAACGGCATCTCGAACGCCCAGGCCCTCCGCTCCGGCGTCGCCCTGCGCATCCCCAGCATGGACGGGCTCGTCCACCGCGTCCGCCCCGGCGAGAGCATCGGCTCGATCGCGAAGCAGTATAAAACCGACGCTACCAGGCTCGTCGACGCGAACGACCTGGGCAGCTCGACGCTGGCCGTGGGCCAGAGCCTCTTCATCCCCGGCGCCAGGCTCCCCGAGGCCGCGCTGAAGGAGGCCCTGGGACAGCTCATCGCCTGGCCCGTCCGCGGACGCATCTCCTCGTACTACGGCTACAGGGCCGATCCTTTCACGGGTGTCCGACGCTTCCATGCCGGCATCGACATCGTCGTCGACTCCGGCACGCCTGTCCGGGCAGCCTCGTCGGGCACCGTCGCGGAGCTCGGCTATAACGCGACCTTCGGCAATTACATCATCATGAGCCATGGAGGCGGCTTCCAGACCCTTTATGGCCACTTGAGCTCGCTCTCGATCGCGAAGGGCGCGCGGGTCTCTCAGGGCGGGATGATCGGCCTTTCCGGGAACACCGGATACAGTACTGGCCCCCATCTGCACTTCGGCCTTTTCAAGAATGGGACAAGCGTGAATCCTCTCAAATATCTCAAATGAAGCGAATATATCCACAATCGACTATCCGGTTCGGAGTCTGAAATGAGGAAATTAGTCGTTGCCTTACTTGCCCTCGTCGCGCTTGTAACCTTGATTCGAGATTTCCCTCCATCAAACTCAAGCGAGACTCCGGTTCGAGCCGCGATCACCACCTTCACGATCACGAAATAGTATTTTTTCGTATACAGTAAACTTCTTAGAATGTACGCAATTCTATACGCATCTCCTCCCTTCATTCTGTATATTTACGACGAAGTATTTTAACTCTTTATATAATCGACAAATAGGCAGCACCAATATATCTTTGTGTTCCTGGCACACTTCATGCAACACCATTGCTGGAGATACCAATGAGAACAAGCAACGAAGCAAGCGGCAATGACGACAGCCTTCGCAGCTACTACTCGGCGATCAAGCAGGTCCCCCTGCTGACCGCTGACGAAGAGCGGGAGCTATCCGCCCAGGTATTCGCTGGAAGCGAGGAAGCGCGTCGCCGCCTTATCGAAGCCAACCTTCGGCTGGTCGTGAAGATAGCGCGCGGATTCGTAACGCCCGATATGCCGCTTCTCGACCTCATCCAGGAAGGGAATGTCGGCCTGATAAAGGCCGCCGAGAAGTTCGACGGGGCGAGGAACGTACGGTTCTCCACCTACGCGTCCTGGTGGATCAAGCAGGCGATCACGAGGGCCCTGGTCAACTCGCGAAGGGCGATACGCCTTCCCCACCGCAAGGAAGAGCTCCTGAAGCGCATCCAGCGCACCTACAGCGTCCTTACCCAGGTCCTTCAGCGCGAGCCTACATCGAAGGAAATCGCCGACGAGCTGCGCGTGAGCGTCGAGTCCATCGCCGACGTCGTGGGCATGGCCGCTTCCCTCGTCTCGCTGGAGACCGAGGGCGACGAGGACTCGGGCTCGGTCATCGACGTCTACGAGGATTACAGCTACAGCCCCGACGGCGAGCTCATGAAGTCCTGCGCCCGCGAGGAGACGATCAGCATGCTCGAGGTCCTCCTGGAGAAGGAGCGGCAGATACTGATGTACCGCTTCGAATTCCTGGGCGGCAGGCGCCATACCCTGAAGAGCATCGGCGCCGAGCTCGGCATATCGCCCGAGACCGTCAGGCAGATCGAGAAGCGCGCCTTGCGGAAGCTCAAGGACGGCGCCCCCGAGGCCAGCCTTTCCCTCGTATCCTAAGCCCGGGCGCCAAGCCCCGGATATCAGGCGAACTGCGCCGGCGGAGAGCTTATCTCTCCGCCGGCGTCTTGCTATAGTCGGACCGCATGCCTCAACCCGCCAGTAGATCGAAGCGAAAGCCGCCCGCACGCAAGAAACCCGCGCGGCGCGGGGCTCCCAAATCCAGGCGGCGCCAGAAAAAGGCCCGGCCGAATCCGGCGATCGTCATCCTCGCGACGAGCGCGGTCGTCCTCGCGGCGCTCCTCGCGGTCATGGTCCTGCGGGACGCGGGCGGCGGCGCCGGGCACGGGCTCCCGGCTCCCGCCGAGCCGAGGCCAGCGACCGCCCTGCCGGCGCCGCCCCGGCCGGCGCCCGAGGCGGCCCCGGAAGCTGGGCCCCGCGTCAGCGTCGCGCTGCCCGAGCTCCCCGACGAGCTGTGGACGGACGGCGGTCGCCCGAAGCGCGGCGACCTGGTCATCGTCATCGACGACGCCGGCTACAATATGGCTCAGCTCAGGCCCTTCCTCGATCTGCCCATCTCATTGACGATCTCGGTACTGCCGCGGCTGCCGTACAGCGAGGAAGCGGCCAGGGCGGCCAGGGCGGCGGGCAAGGACGTGATCCTGCACCAGCCCATGGAGGCCGAGGGCGGCGAAGACCCCGGCCCCGGGGCCCTCCTCCTCTCGATGAGCCGCGAGGAGGCCATGAGGACGGTCGAGGAGAACCTCGCGACCGTGCCCGGCGCGATCGGCATGAACAACCATATGGGATCGGCCGCGAGCGGGAATCTGTACCTCATGGAAGCCGTGGCGGCCGTAGCCAAAAACGAGGGAATCTACTATCTTGATTCCCTCACCGTCTCGGGGACGGCCATGCCCGAGGCGGCCCGCCGAGAGGGAATCCGATACTGGGAGCGCGACGTGTTCCTCGACAATTCGCCCGACCGGGCATCCATCCTGCGCGCCGTCGAGGACGGAAAGAAACTCGCCTCGAAGTCCAGGCCCGCGGTGATGATCGGGCACGTTTGGTCCGCGGAACTCGCGCAGGCCCTGGCGGACCTCTATCCCAAGCTGATCGAGGAGGGCTATTCCCTCTCGACCATTTCGCGATTCATGGTTCAAGAGGCCTCCGGCGACGATGCTGATCTTGGGGATTGAGTCTTCCTGCGACGAGTGCGCGGCGGCGGTCGTCGAGGACGGGCGCAGGATACGCTCCGACGTCGTGGCGACCCAGATACCCTTTCACGAGAAGTACCAAGGCGTCGTCCCGGAGATCGCGAGCCGCAAGCACAGCGAATGGATCGCCGGCGTCGTCGCCCAGGCCCTGCGCGAGGCGGGAGCTGCTCCCGTCGATCTCGACGGTATTGCGGCGACCTCGCGTCCCGGGCTCGTAGGCTCGCTCCTCGTTGGCCTGTGCTACGCGAAGGGCATGGCCTGGGCCCTCGAAAAGCCCTTCGTCGGGGTCAACCACATCCTCGCCCACCTCTACGCCCCCCAGCTCGAGCGCGAGATCCCCTACCCCTTCCTCGGGCTCCTCGTATCGGGCGGGCACTCGATCATCTGCAAGGTATCGGACTTCGACGATATCGAGGTGCTCGGCACGACGATCGACGACGCGGTCGGCGAGGCCTTCGACAAGGTCGCCAAGCACTACGGCTTCGGCTATCCCGGCGGTCTGGTGATCGATCAACTCGCAGAGAAGGGCGACAGTACCGTGTTCC
>CAYPHO010000073.1:0-781 GCA_964410245.1 uncultured Treponemataceae bacterium | reverse complement strand
CGCGGGGCGACGCGGGGGCCTTCCGCTTTCCCAAGCCCTCGCTCCACAAGGGCGAGCACCGCTATGACGTCTCCTACTCGGGATTGAAGACCGCGGCCGTCCATCAGCTCGAGCAGTACCGGCGGCCCGACGCCGCGGCGACGAGCGAGAACATCGCGGCCTCCTTCCAAAAGGCGGCTATCGACCTTCTCCTGTCCCGTCTCCTGCGCGCCGTCGAGGATACGGGACTAAAGCGAGTGGTAGCGGGCGGAGGCGTCGCCGCCAACTCCTATCTTCGCGCCGCTCTCGCCGAAAGGGACGATATCGAGGTCTTCTTCCCCCCGCCGAGGCTCTGCGGCGACAACGGCGCCATGATCGCGGGCATAGCCTGCAAGTACCTCGAGGGCGGCAAGGCTTCGCCCCTCGACACGGGCGTCTCGGCCCGCGTGCCGCTTTTCCGCAAACTGTCATCTTCCTGATTTCGGAACGATAGCCGAGTCGCAATCGGCGGCCCAAGCCGCGCGCGTACATGGCGCGGAGGTGCGCATGCGTCCGATTCGCCTCGCTCTCGTACTGGCCGTCCTGGCCGCTCTTCCGCGGATAGCGCGGGCCGCCGAGACCGCGGAGCCGCCTGAAAGCCCGCGCTTCGCCCTCGAACTGGGGGCAGGCCCCCTTATCGGACTCGACGCGCCGATACGGGGCGTGACGGGAGGAATATTCCTCGGCATCGGATGGGGCTCAGTCGAGATCGGACTTAAACCCCGCGCGGCCTACGATCGTTCGCTCGGCTCATCCTCGATTC
>CAYPHO010000072.1:0-12396 GCA_964410245.1 uncultured Treponemataceae bacterium | reverse complement strand
GCGGGCGATCGCCCCGGCGTCCTCATCGACTACTTCCCCAAGGACTTCCTGACCTTCGTGGACGAGTCCCACGTCACCCTGCCGCAGATCGGGGCCATGTACGCCGGCGACAGGTCGCGCAAGACGACCTTGGTGGACTACGGCTTCCGCCTGCCCAGCGCCCGGGACAACCGCCCCCTCAAGTACGAGGAGTTCCTCGGCATGGTGGACCGGGTCGTCTGCCTCTCGGCGACTCCGGCGGAAGAGGAGCTCTCGAGGTCCAAGCGCGTCGTCGACCAGCTCATACGGCCCACGGGCCTCGTCGACCCACTCATCGAGATACGCCCCTCGGAAGGGCAGATGGAGGATATCTACGCCGAGGCCCGGAGGCGCATCGCCGCGGGAGAGAGATGCCTCATCCTGACCCTGACCAAGCGCATGGCCGAGGAGCTCTCGGAGTACCTGACCGGCCTCGGCCTCAAGGTCCGCTATATCCATTCCGAGGTCGAGACCATCGAGCGGGTGGAGATCCTTAAGCAGCTGCGCCTGGGCGAGTACGACATCCTCGTCGGCATCAACCTCCTGCGCGAGGGCATCGACCTTCCCGAGGTCTCCTTCATCGCCATCCTGGACGCGGACAAGATCGGCTTCCTGCGCTCGGCTACCAGCCTCATCCAGATCATCGGCCGGGCCGCGCGCAACGCGGCCGGCAAGGTCGTCATGTACGCCGACCGGCAGAGCGAGGCCATGCGCCTGGCGATCGCCGAGACCGAGCGCCGCCGCGACGTCCAGCTCAAGTACAACGAGGAGCACGGCATCACCCCCGCGACCATCAAGAAGTCGATCGACGACATCCTGGAGCGCCGCCGCGAGGAGAGGGCCGACGCCGCCTCGACCGAGATCGAGGTCCTTAAGAAGTCGCACAACCTCCTGGTGCCCGAGCAGAAGCGCGCCCTGGTCAAGGCCCTCGAGGACCAGATGCTCGAGCACGCCAAGAACCTCGAGTTCGAGGAGGCCGCCGTCATCCGCGACGAGATCGACAAGATAAAGAGGGGCGAGGCCTAGGCGATGCGCTCGATCGACGGGACGCTGCGCATGAACCTGGAGGAGCTCGGCGCCGAGATCGGCGAGATCCGGAGGACACAGGGCCTCTCCAGGCTGGAACTCGCGGATATGGCGGATATGCATGTAAATACCGTCGTCAATATAGAGCGCGGCTGCGTCGACGGATCCATACTCGCGATCAGCTTAATCCTTATCAAGCTAGGATGCGAGGAAGTCGAGATTAGCGGTCGCGGATTCCGGCCCCTCCTACCCGAGGGGAATCGGATCGGGAACGCTTTCCCGGGCCTCACTACCAACAAAGCGCTCATGGCCGCCGAGATCGGTAGGGTAGTACGGCGGCGGCGGCTCGGCCTGGGCGCCTCGGTCGAGGAGATCGCGGACCGCGCGGGCATCCACAGGAACACCCTCGGTAATGTAGAGAAGGGACTGGTAGCGCCCTCGGTCGCTACGATCTTCAGGATCTACTCCTCGCTCGATGTCTCGCGTGTCGCCGGCTCGAACGACGGTATCTCGCTGATTTCCCAATAGATCGATCCGGTAGGGCGCGGCTCCCCCCGCGACGATCGCATTGCACAATACTCTGTGTTGATAAAGCGGTTCTTCCCGGTACATTACTCAACTACTCAACGAGGGGGCCTTGAGGCTCTGCCGGTCATCTTGGGAGGAACCATGAAAAATGCTCTCAGACTCGTTATCGCCGCGGCTATAGCCATAGCCCTCGCGGCCTGCTCGAATCCCGCCGGGGACGATCCGGGCTCCGTGACTCCGCCGATCGAAGTATCCGGCTATATCACGGAAGATGACACTTGGTCGTCGGACACCTACGTCTCCGATACTGTCAATGTCCTGAGCGGGGCTAGCCTTACGATTGGTCGGGGCGTCACGATCACCTTCGCCTCGGGCGCCTCGCTCGTAGTCGAGGCGGGCGGTAGCCTGATCGCGATCGGAACCTCGGCGGCCGACGGCAAGATCGTCTTCAAGAACGCGGCCTCGGCTGCGTGGGGCGGGATCTACCTGGACGATAACGCGATCGCGAATACCATGGCTTACTGCGAGGTGACGGGCGTCGCTTCCGGCAGCTACGCTATTACCATGGATCCCGGCTCGATCGCGAATATCCAGAACTGCGTGATCCACGGCAATGGAGGGGGCGGCATCGACGCGCGAGACTGCGCCTTGGGCACCGAGATACGATTCAACAGGTTCTACGCGAATACGCTTTACGGCCTCGCGGCCTCCGAAAACTCGGGCATCGACCACACGAACGATTTCGCTGCCCCCGGCCAGATGGCGGACCTCGCGGATCCCTACAACAGCGTCCTCTTCTCCGGCAATGTCACGATGGTCGACTACATCATGAGCATTTCCGAGGTCCCGTACCGCTTCGATGACGACTGCTATGTTACGAACGACGGGAGCCTGGAGATCTGGGACGGCGTGAGGCTCCGCTTCGCCGCGGGGGCCGGCATCGTGGTCGAAGGCGGCGCTATTCTCCGCGCCGAGGGCGACTTGGACCATCCCGTCGTCTTCGAGGGCGTCAACGCGGCGGCCGCCTGGAGCGGTATCTACATCGGCGACGACTCGCTGCAGAACGTCCTTTGGTATTGCACTATTTCCGGCGTCTACGGCAATTACGCCGTCACCATCGATCCCGGCGCCGATGCGAACATCCAACATTGCACGATCGCCGACAACCACGCCGGCGGCATCGACGCGCGGGAAGCCGCCGTCGATACGGTCATCGCGAACAACGTCTTTGGGAATAACGGCGATAACGCCGATCCGGGCCTCTACGATTTGATATACGACGGCAGTATCATTATTCCACAGAACAATTCCGCCGTCGCCGGCACCACCTATAACTATCACGACGTCAACGATGATTGAGTTCGGAGCTTCATAACTTCTCTCGGCGGGTGCCCGGGGCCCACCGATACCATAGGCCCCCTCTCTCGCGGGAGGGGGCCTTCGAATCGCCCTCTTCCTCATCCCCCTCGCTTTTCTCTCACCCCAGCTTCTCTCTATACTCGGCCCATGCGCAAGTCGAAGGCCTACCTGGATCTAGAAGCTATCGCCGCCGAGCGCGTGCTCGTGCTCGACGGTTCGGTGGGCGTCATGCTGCAAGAGCGCGGCCTGGGCGAGGCCGAGTACCGCGCCGGGCCCCTCGCGGGACATCCGAGCGAGCTGAAAGGCGATTCGGACGCCCTCTGCCTGAGCGCTCCCGATATCGTCCTCGACGTCCACCGCGCCTACCTCGAGGCCGGGGCGGACATCATCAAGACCAACAGCTTCACGGCCACCCGCGTCAGTCAGGACCACTACGGCCTCGGGGACAGGGCCGCGGATATCGCCCGCGCCTCGGCTCGCCTGGCCCGCGCCGCCGCCGACGAGTACGAGGCCGCCCATCCGGGGCGGCGCCGCTTCGTCGCCGGGTCGATCGGGCCGACCGGGATTTCGCTGACCATGGCCCGGGCCACAGCTCAGTCGGCCCATGCCGGGCCGGCGGCTCGGGGCGGCGCGGCGGTATCCGCGGCTACCGGCCGGGCCCTCGGCTTCGACGAGATGGAGGCGATCTACCGCGAGGAAGGCCTGGCCCTGGTCGAGGGCGGGGCCGACATTCTCCTCGTCGAGACCGTCTTCGACGCCCTGAACGCCAAGGCCGCGATACGCGCCCTCCTGGGCATCTTCGAGGAACGCGGCGTCCTGATGCCCATCATCCTCTCGGGCTCGATCGTCGACCGCGCGGGAAGATCGCTTTCGGGACAGACGCCCCGGGCCTTCCTGGCCTCGGTCGCCCATGCGCGGCCCTTCGCCCTGGGCCTTAACTGCTCCTTCGGCGCGGAGGCCCTCCTGCCCGGGCTGGAGGAGCTGGCGGCCGCTTCGCCATTCCGCCTCTCGATCCATCCGAACGCGGGCCTGCCCAACGCCGAGGGCGGCTACGACGAGACTCCCGAGAGCTTCGCCGGCGCCCTGGCGGGCTTCGCGCGGCGGGGCGGCCTCAACGTCGCGGGAGGCTGCTGCGGTACCCGGCCCCGCCACATCGCCGCCCTCGCCGCCGCCCTGGAGGGAATCGCGCCCAGGCCCCTTCCGGGGAGGCCGCGCTCGACCTATCTCTCCGGCCTCGAGCACTTCGAGATCGGGCCCGGCAGCCTCTTCGTCAACGTCGGCGAGCGGACGAACGTCTCGGGCTCGCGCAAGTTCGCCCGGCTGGTGCGCGAGGGCGACTGGGCCGCCGCCCTCGAGATCGCCTCCGCCCAGGTCGCGGCGGGGGCCCAGCTCATCGACGTGAACATGGACGATCCCCTCCTGGACTCGGCCGCCGCGATGGGCGAGTTCCTCTCCCGCGCGGCGGTCGAGCCCGACATCGCCCGCGTGCCGGTCATGATCGACGCCTCCGATTTCGCCACCGCCCTGGCCGGCCTGAAGCGCGTCCAAGGCAAGTGCGTCCTCAACTCGATCAGCCTTAAGGAAGGGGAGGGACCCTTCCTCGAGAAGGCCCGCGTCCTCGCCTCCTTCGGCGCGGCGGCGGTGGTCATGGCCTTCGACGAGGAGGGCCAGGCCGACAGCCTCGAGCGCCGCGTCTCGATCCTCGAGCGCGCCTACCGCCTCCTCGTCGATAAGGCCCTCTTCGAGCCGAGCGACATCATCCTGGACCCGAACGTCTTCGCGGTCGGCACCGGCATCGCCGAGCACCGGCGCTACGCCCTGGACTTCTTCGAGGCTGCGCGGCGGCTCAAGGCCCTCCTGCCGGGCGCCCTCGTATCCGGCGGGGTAAGCAACGTGTCTTTCGCCTTCCGCGGCAACGACGCGCTGCGCGAGGCCATCCATACCGTCTTCCTCTACCACGCCAAGGCCGCGGGCATGGACATGGGCATCGTCAATCCCGCCTCGCTCGGCGTCTACGACGAGATCGACGCCGATCTGCGCGGGAAGATCGAGGACCTCCTCCTCGACCGCAGGCCCGACGCGACCGAAGTCCTGGTAGAAGCGGCCGCTGCCATGGCCGCTTCCGCCTCCGGCGGATCGGCCGGGACGGGCGCGGCGGCCTCCGACGCGGGGGCCCTTCCCGCATGGAGATCCCTGCCGGTCGAGGAGCGTATCGCCCACGCTTTGGTGTCGGGCATCGCGACCTGGATCGAGGCCGACGCCGAGGAAGCCTATCGCGAGCTCGGCAGCGCCTTCGCCGTCATCTCGGGCCCCTTGATGCGAGGCATGGACAAGGTCGGCGAGCTCTTCGGCGAGGGAAGGATGTTCCTGCCCCAGGTCGTGAAGAGCGCCCGCGTCATGGAACAGGCCGTCGCCGTCCTCCTGCCCCGCCTCGAGGCCGAGGGCTCGGGCTCCGCCTCCAGGGGGAGGATCGTCATGGCCACGGTCAAGGGCGACGTCCACGACATCGGCAAGAACATCGCGAGCGTTGTACTTCGCTGCAACGGCTACGAGATCATCGATCTCGGCGTCATGGTCGCCTTAGCCGACATCCTGGACGCCGCCGAGGCCGGGAAGGCGGACGCCGTCGGCCTCTCCGGCCTCATATCGCCCTCGCTGGAGGAGATGGCCAGGATCGCCGCCGAGATGGAGCGGCGCGGCCTTAGCCTGCCCCTCCTGGTCGGCGGGGCCACGACCAACCCGACCCACACCGCCCTCAGGATAGCCCCGGCCTACTCGGGACCGGTCGTCAACGTGCGCGACGCCTCCCAGGCCCCCGGCGTCCTGGCCCGGCTCCTCGATCCCGAGCGCCGCGCCGGCTACGAGGCCGAGCTCGCCGCCCGCCACGAGGAGCTGCGCGCCGCTCGCCTGGCCCGCGCCGAGGCGTCGGCCCCCCTTCCCCTGGCCGAGGCGCGCGCTCGAGCCCCCTCCTGGGACTACGCTTCCTACGCGCCCCCGCCGCCCGCCCTCCGCGGCGTCGTCGAGAGGGAATACGCGTTAGTCGAACTCATTCCGTACATCGATTGGAAGTTCTTCTTCTACGAGTGGGGCATCAAGGAGGGCTATCCCGCAATCCTGGACGACCCGGAGAAGGGAGAGGAGGCCCGGAAGCTCAAGGCCGAGGCCGAGTCCGTCCTCGCCTCGTACGAGGCCGAGGGCTATCGAGCTCCCGCGCTCTGCGCCGTCCTGCCCGCGGCCTCCTCGGGCGACGACCTCATCGTCTTCGCCGACGAGTCCCGTCGCGAGGAGGCCTATCGGATACCCTTCCTCCGCCAGCAGCTGCGGAAGGCGGACGGCAGCCCCAGCCGCTGCCTCGCCGACTACCTCGCCCCCGACCCGCGACCTTCCGGCGGCGTCCCCGACTGGATGGGCGTCTTCGCGGTCACCGCGGGGAAGCTCCTGGCCGAGGAGGCCGCCCGGCTCGCCTCGCAGGGGGAGCGCTACGGCTCGCTGATGCGGGAAATCCTGGCGGACCGCGTCGCAGAGGCCGCCGCCGAGCTCCTGCACGCGGAGGTCCGCCGCCGGATCTGGGGCTACGCCCCCGACGAAGGATTGTCGCCGGAGGAATGCCTGGCGGGCCGCTATCGGGGCATACGCCCCGCGCCCGGCTACCCGGCCTGCCCCGACCACCGCGACAAGGCCGCTATCCTGGGGCTCCTCGGCGCCCGGGAGCGGATCGGCGTCTCGCTCACCGAGAGCTGCATGATGACCCCGGAGGCTTCCGTCTCCGGATTCTATTTCTCGCGCCCCGACGCCCGGTACTTCGCCGTGGGCAGGATCGGGAGGGACCAGCTCGAGGACTACGCCGCGCGGCGTTCCGAGCCGCCCTCGACGTCGGAAGCGAATATAAGGGAATGCATTCCATGAACGAAGGCCGATCCCGCATCCTGCCCGTCCTCTCGGGCCTCTTCGTAGCCGTCCTCGTCCTCTCCAACATCCTCGCCGTGAAGATGGTCAGGCTGGGCCCCTTCCTCTTCGACGGCGGCACTCTGCTCTTCCCCCTGTCCTACGTCTTCGGGGACATCCTCACCGAGGTCTACGGCTACCGGGCCTCGCGCAAGGTCATCTGGACGGGCCTGGGCTCCCTCGTCCTCATGTCGCTCTCGATCTGGCTGATAGGGGTCCTCCCCGCCGACGGAAGCTGGGGAATGCAGGGCGCCTACGATTCGATCCTCTCCCCCATGCCGCGCATCGCGCTGGCGAGCGTCCTGGGCTACTTCGCCGGGGAATGGTCGAACTCGGCCCTGCTCTCGCGCATGAAGGTGCTGACCAAGGGCAGGTGGCTCTGGACCAGGACCATAGGCTCGACCCTGGTCGGCCAGGCCTCGGACACCTTGATCTTCGTCCTCGTCGCCTTCGGGGGCGTGTACTCGGCCTCGGACATCGTCGCGATGGTCCTGTCGAACTACCTCTTCAAGTGCGCGATCGAGATCGTCTTCACGCCGGTCACCTATAGGGCGGTCGGCTTCGTGAAGCGCAGCGAGGGTACGGATGTCTACGACGAGGGCGTCCGCTACAATCCCCTGCCGGTCAAGGACTGAGGGGACGCCCTCCGGGCCGGTAGGCGCCCTCGCGCCCGAAGCTCACGCGAGGCCCTCGATCGCCAAGGCATCGCGAGCCTTCGATAGCAGCCGGAACAGGGCCGGGTCCCCTCCCAGGTCGGGATGGCATGACTTGGAGAGGCGCTTGTAGCGGGCGCGGATCGCCGCCTTCGGGGGGAAGCGCCCGGTCCGCGGATCGGGGGCGCAGTCGAGGATCATCGAGGCCAGGAGGAGCTCAGGCTCGATCAGGGCTATCCTACGGTAGCCCGCTCCGAGGCGCTCGAGATAATCCTCGAAGAAGGTAATCCAGTCCGATGGGCCGAAGCCCGCCATCTCCCGCGCCCGCTTCAGCGTGCCGGGCTTCAGCTCGGCCTTCCAGAAGGGAGCGGAGTCATTACTGCGCCGCTCGGCCTCCCGCAGGTACGCGATCAGGCCGCGCGCCCCGGGCGGAAAGCCCTCGGCGATCGCCGCGATGCGCGATTCCCGATCCTTAGCGCGCGAGGCGAGGCCGGCTCGCCGCTCCCATTTCATCGTTAACAGGAGCTTGAAGAAGGGCGGCCGGGCCGGCAGGCGGTTGGTCTCGAGGAAATCGCCCAGATTACCCGGTTCGAGCCTCGGCTCGTTTATCAGGACGAAAGCCGTCTTGTTCAGCGCGGCCGACCGCAGCCGCGGCGAGTCCCTGAGCATGGCCAGAAGCTGGGCGTATCGCGGGTCCTTCCGGATAGCAGGCCCTTGGGACTCCAATAACCGCGCGAGGCTGATACTAGGCTTCGCCCGCGTGCTCCGTCGCATAACGGCATACTAGCGCGTTTCCATGCCCGGGGCGAGGCGCTCGGGCGGCCCGGGAGCGGCCGTCCCCGCTCTGGAGCTGCCGTGCAATTAGGCCGGGCGGCCCGGGAGCGGCCGTCCCCGCTCTGGAGCTGCCGTACCCGCCCGCTTGAGGCTCCGCGCGGCGGGCCGTATTATCCTGACGTGGCATCGACCTTTTCCTCCCGCCTCTCCTGGCCCGCCCCGCCCAACGCCCTCTCGCGCGAGCGCGCCGAGCTGGTCTCGAAGGGGCGCCGCATCCTCGACCTCGCCGAGTCGAATCCCACGCGGGTCGGCCTCGAATCGCTCAGGCCCGAGATGGCGCAGGGCTCGGCCGCCCGCCCCGAGTCCGTCCCCTGGCCCCTCGGCCTCTTCCTCGACGAGGCGAGCCTCCGCTACGAGCCCGATCCGCGCGGGCTTATCCGCTCCCGGGAGGCTCTGGCCGCGCGCCTCGCGGTCGAGGCCGCGGCCGCGCCGGCCGGCGACGGTGCGCCCGCGTCGCGCCCCGCCTCGCCCGGCCCCGAGGACATCTTCCTCTGCGCCTCCACCTCCGAGGCCTACGGCTGGCTCTTCAAGCTCCTCTGCGATCCGGGCGACGCCGTCCTCGTGCCCAAGCCCGGCTATCCCCTTTTCGATTACCTTGCCGGACTCGAATCGGTCGAGGCCAGGCCCTACCGCCTGGAATACGCCCATCCCGCCGGCTGGTCGATCGACCTCGATTCGCTGGGACGGGCGATCGACCGGGGAAGGGCGAAGGCCATCGTCTTGATCAACCCCAACAATCCCACCGGATCCTATGTCAGGGCCGAGGAGCGGCGCGAGATCCTCCGCCTCTGCGCCCGCGAGGGGATCGCGATCATCTCGGACGAGGTCTTCTACGGCTTCCCGGTCGAGGGCGGCGACCGGTCTTCCTTCGCGGGCGAGGGCTCGGTCCTGACCTTCGCGCTCGACGGCCTCTCGAAGCGCCTCGGACTGCCGCAGATGAAGCTCGGCTGGATAGCCGCCTCGGGCCCCCGCGCCCCGCTCGACGAGGCGAAGGGCAGGCTCGAGATTATCGCTGATGCCTATCTTTCCGCTGGGGCGCCCATTATGAACGCCCTGCCGCGCCTCCTCGAATACTCGGATGCCTTCGCCGATGCCCTGCGCCGGCGCCTATCGGACAACCTTGATGCCCTGCGCTGCGTCCTCGAAGGCCCGGATTCGCCCCACCGCGTCCTGCGCTGCCAGGGGGGCTGGACGGCCATCGTCGAGTCGCCCCGCCTAGCCTCCGAGGAAGAGCTGGCGCTCGGCATGCTCCGGGAGGAAGGGCTCTGGACCCTGCCCGGCTTCTTCTTCGATATGGAGCGCGAGGCCTACTTCACGATGAGCCTCATCCAGAAGCCCGAGGTCTTTGCCGAGGGCGCCCGCGCCTATTTGCGCTTCTTCGCCTCGCGCATGGCGGGCTAGGGACGCGATCCTGGCCCCCGACGCCGCCTACAGCCTCAGGACGAGGGGTTCAGGCCCCAGCTCGACGGCCCTGTCCGATTCGCCGGCGCCCAGCGCCCGCTCACCCATAAGGATCTCGCTCCCGAGGTCGAGGCCCGAGGGCATATCGACCCGTCCCGAGCGCCCGTCCAGGTTTAACAGGGCTGCGTAGCCGCGAGGAGCTTCTGACGCGCTCGGGTCGGCGCCGCGCTCGGGCCGCCGCTCGATCAGGACGACGCCCTCGGCCAGGAGCTTCGCTTCGAAGACCGGCGCCTCGATCTTGATCTTCCGCGAAAGCGCCAGGGCCTCGGAAAAGAAGGTCTTGAACGAGGCATCGCCCTCTTCGGGGCGCATCGGCTCCTTGTCGAAGAGGCCGATCCGCCGGCCCATAGCCTCTTCCTGTCCCATGTAGGCCATGAAGGCGCCCGGCAGGAGCATCGCGAAGAGCGTCCAGTTCCGCAGGCGAGGGCCGCGGCCGAAGCGATCGGCGGCCCGGCGCTGGTCGTGGTTCTCCAGGAAGCGGAGCTTGACCGCAGTTTCGGGATACAGGCCTTCCTGGACCTGGAGCATCTTCAGGTAGTAGCCGAGGGAGCATCGGCCGCTCCAGGCCGCCTCGAGCTCCTCGCGGCCGTCGTAGTCGTAGCATAGGTCGAAGGCCTCGTAGAGCTCGGGGTCGGAAGCCGCGTACTGCCCGCGCCGCCTGAGCTCGATGACGAATTCCTTGTGGACGCTCTCCGCCAGCCAGAGCATCGGCTTGACCGCCGAGACCCTGCGCCGGGCTTCCACCCAGAAATCGACGGGCACTAGGCTAGCGACGTCGCAGCGGAAACCGTCCGCCCCGAATCGCGCCCAGTGCTCCAGGGTCTCGATCTGATACTCTCTCAGGCCTCGATGGGAATAATCGAGATCGGAGACATCGCTCCAATCAGCGACGCGGGGTCCCGGCTTGCCGTCCGCTCCCGTCCAGAACCACTCGGGATGCTCCCGGGCCAAGACCGAGTCGGGAGAAGTGTGGTTGTAGACGATGTCCATGATCACCCCGAGCCCGAAGCGGTGCGCCTCGTCGATGAAGCTCCGAAGGCCTTTCTCGCCGCCGAGCTCCGGGTCGACCGACCGGTAATCGGCTATGGCATAGGGGCTGCCCATGCTTCCCTTCCGCCGGGCCTTCCCGATCGGGTGGACCGGGGTTAGGTAGACGTAATCGAAGCCCATCCCGGCTATCTCGCCCAAGCGTCCGGCGGCCGCCCCGAGCGTGCCCTTGTTCGTGTAGTTTCGGGCGAATAGCTGATATATCGAAGCATGTCGAAGCGCGGTTGGATCGGGAGACGGCATAGACCCTCCAGAGATAAACCGGTTTACGGGCTTAACCATAGTCCAGTCCATCTGGCGATGCAAGTCTGCGCCGTTGCCACATTGGCCGCCGGAAGGGTATAGTGCGGCCGCGGGGAGGCACGATGGCAGCGCGAATAATCGACGGGAAGCAGGTTTCCGAGGACATCCGCTCCGAGCTGAAGGCGAGGGTCGCGGCGCTCTCGTCCAAGGGCGTCACGCCCGGCCTGGCCGTCGTCCTGGTCGGCGAGGACCCCGCCTCGGTCTCCTACGTTACCGGCAAGGAGCGCGCCTGCGCGGAGCTGGGCATCTCCAGCCTCGGCCGCCATATGCCCGCCTCCTCCACCGAGGCCGAGGTCGTCGAGGTCGTCCGCAAGCTGAACGCCGATCCCGCGGTCCACGGCATCCTAGTCCAGATACCCCTGCCCAAGGGCCTGGATGAGCGCGCGATCATAGCGGCCATTGATCCTGGCAAGGACATGGACGGCCTTACGCCCGAGAACGTCGGGCGCCTCGTCCTCGAGGAGCCCGGCTACCTGCCCTGCACGCCCGCCGGCGTCATCGAGCTCCTAAAGCGCTCCGGGGTCGAGACCAAGGGCGCCCGGGCCGTCGTCGTCGGCCGCTCCAGCCTCGTGGGCCGGCCCCTCGCCAACCTCATGATCCGGCGCTCGGTCAACGCGACCGTCACCCTCTGCCATACCGGGACCAAGGACTTGGCCGATCGCTGCCGCGAGGCCGACATCCTGGTCGCCTGCGCCGGCTCGCCTAACCTGATCCGGGGCGACTGGATCAAGAGCGGCGCCTGCGTCATCGACGTGGGGATGTCCCGGGTCGAGGATCCCTCGGCGAAGCGCGGCTACCGCCTCGTCGGCGACGTGGCCTACGCCGAGGCCGCGGAGGTCGCCGGCTGGATAACTCCCGTGCCGGGCGGCGTCGGCCCCATGACCGTGACCATGCTGCTGGCGAACACCGTCGCCGCGGCCGAGAAGGCGGCCGCCCGGCGGCCCTGACCGGCCCGGGGCAGGGAGGCGCGATGCTCGATGTCCAGTCGATGAGGGACGACCGGCGCATCCCGATCCAGAAGGTCGGCGTAAAGGGCGCTCGCTATCCCATAGTCCTCCTCGACAAGGCCAAGGGAAAACAGCACACCACCGCGACGGTCAGCCTCTTCGCGGACCTGCCCCACGACTTCAAGGGCACCCACATGAGCCGCTTCCTCGAGGTCTTCGAGTCCTACCGGAGCGACCTCTCCCAGCCGCGCTTCCTGTCCATGCTCGAGGAGATC
>CAYPHO010000071.1:0-12403 GCA_964410245.1 uncultured Treponemataceae bacterium | reverse complement strand
CCTGGAGCGAGAAGACAGGAAGTCTTCGAGCGGAAGGCAAGTCCAGGTGGGCCCAAGAATTTCCACCTGGACTTGAAGCAGTCGCCCGATTCGATGAGGGCGACCAGCGCGCCGAGCGATGAGCGAGGATGAGGCGCCAGGATAGCGCCGGAAGCGAGGCAGGAAGCCGAGCGCCAGCGCCCGAGCCGGCCTGGAGCGAGAAGACAGGAAGTCTTCGAGCGGAAGGCAAGTCCAGGTGGGCCCAGGATTCCTGGATGGATAGCTAACGCATTGTTTTAGAGGCGTCATAGTTATCTATGGCGCGCCTTCGCCGTTTCAATCATATTCTTGCGGACTCCACACTCGGCATCCCGGGGCGCGTTCTATTCCGGAATCCCAGCGCTTCAGGGTTTCCCTGACTTCCTTGCATATTCTCTCGGCGATCCCTCCCAATTTGCCCCGGCCTTTCTCGACAAGCTCGTCCAGATTTACCGGTACGACCATCGTGGTGTCGGTGTTGTAATCGCCGGAGTTCTCACAGGGACTGCCGTAGGCCGCCGATACGCGTTCATAGTCCCCTTCGCTGGCGAAGACCATGCTCATAAAGGTACCTTGGTAGTGATAGTCGAAAAAGACCCGTTTCAGCTTTGCCGTGCCGCCTTCGGGGAAGTGTTTCTTGAGCTCCTCGAGGAAGCCAGCCGCAGCTTCCGCCTCGGGAGAATCGTATGACGGGGCCTTCTTTACCTTGTCGGGAATCATGGCGCCGTGCGGTAATACTTCCACGATGGGGCAGCCTATAAAAACCCGTTCCATGTACGATGTTCTCTTGTCCGCAAAGACCACTGACAGGTTGGCGCAGTTTTGGAAGGCGAAGGCTTTGACAAGCCCTACGCTTTTCGGAATTTGTATGGTCACGAGGCTCTTGCAGCGGGAAAAGGTTTCAAAAGCTATTTCGGTGATCGAGTCGGGAAGGCTGACATCCCGCAAGGCAGTGCATCGGGAGAAGGCGCCGAACCCGATCTCCGTGACGGAGGGAGGAATCGTTACCGAGACGAGTTTCGCGCGATTCTCGAAGGCCTTTGTCCCGATCGTCTCGATGCCGAGGGGTATCCGGACCTCTTCCGCAAGCTTCCCCGTGGTCATCTCTATCTTGCGTTTCTCCAGGTCGATGATCATGCCTTCATGCTCGACGCGTCCCCGTACCCCTTTGGCGAGGGCCTCGCGGAGGTCCATGCCCGCCAAGGGATCAGGTTCTTCCTTGGCCTCCAGCACTATCGGCTCGTGTCGGCGCGCGCTCGCGAGGCGCAGGCCGTTGACCCCGCGTTCCGCGAAGGAGGGTTCTTCCGAGGTTCGGAGGCCCTTGACCGCGCAGGTGACCTGGCAATCGCTCCAAGATCCCCCGCGAAGCAGGCGTTTCCCACGGAAGTTCTTGTTTTGACAGGTAGTTGGATTTCGCGGCCCCGTAGGATCGACCTGATCGGCGGTGGAGTATTCGTCATACCAGTCCCAACACCATTCCCAGACGTTGCCCATCATGTCGTGGAGGCCGAGCGCGTTTGCCTGTTTCTTTCCCACGGGGTGGGGCTTCCCCGAGGAATTATCGCCGTACCAGGCCAATGGCCGGGCGCAGTACAGTTCCTTCGGCATGTATCCCTTATCCTCATACAGGTGGCCCCCCATGGCGGCGTACTCCCATTCGGCCTCCGTCGGAAGGCGGAAGCCCTCGGCCCGAAAGTCGCACTCGATCGCGCCCATCCGCCTCGGGTCCCATTTCCCCGGATCGGTTTCGCCCTTCAGTCGGTAGCAGGGGCCGACGCCGACGAGGGCGCTCAGCCTATTGCAAAAGGCGACAGCGTCGTTCCAGCCGACGTTCTCGACCGGCATATTAGGCTTCGCCTCGTATTTATAGAGTGAAGGGTTCTCGTCCATGACTGCTAGCCACTGCTCCTGCGTTACTTGCGTCTTCGCGATGGAGAACGCGCTGAGCTTTACCTCGTGGGCGGGATCCGTATCCGAATATCCCTTACCCATGATGAAGGAGCCGCCGAGCGCCTCCACAAGCTCTATGGGAAGGATTTTATTTTTCTTCGTCGGCATCAGTATCTCCGTGACAGCATCTTAAAGTACGATTGATACTATCGTAGCGACCGCTATCTCGCTACACGGGCCGCTCTACAGGGCCATCAAGGACTTTATGAAGGGCGGTCTAGCCTCTCTTTGAGGCGCGACGGACGCCGCTCCCTCGACTGATGCGGGCGATCCGTCCGCGGCGATGCCCCGCTCCGCATTATTGAACAGCGCGCCCCTGATTCTGTACTCTATCCCCAGGCTGGGCCCCGGGCCGTCGCCGACGAGGCGCCGAGGGGCATGCCGAGGAGAGCTGGGCATGAAAACTGGTTTGTGGTCCGAGCGGCAGTCCCCCGAGTGGCGGACCAAGGTCGGCCTGGCGGAGATGCTCAAGGGCGGCGTCATCATGGACGTCACGAACGCCGAGCAGGCCAAGATAGCCGAGAAGGCGGGCGCGGTCGCCGTCATGGCCCTCGAGCGGGTGCCGGCCGACATCCGGGCCGCGGGCGGCGTCGCCCGCATGTCGGACCCGAAGATCATCAAGGAGATCCAGGACGCGGTCAGCATTCCCGTCATGGCCAAGTGCCGGATCGGGCACTTCATGGAGGCGCGGATTCTCGAGGCCCTTGCCGTCGATTTCATCGACGAGTCCGAGGTGCTCACTCCCGCCGACGACCGCTTCCACGTCAATAAGCATGATTTCAAGGTGCCCTTCGTCTGCGGATGCCGCGACCTGGGCGAGGCCCTCCGCCGCGTCGGCGAGGGCGCGGCCATGATCCGCACCAAGGGCGAGCCGGGGACGGGCGACGTCATCGAGGCGGTGCGGCACATGAGGTCGGTCACCGACGAGATCGCCCGGCTGACCCGGCTGCGCGACGAGGAGCTCATGACCGCCGCCAAGGAGCTCGGAGCCCCCTACGACCTCGTCGTCGAGGTCGCCAAGACGGGCAAGCTGCCCGTGCCCAACTTCTCGGCCGGCGGCGTCGCGACTCCCGCGGACGCGGCCCTGATGATGGAGCTGGGCGCCGAGACGGTCTTCGTCGGCTCGGGCATCTTCAAGTCCGGCGATCCCGCCCGGCGCGCGACCGCCATCGTCGGGGCCGTGGCCTACTACAAGGACCCCAAGAAGCTGGCCGAGCTCTCGGCGGACCTCGGCGAGCCGATGGTCGGCATAGGGCTCGAGGAGCTCAAGGACGACCAGCGCATGGCGAAGCGCGGCTGGTAAAGGTGAAAAGAGTCGGCGTCCTCGCCCTGCAGGGGGATTACGCCGCCCACGGGGCGGCGCTGTCCCTCGTCGGCGCCGAGCCTTTCGAGGTACGGACGAGCGCCGATATCGAGGCCGCGGACGCCTTCGTACTGCCGGGCGGCGAGAGCACGGTCATCGGGGCCCTGCTGGAGCGCTTCGGGCTCATGGAAGGCCTCGCCGCGCGGATCCGCGCGGGAACGCCCGTCCTGGGCACCTGCGCCGGGCTGATACTGCTCGCCGCCAGGGTCGAGGGCCGGGACCAGCCTGGCCTGAGGCTCCTGGACGTGGCCGTCAAGCGCAACGCCTACGGGCGGCAGATCGATAGCTTCCGATCCCCTGTTCGTACAAAGGTTCCCGGCGCGGAGAGCGTCGAGGCTGTCTTCATCCGGGCGCCGAGGATCGTCGAGGCGGGGCCCGGCGTCGAAGTGCTGGCCGAGCACGAGGGCGATCCGATCCTGGTGCGGCAGGGCGCCATCGTCGGGGCGACCTTCCACCCGGAGCTCGCGCCCGGCGCCGCGATCCACCGCTGGTTCCTCAGCCTGTAGGCCCTTCCTCCGCGTCGGGCCGGATCGTCGGGCTGACGAGGATCTTGTCGATCCTGTTCCCGTCCATATCGAGCACCTCGAGGGCGTAATTGTCCCAGAGGCAGCGGTCGCCCGTCCTCGGTATCGCGCCCATGCGGTCGAGGACCAGGCCGGCGACCGTATCGTACTCGCCGTCGCCCGGCGCCCGCTCGAGGCCCAGCTCCTCGGCGAAGCGCTCGAGCCCAAGGGAGCCGTCGACCAGCCAGCTGCCGTCCTCGCGCCTGACGATGGCGGGCTCGTCGTCGCCGTCGGTCGCCGCTACCGCGCCGACGATGGTCTCGACGAGGTCGGATAGCGAGACGAGCCCCGATACGCCGCCGTACTCGTCGAGGATGAGGGCGCTCTTGGCCTTGCCGTCCTTCAGCGCGGCGAAGACCTTGAGCGGCGAGACCGATTCCGGAACGAGCACCGGCGGGACCAGGAAGTCGCGCGCGTCCTTGAACCCGCCTAACGCGATCGCGGCCAGGCAATCCTTTACCGGCAGCATGCCGACGACATGGTCGAGGTCGTCCTCTACCGCCGGGATGAACCCGAAGCGAGAGCTCTCGAGGAGGACGCGGCGCGCCTCCTCGACGCCGTCGCCCAGGTCGATGGTCACGACGTCGATCCGCGGGGTCATGAGGGCCGTGACCCGCCGATCGTCCAGAGAGAGGACGCCCTCGACCATCTCGCGCTCGCTCGGCTCGAAGACGCCCGACTCGGCGCCCAGCGCGATGAGGACGCGCACTTCTTCCTCGGTGACCGCCGGCTCGTCGCGCCTCTTGCCGCCGAAGAGCGAGACTATGAGGTCGGTCGTCGCCGACAGGAGCCGCGAGAGGGGCGCGAAGACCACGGCGAGGGCGCGGACGGGGCCGATGACCGCGGCCGCGATGGGCTCGGGCCTCGAGAGGGCGAGGTTCTTCGGCACGAGCTCGCCCAGCACGACCGATACGAATGTGGTCAGGATGACGACGATGCCGATCGAGACCGGCTCGGCATAGGGGCCGATGAGGGGAAGCGAGGCGAGCGGGCCCTGGAGCCCGCGGGCGATGGTCACGCCGCCGAAGGCTCCGGTCAGCGTCCCGATGAGGGTGATGACCACTTGGATTGTCGAGAGGAAGCGAGAAGGCTTCTCGGCGGTCTCGAGGGCGAGGCGGTATTTCCTGCGCCCGCGCTCGGCCTCGTGCCGAAGGCGGGCCTTCCTGGAGGAGACGACGGCCATCTCCGATAGGGAGAAGAAGCCGTTGAGCAGGATCAGGGTCAGGAGTACGAGGATCTCAACGGCCACGGCGCGGCCTCTGTTCGAAGGAGGATCGGAAGGCGCCTAGCGGCGCCGTACTAGGGTAGGGAGAATCGGAGGAGTCGGATGGAGGTTCAGATTCGGGCGACGGTCGAATTGCCATAGCCGACAATATATTGTATCCGATGGCTTGCGTCGAGTGAGTGTGGTATCGTCGCCCCATGTCCCGACAGATCCCAGCCATAATGCTCGCGGCGGCCCTCGCCGCTGCCTTCGCCTCGCCGCCCCCGGCGAGCGCCCAGGTCCTTCCCCTCTACGATGACGATGCGATCCTATCCGTAGCTCGCCCGATAATCCTCGGCGAAGATAGTTTCGAGCGCAGGATCGACGAGTCGGCCGGCGACGAGGAGCCCTTCGGCCTCGTCCTGTCGGGAGGCTCTGCCCGCGCCTTCGCCCATATCGGCGTCCTCGAGGCCCTCGAGGAGGAGGGAATCAGGCCGGATTTCCTGGTCGCCGACTCGATGGGCGCCATCGTCGCCTTGCTCTACGGCGCCGGGCTGGCGCCCGCCGACATCACCGCGCTATTCGAGGCCTATCCCGCCAGCGGCCTCTTCGATCCGGAGCTGCCGCTCTCCGGGGGATTCCTGGACGACGGGCGATTCATCGCCATGGTCCGCGCGCTCGCGGGGGATCTCGACCTGGCCGACCTGCCCATACCCGTCCTGGTCGCCTGCGAGGACCTCGTCTCCAGGAGGCAGGTCCTCGTCGCCGAGGGGGACTTCGCGACCGTCATGGCCGCGTCCTTCGCCCTGCCCGCGGTCTTCGAGCCGATACCTCTGGGCGATCTCCTCCTCATCGACGGCGGGGTCACGAGCCTCGTGCCGGTCGAGGCGGCGTATCGCTATAGCGGCCGGATCGCTGTCGCCACCGCCCTCTACGGCCGCGAGATGGATTTCTCGAGTCCCTTCGTCGTGATTAACCGGGCCCTCGACCTGGGGAAGACCAGGAGCTCGATCGAGGGGCTCTTGGAGCATCGGCCCCTCGTCATCCGCTGCGACGTCGAGGAGCTGTCGTACATGCAGTTCTCGAGTCCCTCCGCGGTAGCCGCGCGGGGCAAGGCCTCCGCGGCCGCGGCCTTGGGAGAGCTTCGCGCCATCGCGCCCGGGCCCAGGGAGCCGACGGCCGAGCTCGCGGAGCGGCGCGCCTACTACGGCCGCAGGGTCAGGGAGATGGCCGCGGCGGCCAGGCTCGGGGCGTCTTTCCCCGCGCCCGCCGACATCCTGGTCGGCCTCGACGCGCGCTTCCTCGACGAGGCGCGCGGGGGCTCGGCCGCCTTCGCCGGGCGGCGCTGGGCGGGGCCGTCGATCGAGCTTCGGGGCGGCCCCGTCCGCGCCGCGCTCTCGGCCCTGGCGGGATTGGAAGCCGACGCCGATCGCGCTTGGGGGATAGGTCTTCGCCTCGGCCTCGAGGGCTACGCGTTCCCTCGGCGCGCGGCGGCCGATTCTGGCCTCGCCTGGAATCTCGGATCGAGGGCGCTCCTCTCGGGCTCGGGGATCCTCGACGGCGGACTATCGGCTCCGGAGCCGCGCGGCCTGTCGGCGGACTTACATGCTTCCCTATCCTTCGGGCTGCCGGGCGGCCTCATCCTAAGCCCCGGTATCGGCGCCGGGCTCGAATCGCGGATAGGGAGCGGGGAGACGTCGTGGACGGCCTCGGGCGGCATCGGGATCGGGACCGCGTTCCGCGCGCCGGCCGGCCTGGGCTTGGACGCGGCGCTCGATATCGATTCCGAGGGGAACATCGGCCCCTCGCTTTCGCTGGATCTTGGAGTCGAAGCCGGAGGCCTCGCGGCCTTGCGCGCCCGGGGACTGTACCGCGCCGCGATCGAGGGCCCGGGGCTCGGCCTCAATGAGGCGGATCCTTACAGGAGCGCCGCCTTCGATGGCCTCGGGGAGGCTCGATTCCTCGCGGGGGCCGAGGCCGCGTGGATCGCGACGCCGCTCGAGATCGCCTTCGGAGAGCTGGTCATCGTCGATCGCCCCGAGATAGGGGCCTACGCGGACTTCTCGGGCCTGCTGCCCGCCGGCGGCGGCCCGGCCCGAACGAGGCTTACGTTAGGCGGAACCATCGCCGCCGGCTTCTCGATCATGGGGCTGGCGCCGATGGTCGTCTCGGCCTTCGCGGGCGCGGCGACCGACGGCTCGGGCTGGGTCCTCGGCCTGCGCGCGGGGAGGTTCTTCCCGTGACGCGCTGCCCCTGGTGCGGCGACGATCCGCTCTATGTCGCCTATCACGACGAGGAGTGGGGCCGGCCCGTCCGCGACGAGAGGTCGCACTTCGAGTTTCTCCTCCTTGAGACCCAGCAGGCGGGGCTCTCCTGGCGCTGCATCCTGGGCAAGCGCGAGGCTTTCCGAAAGGCCTACGCCGAGTTCGACCCCGCGAGGGTCGCCCGCTTCACCCGGGCCGGCATCGAGCGACTCCTGGGCGATCCGGGGATCATCCGCAACCGGCGCAAGGTCGAGGCCGCGATCGCGAACGCCCGCGCCTTCCTCCGCGTCGCCGAGGAGTTCGGGAGCTTCGATTCCTATATCTGGCGCTTCGTCGACGGGAAGCCTATCGTCAACTCGTGGCCCTCGATATCGAAGGTGCCCGTGACGACGGCGATTTCGGACGCGCTGGCGAAAGACCTCAAATCGAGGGGCTTCGCCTTCGTCGGCTCGACGACGGTCTACGCGCACATGCAAGCGATCGGCATGGTCAACGATCACCTGACCAGCTGCTTCCGCTGGGCCGAGCTCGGCGGGGCCAAGAAGGAGCGACGACGATGAAGATCAGCATGGAAGCGATCCGGAGGCGGCATTCGACGAGGACCTACGACGGCGCGCCGCTCTCGGCGGACGAGGAGGACGGCCTTCGCGCTTCCTTCTCCGAGGCGACGCCCGGGCCCTTCGGCTCCTCGCCGCGCTTCATGCTCGCGAGCAGGGACGAGGTCGAGGGCGGGGCGGCGCCTTCCGGCGCGGCGGCAGGGGGCGCGGCGGCAGGGGGCGCGGCGGCCCGCGTCCGCATCGGGACCTACGGGATGATCGTCGGGCCGCGCGCCTTCGTCGCGGGACTGGCGCGCCGCGCCCCCTTCGCCTGCGTCGACTTCGGCTATTGCCTCGAGGGCATCGTCCTCAGGGCGACCGAGCTGGGCCTGGATACCTGCTGGGTCGGCGGCGTCTTCGGGCGGGGCACGATAGCCCGCGCGCTGGATGCCCGCCGGGACGAGTTCGCGCCCGCGATGACTCCGGTAGGCCACGCCGCCGGCCGGCCCTCGATCCAGGAGATAGCCTCGAGGATCGATTCCAGGCCGCATACGCGCCTGGGCTTTGGCGAGCTGTTCTTCGAGGCAGGGAAGGGCGGCGGCTGGGAGAGCCTGGCGGAAGGCGGGGAATGGAGGGACGCGCTCGAGGCCGTACGCATCGGACCCTCGGCCCGTAATATGCAGCCCTGGCGAATCGTCCTCGACCGGCGCGGCGGCGAGGCCCTGCACCTCTTCATGCACGAGAGCAAGTTCTACAACAACGTGCTCGGCGCGACCAAGCTGCAGGAACTCGATATGGGCATCGCGATGCGGCATGTCGAGGTAGCCGCCGCCGAGCTCGGCATCGCGGGTTCTTGGAAGCGCCTGGGCGCGAGCCCGGTCGCGGAGGAGCCGCCGCGCCGCTATATCTCGAGCTTCGTCCGGGCATAAAGGCGAGAAGCGCGCCAGGCCGCCGGCGGGGCCGAAAAGCGCCGGAATCGTTTGCATACGCTATACGGAAATATTAATATATGGATATCCATATTTAGTATTCCGGAGGTAAGGCATATGATTTCCAAGAAAATGGCTGACAGGATCAACGAGCAGATCAACCGAGAGATGTACTCCGGCTATCTCTACTTGGCGATGGCGGCGAGGATGCAGGAGGCCGGCTACAAGGGCGTGGGCAACTGGCTGACGATCCAGTACCACGAGGAGATGTTCCACGCCATGAAGATGTACGGCTACCTGCAGGACCAGGGATCGCCCGTCGAGCTCAAGGCTATCGCCAAGCCCGAGTTCAAGGACCAGACGGTCAAGGAAGTCTTCGCTCACGCCCTAGAGCACGAGAAGGGCGTCACCAAGAGCATCCACGAGATCATGGGGCAGGCCCTCGAGGAGAAGGACTACGCGACCCAGGGCTTCATCAAGTGGTACGTGGACGAGCAGGTCGAGGAGGAGAAGAACGCGACGGAGATCCTCCAGACCATTGACCTCATCGGCAGCTCGTCGCAAGGCTTGTTCATGCTCAATATCGAGCTGGGAAAGCGCAAGCTGGGAGTTCCCAGCGATTTCACCTCCCTTGGCGGAGGGGACTGAGAGCGGGAGGATCGGCGGGGCCGCGCCGGGCGTCGAAGGCGCGACGGCCGGCGCGGCCCTTTAATATCCGCGCCTTTCCGGGCTATCCTCGGTCCGGAGGACGCGATGTTCCGCAGCACCAGATCAGACGCCCCGCCCGTGGGCGCGGCCCAGGCAATTCTCGACGGCATAGCCCCCGACGGCGGGCTCTACGTTCCCGAATCCCTGCCGCGCCTCGATCCCGCGATCCTCGGTTCCGGCGAGCTTTCCTATCCCGAGCTCTCGTACCTCCTCCTCAGGCCCTTCTTCGACGGCTTCGGCGAGGCCGAGCTTAAGAAGGCCTTCGCCGATCAGGCGGAGCGATTCCCCGCGGGCGACCCCGCGCCGCTGCGGATGGCGGGAGGCCGGGGCTTCCTCGAGCTCTACCACGGGCCGACGCTGGCCTTTAAGGACTTCGCCCTCAGCCTCATGGGAAGCCTCATGGGGATCGCGAGGCGGAAGCTCGGCGTCTCGGACGAGATCGTAATCCTGGTGGCCACCTCCGGCGACACGGGGAAGGCGGCCCTCGAGGGACTGGCGCGACCGGGACGCCCCGCCGACGGCATCCGCGTCGTCGTCTACTATCCCTCGGAGGGAGTGAGCCCGGTCCAGCGCTTGCAGATGACGAGCCACGACGCTCCCGGGGCCTCCGTGATCGGCATCCGCGGCAACTTCGACGACGCACAGCGGGGCGTCAAGGCGATCTTCGCGAGCCCCGAGGCGGCATCCTTCGCGGCGAAGCGGGGCATGCGCTTTTCCTCGGCTAATTCCATAAACATCGCGCGGCTCCTGCCGCAGGTCGCCTACTACGCATGGGGCTGGCGGGCGATGCGCGCCGCCGGCGGGCTCGGTCCCGACGGCCTCATGGATATCGCGGTCCCGACGGGCAACTTCGGCAATATCCTGGCCGCCTGGTACGCGAAGCGCATGGGCCTGCCGGTCGGCCGGCTCATCTGCGCATCGAACCGGAACAAGGTGCTCGCCGATTTCTTCGGCGAGCGGAAGTACGACCGCAACCGGCCCTTCTACAAGACCGAGAGCCCGTCCATGGACATCCTCGTGTCCTCGAACCTCGAGCGCCTCGTCTTCCACGCGACCGGCGAGGATCCCGCGAGGACCGCGGCCCTCATGTCCCAGTTGACGAAGCAGGGCAGCTACGAGCTCTCGGCGCCGGAAGCCGAGGCCCTTTCGGAATTCCGCGCCGGCTGGGCCGGCGAGGAGGAATCCGCGGCCGCGGCGAAGCGACTCTTCGAGGAATCCCGCTACCTCGTCGACCCGCACACGGCAGTCGCGGTCGCCGTGCTCGACGCCATGGGCCCCGAGGCCGGCGGGAAGCGGCCCGTCCTGGTCGCCTCGACGGCGAGCCCCTTCAAGTTCCCCGTTCCCTCGGCCCGCGCGATCGGCCTAGGGATATCGGATGCAGGGGCTTCCCCGGCGCCCGCCCGGGAATCCAGGGAGGCCGCCCTGCGCGACCTCGACCTGGCCGAGCGGCTGGCGGAGGCCGCGGGCCTCGAGCTTCCGCAGGTCGTGCGCGACCTCAGGACCGCTCCGGAGCTCCATGGCGCCGTCGTCGACGCGGCCGGCATGGAGGGCGCGCTCGAGAGCGTCCTGTCCTGATCGGCCGAGCGCGGTTTCCCGGCCCGCTCGGCCGGAATCGGGTGTACACTTCGTACCCTGGCGCGGATGAGTATGGCGAGGAAGGCAAGGCATAGACAGATAGCCCGCCATGGCGGCGCCCTCGGCGCCGGGGGGGCGAGGACCCGTACCATCAGCCTGCGCCTCAGGCTGATGATCTACTTCCTCGCGATACTGCTTTTGCCCCTCGTGTCGCTGGGCTTCGTCGGCCCCTTGCTCTATGCCCGCTCGATCGAGCTCCAGACCAACTCGAGCATGGCCGCCATGATCGGCCAGGTCAACAAGAACATCGAGCTGCGCGTCCGGGAGATGGAGCGCATCATCGACCTCGTCTCCGGCATGCGGGCCGTTACCTCCTTCTTGAAGGACGGCCGGGGAACCCTACAAGAGCGCGAGGAGATCGACGATATCCTCTCGGGCATCTCGGAGGCCCACCCGGAGATCGCGGGGATCATGATCGCCTCCGCGAGCGACACCTGGCTCTCGGACGGCTTCTCGCGGACCACTCGGGACCCCCTGACCTACGAGCGATGGTATCTCCGGGCCGCGGCTGCCCCGCGAGAGGTGCGGCTCGTATCGCGGCCGATCGGGAGGAATATCCGCTCGACCAGGGCCTACGGCGCGGACGAGGTCGTTTCCATCGTCAAGGCCGCGGCGCCCTTCGGGAGCGGGGGCGAAGTCGGCGGCGTCATCCTGGTGGACATGCGGCTCTCGGCGATCGAGGAGCTGTTCACCGCCTCGCCGGTCGGCAAGGGAGGCTTCCTTTTCATCGCCGATTCGGAAGGCGAGATGGTCTACTCCCCCGTGAACAAGGTCGTATATCGCCTCCCGCTCGACTCCTTGCTGCGCCAGGGCTCCGCCGCCATCATCGACGTGGCCGGCGTCGACTACCAAGTGATGGCCCGTCATTCGCCCTATACCGGCTGGCGGACCATCGGCGTATTCTCCCTCGCGGAGACGCTGCGCGAGGTCAACCTGATCCGCTTCTGGACCTATATCATCGGCGGGATCACCATGATCCTCGCGATCGGCACGGCCTACCTCTTCACCTCCTCCATCGCGAAGCCGGTGCTCGACCTGCGCAGCCTCATGAAGAGAGTCGAGGAAGGGGATCTCTCCGTCCGCTTCTCGGGCGTACACGACGACGAGATCAGCGAGCTCGGCCTGGGCTTCAACGAGATGGTCGGGCGCATCCAGGGCCTCATCGACCAGGTCTACGCCGAGCAGCTCTCAAAGCGCGAGGCGGAGCTCCGGATACTCCAGGAGCAGATCAAG
>CAYPHO010000070.1:0-12435 GCA_964410245.1 uncultured Treponemataceae bacterium | reverse complement strand
GGGCGGCCGCGAGCAGATCGTCTTCACCGAGATTCCGTACGCCGTAAACAAGACTTCGCTGATTACGCGCGTCGCCGACCTGATCCGCGACAAGGTACTCGACGGAGTCTCCGACCTCAGGGACGAGTCGGATCGCGAAGGCCTCAGGATCGTCCTCGAGCTGAAGAAGGGCGCTATTCCCAAGCTGGTCCTGAATCGCCTCTTCGCCCATACTCCCCTCCAGTCCAGTTTCGGCGTCATCAATATGGCGATCGTCGACGGTCGCCCCATGCTGCTCGGGCTGAAGGACCTCATCGGTCATTTCGTCAGCCATCGGGTCGAGGTCGTTACGCGGCGCTCTCGCTACGAGCTCCGCAAGGCCGAAGAGAAGGCGCACATCCTCCGCGGCCTCGTCATCGCCTTGGCGAACATCGACGAAGTCGTCCAGATCATTAAATCGAGCAAGGACACCGATACCGCGAAGCAGCGCCTGGAAACCCGCTTCGGGCTGGACGCCATCCAGTCGCAGGCTATTCTGGACATGCGGCTCGCCCGCCTTACCAGCCTCGAGACGACTAAGCTCGAAGCCGAGCTGAAAGAGACCGAGGCGCGGATCGCCTATCTCAAGGAGCTGCTGGCGAGCGATGAGCGGCTGCGCGCCCTTGTCAAATCCGAGACCCTGGCCATAGCCCAGAAGTACGGGGACAAGCGGCGGACCGAGATCGTCGCCGACGAGATCGAGCAGATCAACATCGAGGACCTGATAAAGCGCGAGGAGATGGTCATCCTCATTTCGCACAAGGGCTTCATGAAGCGCGTATCCGCGGCTTCATACCGTAATCAGGGCCGCGGGGGGAAGGGCTCGAATACCGCGACCCTGATCGAGGACGATTTCCTCGAGCAGGTCTTCGTCGCCAGTACCCACGACTATCTCCTCTTCATCTCGAACGAGGGCAAGGCCTATTGGCTCAAGGTCCACGAGATACCCGAGGCCTCCCGGGCGGCTCGCGGCGTCCATATCAAAGGCCTGCTCGCGATCTCCCCGAACGAGGAGATCACGACGATCGTCGATCTGCCGGATTTCACGGAAACGGACTTCCTTTTAATGGGAACGCTTCGCGGGGTCGTGAAGAAGGTCGCGACTAGCGCCTTTGTCAACGCCAAGACGCGCGGAATCATCGCGATCAACCTCGACGAGGGCGATCGCCTGGTATCCGCCTGCCTGACGCGCGGCAAGGACGAAGTGGTGCTTATCACTCGCCAGGGGCAGGCCCTTCGAATGGCCGAAGATGATGTCCGCGTAATGGGCAGGGCATCGCGGGGCGTTTGCGGAATCAAGCTCGAGGAAAACGACGAGCTCAGCGCCATGCTTCGGGTGTCAACGGATCAGCGGATGCTCGTGTTAAGCGAGTACGGCTTTGGCAAGCGTGTCGATTTCGACAACTTCTCGGTGCATGGTAGGGCAACGCGCGGCCAAATGATCTATGTCCCAGAGGATCGAACCGGCGAGCTCGTAGGAGCCATCGCGGTGCTCGACTCGGATGAAGTCGTTGTTATTACCTCACAAGGAAAGACACTAAAGATCGATGCCGATTCCGTCAGTATTCAGGGCAAGGGCGCCAAGGGTGTTAGGGTCCTGAATATAGATAAGCCTGACTTTGTAATCGGTCTAGATCGAGTTGCTAAGGAAGATGAGGCAAAACCGAGCGAGGCAAGGGCAGAAGCCCCACAACAAGATCTCGAGTCTAGCGTAGATTCTGAGAACTCGGCTGAACCGACACAAGAAGAGCAAAGCGAGGACTAGGAAGGGTTGTGTTTCACGTGAAACAGCCACTCTAGAAGTAGACGGCGTTTCACGTGAAACACAGTTACTTCGCCTATTTCCGGTCTACCAAGCGTAATGTCTTGTAATCAAAAACACTGTCTTCATTAACAATCGACAACACAAAAGCTTCAAGGCGAGGATTCTCCAGGACTCTATGGATCTCTCCAGACGAGATCGCGTCTTTGAACCTCTCTTCAAGCCACTCTATCGGGAAAGACCGTTTTTTCCGGAAAACACGTCGCAGATTGATTAGCCATTCATCGAATCGATCCGCGCTTCGTCGGAGCGGCGCAGTGTCGATACCTCGAGCTTCATACAATTCGACCATGTCTCGGAATAGGATATGAAATGCATCATGGCTCGGGAGGATTTTTTCGTAGCATGAATATGGCAGTAAGAAGGGGATCCCGAAGTCTTTCTGGATCTGAGAGGTCGTATCATTCAGGGCGGTACAAGCGACGTGAGATGGAGAACCAGAGGGCCGATCCTCCGAGAACAGGGCGAGCGTCGATGAATATATAGAAGGGAAATACTTTTTGATCACACTTAAGTAGAGCTGTTTCTGTCTACCGGGCCGCAGCGTTAGTCCCCCGGGCATTATGAAATCTACTCCTGCGGAGATGCATGCATCATACAATGCGGCGATTGATTCGGGGCTGTCAGATATTCCCGGTAGGAACGGCATCGCGAGGGCACCGGTCACGCATCCTGCCTCTTTATAGGCGCGGAGCAAATGAAGGCGATCCGTAAAGCATGCCGCTCCCGGTTCCATAAGGCTTCGAAGCTCTTCATCCAAACTCGTTATCGAGACGAGGAGAATGAAGCCCGCTCGCTCATTGACGCGCGACCAGGCTTCCAGGTCGCGCAGGGGCAGGGCGGATTTCGTCATTACCATTGCAGGTAGCGGGATAGGAGCTTCGGCGAGTATCCGAGCGCAGCGACCGCTGATATCCTCTGAAGCCTCGATTGGTTGGTAGGGGTCGGTTACGCCGGATCCGAAACCGACGATCCCGATCTCCCGCAATCCCGGTAACTCCCGTTCCAGCCGATCGGGAATTGAATCGCGAATCTCAATATCTCGCTCGAAATCCCCTTCGACGTAGTATCGTTCGGCGCGGCCATCGCAGTAGCGGCAGCCATGGCCGCAGCCTCGATATGGAGCTATCTTATACAGAGATCGAGTGAAGGTATCCGGAAGGTCGGCTGGCCGCAGCAATTTTCGACCAGAGCCCTTGGACTGATCGAGGCTCATGTATCGAGCGTAGCAGGTTAGGGGTCGGGGTGTAAGGACGATAAGCTATTACTTGGTCGAGCCCTATGCTTTAATAGATGGTACTAGCGTCTCTAGGAGAAGAAATGCGGCGACCGCGAGCAAATAGATATGCCATACTGTGTACGCTTATCCTTATCGTTTCTTCCAGCTACGCTGCATATCCGAAGGACGCGCCGGAAGCAGTGCTCATCCGTGAGGGTCGTCTGTACGAAGCGGCAGTCCTGCTTCAGAAGTTGACGAAGGATGCGGCCGCGCAGCGAAGATCCGCGGAATTATACTTGCGGCTGGCCTTGTATGATCGCGCCATCGAGCGCTTGGTCGTCACGGGAAAAGGTAGGCAGGAAGCCGCCGTCCTGGTAATTTCCGAGGCGTTTTCGCAAGGGAATAGGGCCGCGGCTCTCGGCCTCGCGATCGCGGAAGGACTATCGGCCCAGGCGGAAGCCGAATTCGCCCGTCGCGAGTTAGCCGAGGGCAGGGCGCGGGCGGCCCTCGGCCTCGCGAGGGAGTCCGGCGACGCGGCCCTGATCGCCGCCGCGGGGGTCGCGGCATATGAAGAAACGGTAGCCGCTCCTCCGGTCATCGTCGATTTTCTATCCGGCGCTCCTCGCCGCATGGTCTATAGCCCCGACGGGCGCTTCATCGTCCTGCAGGGGGAATCCGGTTCCGACATAGAGATACAGGACACTCGCCAGCGAGCGGCGCTTTCGGCGAGCGCTCGGAGCCGTATCGCGTCCCCGGGCTTTCCGGTCGATGAAATAGCCATGGATAGGGCCGGGCGCTTCCTGGCGCTCGTCGGGAGAGCCCGCGGAGAATCGGGCAAGGAGTCGACCGTCCTTAGCGTGGAGAGGCTCGATAACGGCCTTGTCGTCAGGAGGCTCGAGCTTCCCGGCAGGTATCCCAAGGCGAAGACGAGCGCCTTAGCCTTCGCGGGGGATCTGCTATGCGCGGCCGCGGGCAAGCGCGTTCTTCTCATCGATCCCTGGGGCGGCGAGGTCAAGGCGAGCGCGTCGGCCGCGGAGGGTATTGCCTCGATCGAGTATGTCGCGGAGAGGGGCATACTAGTCTGTTCGTATCCGGGCTCCGGCAAGGTTCTCGTGCTCAACGCGAAGAACTTGCAGGTATCGAAGGAGCCCTATTCCGCCGGCATGACGTCTCGGGATCGCCTCTCGCTGATCGGCGCGGGCAGGCCGTATAGCGAGGCTCGCGGCCTCTCGGTCTACGTTCCCTCGTCATCGATCGAGGATCTTCGCGTCGAGTCGGCGCCCGGCGGTCCCCTCGTCACGTCTGGTCCCCTGTCCAGGCCGCTCGCCGGCGGCGCCGAGCTTCGTTATTCGGGCGGCATCGACGCCGTCATTTCCCCGGACGGCCTGATCCTCGCCATCCTGGCGCGCGAGGGGATCGTCCTTGCGCCCTTCCCCTTCCTGGATCGCGCGGAGAGCGCGGCTGTCCTCGCGAGGGAGTTCGGCCAGACCGATCGCTTCGCGCCGCTGTGCGGCTACCTGATCGATCAGGGCCGCCTGGACGAGGCGAAGCGGCTGTGGTCGCTCGCCGGAGTCGAAGAAGCGACTATCTCGTTGATGCTCGCCGAGGCGAAGCTGCGCCGCGGCGAAAAGCTCGAGGCGGCATCGGACTTCATCGCCGCCGGCCAGGCCGGCCGGGCGCTTCAGATCGCGGATGCCCTGGTCGAGGCGGCCGCGAGCGGCCCCGAGCTCGAGGCCGCCTTCGAGGACGGCGCCGCGATCTACGGGAAAGCGAAGGAACCGACCGCACGCCTCGCGGACGCAGCCGGCCGGAAGGCCGAGTCTATCGCCGCGCACGCGGCCGCGGTCGAGTACTACGCCATGGCCGGCTCCCGCGAGGCGGTAGAGCGTCTCGCTTTCGACCCGAGCCTCGCTACGGTCGAATGGTGCCTGTTCGCGGGAGGGAAGCTGGGCCTTCCCGAGGCCGATATCTACTCGCGCGCGGCCGCGATCCTCGAGGGGCGGAAGAAATGGGGCGAGGCGGCCACGGCCTTCCTGTGGCTCAGGGACGATAAGGGCCTCTCCAGGGTCGTGAAAGCCGCGTTGTCCGGCGCCGACTGGGACTATAAGGTCCTCGACGCGCTCAAGAAGCGCGCCGATCCCGCGATGTGCCGCGCGGCCGCCGAATCCCTCCTGTCGAAGGGAGAGCTCGTCTACGCTGCCGAGCAGTACGCCGCGATCGCGGATCTCACCGGGGTCTCCCGCGTCGCCGATCGCGCGATCGACTCGGACGATTTCATCTTCGCCCTCGAGCTGTACTCGGTCCTCGGGACTAGTTCTTCCAGGGCGGCTACGGCGGCGCGACTGAAGCTCGTCTACGACGAGATAGGCGCCGCTATAAAGGATGCCGAGGCCTATCTTTCCCAGGAAACCGTCGACGGGGTCAACGCCGGCCGCATACCCATCCAATGGCCCGTCCCCGCATCGAAGGCGGAGGAGCCTTCGTATATGCAGGCGAAGCTCTTCGGCGAGGCCCTCTTGGCGATCCCGTCTGCGCCGCGCTCCGCCGAGGCGAAGCGCTGCGCGTCGTATCTCTCGAAGGAAGCCGTAAAGATTGCTCGCGCGGCCCCCTCCGGCCGCGCGGAGGAACTAATGGGCCGTGCCGCGAGATTCACCTTCGCGGGCCGCCTTCTCTCCGCGATGGGCAGATGATAAGGGCCTCCGCCGCCGTGCGGCGACGAAGGCCCTGAGCCCCTAAGGCCGGCCCGGGCTAGGGCGGCCCGACCGGCGCCCGCTCTCGCGAGCGCCGGTCTCTCGCTTTCCTATTTCAGCCGACGGCCTTCTTCAGCGCCTCGATCTTGTCGGTCTTCTCCCAGGAGAAGCCGTCCCTGCCGAAGTGGCCGTAGGCGGCCGTCCTGCGGTAGACGGGCTTCTTAAGGTCGAGGCCGGCGATGATCCCGGCCGGATCGAGGGCGAAGACCTTTCGTATCGCCTCGGCGACGCGGCCGTCGGGCGCCTTGCCGGTGCCGAAGCTGTCGACCATGATCGAGACGGGGTCCGGCACGCCGATCGCGTAGGCGAGCTGGATCTCGCAGCGCTCGGCGAGGCCGGCGGCCACGACGTTCTTCGCGACGTATCGCGCCATGTACGCCGCCGAGCGGTCGACCTTCGAGGGGTCCTTCCCGGAGAAGGCGCCGCCGCCGTGCCGGCCCATTCCGCCGTAGGTGTCGACGATGATCTTCCTGCCGGTAAGCCCGGTGTCGCCCATCGGGCCGCCGATGACGAAGCGTCCGGTCGGATTGACGTAGAACTTCGTATTCTTGTCCAGGAGGCCCGTCGGCTCGAGGACGGGCTTGATGATCTCCTCGATCACCGTTTCCTTGATCGTCTCGTAGTCGATATCGGGATCGTGCTGGTGCGAGACGACGACGGCGTCGATCCTGACGGGTTTATGGCCGGCGTACTCGAGGGTTACTTGGCTTTTCGAGTCGGGCCTGAGCCAGGGGATCTCCTTCGCCTTGCGCAGGTGCGTCGCCCTGTGCAGCACTTTATGGGCGTATGATATAGGCGCCGGCATGAGCTCGGGCGTCTCGGCGCAGGCGAAGCCGAACATGAGCCCCTGGTCGCCCGCTCCCTGGCGGCCCTCGAATTCCTTGAGGCCCTTGCCCGCGACGCCCTGGTTGATGTCGGGCGACTGGGCGTGGATGGTGTTGAGTACGGCCATGGACTCGTAGTCGATGCCGAAGTCCGGGTTCGTGTAGCCGATATCCTTGACGACGTCCCGGGCCAGCTGCTGTATGTCGACGTAGGTCTCGGTGGTTATCTCTCCGCCGATCAGGATCATGCCCGTCGTCGCGTAGCACTCGCAGGCGACGTGGCTCTCGGGGTCCTCGGCCAGGCATGCGTCGAGGACCGCGTCCGAGACCTGGTCGCAGAGCTTGTCCGGATGTCCCTCGCCGACCGACTCGGAAGTGAACAGATAGCTGTTTGCGCTCATCGATTGGTGTCCTTTCTTCAGTAGCGGTAGCTGTCGGGCTTGAAGGGCCCGTCGACCGGCACGCCGAGGTACTCGGCCTGGGCGGCGCTGAGTCGGCTGAGCTTGACGCCGAGCTGGCCCAAGTGCAGCCGGGCCACTTCCTCGTCGAGCTTCTTGGGAAGGACGCTGACGCCGGGCTTGGCCGAGGCGCGGTTCTTCCACAGCTCGAGCTGGGCGAGGGTCTGGTTCGTGAAGCTTGCCGACATGACGAAGGACGGGTGCCCCTGCGCGCAGCCGAGGTTCACCAGGCGGCCCTCGGCCAGGAGGATGATCTCGTGGCCGTCGGGGAAGAGCCAGCGGTCGACCTGCGGCTTCACTTCCTTGCGGACGATGCCCGGCACGGCCTTGAGTCCCGCGACGTCGATCTCGTGGTCGAAGTGTCCGATATTGCAGACGATCGCGCCGTCTTTCATGCCCGACAGGTGGGCTGCTGTGATCACGTCCATGCATCCGGTCGAGGTCACGAAGATGTCCCCGCTTTTCAGGAAATCCTCGATCGTTCCGACGGCGTAGCCTTCCATGGCCGCCTGCAGGGCGCAGATGGGATCGATCTCGGTGACGACGACGTGCGCGCCCATGCCGCGAAGGCTCTGGGCGCAGCCCTTGCCCACGTCGCCGAAGCCGCAGACGACCGCGACCTTGCCGGCGACCATGACGCCGGTCGCGCGCTTTATGCCGTCCAGGAGGGACTCGCGGCAGCCGTAGAGATTGTCGAACTTGCTCTTGGTAACGGAGTCGTTGACGTTGATCGCCGCGACGCGCAGCGAGCCTTCCTTCTCCATGCGGTAGAGGCGGTGGACGCCGGTCGTGGTCTCTTCCGAGACGCCCTTGAGGTCGGGCGCGGTCCTCGACCAGCGGGATGGATCGGCCGCCCGGATCGCGGAGAGCCGGCGCAGCAGGGCGGCCTCGTCCTCGGACCCGGCCTTCCTATTCAGTACCGAGGGATCCGATTCGGATTGCAGGCCGAGGTGGAATAGGAGCGTCGCGTCCCCGCCGTCGTCGACGATGAGGTTGGGCCCCAGGCAAGGCGTGCCTTTGGCGCCCTTCTGGCCCGGGAAGCTCATCGCCTGGTCCAGGAGCTCCCAGTACTCGTCGAGGGTCTCGCCCTTCCAGGCGAAGACCGGCACGCCGCGCGGGGACTGCGGCGTCCCGCCGCGGCCCACGACGACGGCCGCGGCCGCGTGGTCCTGGGTCGAGAAGATGTTGCAGCTGGACCAGCGGACGTCCGCCCCGAGCTCGACCAGCGTCTCGATCAGCACCGCGGTCTGCAGGGTCATGTGGAGGCTTCCCGATACGCGAGCGCCCGCCAGCGGCTTCGCGGCGCCGTACTGCTTCCGCAGGGCCATGAGCCCGGGCATCTCGCGCTCGGCGAGCTCGATCTCGCTGCGTCCCCACGCGGCCAGGGAGATGTCCTTTACCTTGTAGTCTTTGTCGGGGAGCGCGGGACGGATTGGCTCGTCGCGCGGTATTGAAGAAACGCCCATTTGGGCCTCCTTTTTAGCGTGTATTTCTAACCCGCCCGCAATATGGCCAAATCGGCGGTGCCGAGTCGCGACGCGACGCGCCCCTGCTCGGCAAAACGAATATGGAGCATTTTACTCGGTTTTTCAATAGGTGCCCCGATGTATACTTACATGGATATGGAACGCAGAGCGCATCGCGGAGTTCGCGGCCGCCGCCTTCGGCGCGCGGCCCTCGCCCTCGCCCTCGCGGCCATCTCCGCGGCGGGCGCGGCGGAAGCGCCGCATCTCGTGGCCGCGCCAGCGAAGGCACGGACCAAGATCATCGCGGCCGCCTTCCGCTATCGCGGCGCGCCGTACGTCTACGGGGGTACCGATTCCTCGGGCTTCGACTGCTCGGGATTCGTCTTCCGCGTCTTCAAGGACGCCCTCGATCTTGCCCTGCCTAGGTCGGCGAAGGATCAGTACGCCTATTGCGAGCCGATCGGCCGCACCGCCCTTCAACCCGGCGACTTGGTGTTCTTCGATACGACGGGCGGCATCTCTCACGTAGGGATCTATACCGGCGACGGTAATTTCATCCATTCGCCCTCGGAAGGAAGCGAGACGGGGGTCACGGAGAGCAGCCTCGAAGAGAGCTATTGGTCCCGGACCTTCGTCAAGGCCGGGCGGGTGATCCCGCCGGCGGACTCGCTCGGTATAGTCATGACCGCCTCGATCGGCCCCAGCTTCGGCGCCTATGACCTGATACGCGGCGCGCGCGGATCCCTCGGCGCGGCTTATCCGGTGCTCGGGCTAGAAGTAGGGCTCGAGCTGCGCCCGTCCTGGGATTCGAGCCTCGGCGTCCTGCGCGTCCCGGCGGTGCTCGCGATCGATATCGATCGCAGGCTGAAGGCCTACGCGGGGCCCGCGCTGACGATCGGGAGCCCTAGCCTGGGAGACCGCGCATACTTGCCCTCCGGCGGATTCCTGGCGACCGCGGGAATCGAGTATACCTTCCATCGCTTTCGGCTCGCCGGCCTATCCTTCGGCCTCTCGGCCGAGCTCGAGTACGACCGCTACCTTCCCGGGCCGGATGAGCCTAACAGCGTCGGGCTCGACGCGGAGATGAGGCTGCGCGCCGGCCTGGGCCTCAGCGTCCGCTGGGGCGTGTAACGGCCGCGCCGCGGCGCTTCGGCGGACGGCGGCTCGCTAGTACGCGTTTTACTCGGGACGCGAAGGGCCGTATAATCCCCGCATGAAAGAAGGCTACATCCTCGCCCTCGACCAGGGAACGACGACTTCCAGGGCGATCCTGTTCTCGAGCTCCGGCGCTATCATCGGGCTCAAGCAGATCCCCTTCGCCCAGCACTTCCCCAAGCCGGGCTGGGTCGAGCACGACCCGGAGGAGATCTGGTCCACCCAGCTCGCGGCCGCCCGCGGCGCGATCGAGGCGGCGCAGATCGCCCCGGGCCAGGTCGCGGCGATCGGCATCACGAACCAGCGCGAGACGACCATCCTCTGGGACAGGGCCACGGGACAGCCGGTCCACAACGCCGTCGTCTGGCAGTGCCGCCGCTCCGCCGAGATCTGCGACGAGCTGCGCGCCATGGGCCTGTCGGATCTCTTCCGCGAGAGGACGGGACTGATCCTCGATCCGTACTTCTCGGGAACGAAGATCATGTGGCTCCTCGATCGGATCCCCGGCCTCCGCGACAGGGCCGAGCGCGGCGAGATCCTCTTCGGCACCGTCGATACCTGGCTCATCCACCGCCTGACGGGCAGGCACGTCACCGATCCGACGAACGCCTCGCGGACATTGCTCTTCAACATCCACACGGGCGAGTGGGACGATGAGCTCTTGCGCGTCATGAAGGTTCCCCGCTCCATGCTTCCCGAGGTCGCGCCGAGCTCCGGTTTCATCGGGACGACGCCGAAGGATCTCCTCGGCGCCGAGATACCGGTCGCCGGCTGCGCCGGGGACCAGCAGGCGGCCCTGTTCGGCCATGCCTGCTTCGAGCCCGGGAGCGTGAAGAACACCTACGGGACCGGCTGCTTCACCCTCATGAACACCGGGGCGGCGCCCGTCTCATCATCCAACGGGCTTTTGACGACCGTGGCCTGGGATCTCGGCAAGGGATTCACGTACGCGCTGGAGGGCTCGGTATTCATCGCGGGCGCGGTCGTGCAATGGCTGCGCGACCAGCTGGGACTGCTTTCCGACGCGGCCGAGAGCGAGGCCCTGGCGAGGTCGGTCGAGGACACGAGCGAGGTCTATATCGTTCCCGCCTTCGTCGGGATGGGCGCTCCGTACTGGGACGCCGACGCGCGGGGGGCGATACTGGGGCTGACGCGGGGCGCGACGAGGGCGCACCTCGCCAGGGCCGCCCTCGAATCGATCGCCTACCAGTCAAGGGACCTCATAGGCGCGATGGAGCGCGATTTCGGGGCTCGGATCCCCTGCATCAAGGCGGACGGCGGGGCCTCGGCCAACAGCTTCCTCATGCAGTTCCAGGCGGACATCCTGGATCGCCGCGTGGTGCTCCCGGAGGTCGGGGAGATCACCGCCCTCGGGGCCGCCTACCTGGCCGGGCTGGCCGTGGGCTATTGGGATTCCCCGGCCGAAGTCGAGCGGAACTGGCGCAGGAGGCGGGAATTCTCCCCCGATATGCCGGCCGAGCGCCGCTCGCGGCTGCTGGGATCCTGGGACAAGGCGGTCGCGGCGGCCCGGGGCTATAAATAAGCGGCCGCCCGCGCGATGGCGGCCGCGGCTATGAAGTCCCGCCGATCGATAGTATCGACCGGCGATTGATGCTACTATCGTTTCGACCGGCGAAAAACCGACTATCCGAGGAGAGCGCATGAGGCCGAACCAATACAGCAGCGAGAAGCGTCGCAAGGAATTGGAAAAAAAGCGCAAGAAAGAGGAAAAAAAGCTCAGGCACGCGGAAAAGATGAGCAAGGAAGCGGAGGGAGAGGGAGCCGAGGGGCAGGACGGCGCCTCGCCCGAGGACGCGGCTACCGAGGACGGCGCCGCCGAGGGCCGGGAATAGCCGGTATCCTTCCCGGGAGAGCGGAGCCGGAGGCGCGGCGCCCGCGCCGCCGCTTTCCCTACCTGAGCTTGTAGGCCTTCCTGAGCGTATCGAGATTGCGCTCGTTAATGGTCTTCGAGCCCTCGCTCGTATACGAGTATTCGATCAGGCCCCCGTGCACGGCCGCGATGCGGTGCCTGACGATCTTCATGGTCGAGTTGACCGTCCCGTCCTTATCGCTGAAGCTCTCCCCGACGATCTGGAAGACGGCCGGCGCCCAGGCCGCCTGGACCTTCTTCGCCTTCGGATCGTCCTTGTACCTGGCGAAATCGACGGCCAGGCGCTTGAGCAGGGATTCGGCGTCGCCGATTCCCTCGGCCTTGATCAGGCGCTCGACCTTGGCCGAGTCGAGGGTGACGAGGGCCGTCACGTACTTCTTCTGCTCGCACCAGACCATTATCTGGTCGATGAGGTCGGTCGAGAAGGTGACCGCCTCCTCGATCTCCTCGGGGCTGTACTTCTCGCCGTCCTCGGCGATGAGGAGGGCCTTCTCGCGGCCGACCACGACCAGGAAGCCGTCCTCGTCCCAGTGGGCCAGGTCGCCCGTATACAGCCAGCCGTCCCGCAGGGCCTGGGCCGTGGCCTCGGGGTTCTTGAAGTAGCCCTTCATCACGCTGCCGCCGCGGATGACGATCTCGGCGTTCTCGCCGACGGCCGCGAGGCTCCCGTCCTCCTTCACGAGCTTGACCTCGATCGAAGGGCAGGTGGCGCCCGAGGTCCCGAACTTGTGCTTGATCGGGCTGTTCGAGGAGATGATGGGCGCGGCCTCGGTCAGGCCGTAGCCCTGGTAGATGGGCACGCCCAGGGCCGCGAAGAACTCCTGCTGCTTGA
>CAYPHO010000069.1:0-12558 GCA_964410245.1 uncultured Treponemataceae bacterium | reverse complement strand
TCGAAGGCCTCGAGCTCGCCGGGGAAGGCCATGATCCACGAGTGGGCCATGGTGCCCATGACGGGTATTCCGTACAACTTGCCGGCCAGGGTGTTCGAGGTGGCCATGGCCCCGCCTATGTAGGCGGCCCGCGAGGCGCTGATCGCGCCGTCGGGTCCCTGGGCCCTGCGCAGGCCGAACTCCATGATCTTCCCGTAATTCGAGGCGCGCCAGGCGCGGGCCGCCTTGGTCGCGACGAGGCTGCCGAAGTTCAGGCGGTTGAGGACGAGGCCCTCGGCGAGCTGGGCCTGGACGATGCTGCCCCGCACCCGCATGAGCGGGGCCTGGGGGAAGACGATCTCGCCCTCGGGCGCGGCCCAGACCTCGCACTCGAACTTGAAGCCGGAGAGGTAGTCGAGGAAGCCGCGCTCGAACATGCCCAGGGACTCGAGATAGGCGATATCCTCGCCGCTGAACGACAGCGACTCGAGGTCGCGCAGGAGGGGCTCCAGGCCTGCGAAGACCGAGTAGCCGCCCGCGAAGGGATTGTGGCGGAAGAAGACGTCGAAGACGGCCTCGCGATCGCCTTGATCGGACTCGCGGCACAGCTTCCAATAGCCCTGGGCCATCGTCAGCTCGTAGAAGTCGGTGAAGAGGGCGCTCGCGGGAGCGCGGGGGACCCGGGAGGAGGCGGCGCTCACAGGAGGCCTCCCGAGAGGGCGAAGGAGGCGCCCGCCTCCCTCATCGACGCGAGGGAAGACTCGGCCGAGCCGGGAGGGGAGCCGACCGCGCGGGAGGCGTCCTCGAGGACGAGGGCGCGGAAGCCGAGCCTGAGGGCGTCGAGGACGGTGTAGAGCACGCAGTAGTCGGTCGCGAGCCCCGCGACGACGACCCTCCTTAGTCCGAGCGAGCGGAGCCAGCCCTCGAGCCCCGTCGGGGTCCGCCTGTCGTTCTCGAAGAAGCAGGAATACGAGTCGAGCATCGGCCTAGTTCCTTTCCTGAGGATGATGGACGCGCGGGAGAGGTCGAGTCCGGGATGGAAGTCAGCGCCCCTCGTGCCCGCGACGCAATGATCGGGCCAGAGGATCTGATCGATGCCCCCGGCGGGTACGGACTCGCCGATCCGGCGGCCCGGATGCGTCGAGGCGAAGGAGACGTGGCCGGCGGGATGCCAGTCCTGGCTCAGGACCACGCGCTCGAAGCGGCGCATGACGGCGTTGATCGGATCGACGACCTCGTCGCCGCCGGCGACCGGGAGGGCGCCGCCGGGGCAGAAATCGTTCTGCACGTCGACGACGAGTAGCGCGCTGTCGGACAGATCCATCCTCGCCATCCTTCCTCGGGCCGCCCGGGGCCCGTACTTCCATAATAGCGGGGCGGGGCCCCTTGGTGAATACCGAGCGGGCGCGGCTTCAAAGACCCGGCCGATCGGGAGTATCCTCGGCGCGATGATGAATCGAGACCGACTTTTAAGCGCCATGAGGTCGGCCGCACGGGACGCCGGCCTCTTCCAGCTCTCTGAATGGCGCCGAAGGCCCGCGGGCCTGGGCGAGGCCGGGTCGTCATGGGCCGAGGAGAAGGCCGCCAATGACCTCGTCAGCTTCGTCGACAGGGAATCCGAGCGTATCATCTCGTCGGCCTTGAAGGCGGCCCTTCCCGAAGCGGCCTTCTACGGCGAGGAGGGCGAGAAGTCGCGCGGGAAGCTGACCTGGGTGGTCGATCCCCTGGACGGCACGACCAACTACCTCTGCGGCCTCGACTGGTTCTGCGTGTCGATCGCCCTCTTCGAGTCCGAGCCGGGCGGCGCCGACAGGCCGGACCGGCCGATGCTCGGCCTCGTCCACCGGCCGGCCGCCGGCGAATGGTACTGGGCCTCGCGCGGCGAGGGCGCCTGGGAAGAGCGGCCTGGCGCCGGCGCGCGGCGGCTGCCCCGCGCCGCGCCGGCTTCCCTCAGGCGCAGCCTCGTCTGCACGGGCACGCCCTACCGCTCGCCCGACACGATCGAGGCCTTCTACGCCGCCGCCGCCGCGGTCACCCGGGCCGGCCTCGACCTGCGCAGGCTGGGATCGGCGGCCCTGGACCTCGCCTCGGTGGCGGCGGGGAGGATCCAGGCCTTCTGGGAAGTCGACCTGAAGAGCTACGACGTCGGCGCCGCCCTCCTCCTCCTGGAGGAAGCCGGCTGCCCCGTGTCCACGTTAGGCGGAACCGAGTATGATCCCTTCGCCAGCCGCAGCCTGGCGACCGGAGCGCCGGGAGCTGCCGAGGAGCTCAGGCGCCTCGTCGCCCCGTACTACGAGGCCGCGGGAGCGTTCTAGGCGCGCGGTCCCGGAGGGACGGCACCGGCGCGGCGGCACCGGCGCGGGCCGAAAGGAAAGGGCATGACATTCCCAGAGACGACTACCGAGCGCCTCGCCATCCGCGAGCTGACCGAGGCCGACAGGCCCGCCCTGGACGGCTTCGTGCGGGATCCGGAGCAGCTGAGGCTGATGCTGTTTTCCATGGCGAGCCCGGAAGAGGCGGACTCGTTCCTCTCGATGGCCTCGGAAAGCGCCCGCGCCGATCCCCGCCTCGAATATCACCTGGCGGTCGAGGCCCGATCGGAGACGGGAGCCCGGGGCCGCGCCCTGGTCGGATGCGTATCCCTCATGAGGGAGGATCCCGGGCACCCGGAAGCCGAGCTGGGGTACTTCTTCCTTCGCGAGCACTGGGGCAAGGGCTACGCCGTCGAGGCCTCCCGCCCCCTCGTGGATTTCGCCTTCGCGAAGCTGGGGCTCCATCGCGTGTGGGGCATGTGCCACAGCGAGAACGCCGCGTCGGCCAAGGTCATGGAACGGCTCGGCATGAAGCGGGAAGGCATGCTGAGGGAGCACCGCGTCCTGCGCGGCGCCTACCGCTCGAGCCTGATCTACGGCCTGCTCGAGCGGGAATGGCGGCCCGGCGAGGCCGCCCCTTCCGAGCGGCGCGCCTAGCGGGCCGGGTCGGCGGGACCGGGGGCCCTTGGCCGCGGCCCCGCGAGGACCTACACTCTTCCAATTGCACCGCGTCGCGCCCGATTTCCGCATCGCGGCCTCGGAGTACCGATGGCTCATCGACCGGGGCTATTCGCGGGACGCCGCCCTCAAGCTGGTCGGCGACCGGCGCGGCCTTCCCCGCGACGACCGCATGATCCTGTACCGAGGCGTCGCCTCGAGCGCCGAGTCGGCCGCCCGCGCGGCCGCGACGGCCGGGCCCGCCGAGGCCGCCGAGCTTCCCCTGCTGATCGACGGCTACAACCAGGCGCTGACCGTCCTCCACTACGCGGCCGGCCGGCCGGTCTTCATCGGCTCCGACGGCCTGACGCGCGACGCGGGCGGCTCGCACGGCCGCATCGCGGACGGGGCGGCCTTCGCGAGGGCGATCGATGCCATCGCCCGAGCGGCCGCCTCGCTGCGCTGCCCCTCGGCCCTCGCCTACCTGGACGCCCCCGTGCCCCGCAGCGCGGCCCACGCCGAGCTTTTCCGCGAGGCCCTCGCGGCGGCCGGGGTCCCCGCGGAGGCGCGGCTCGAGAAGAGCGCGGACGCGCCGCTGAAGTCGGCCGAGGGCCGCGTCCTCGCCGCCACGGGAGACTCGGCCATCGCGGACGCGATCGCGTCGCGATCCGGGCCCGGCTCGCCTCGCCTCTTCGACCTGGCGCGCTCCGCCCTCGAGCTGGCCTACCCTTCCCTCGAGCTCCTGGACCTCCGCCGCCTCGTCGGCGAGGGCGCGGATCAGCGCGGGCTCAGCGGGACGCGATAGCCGATCGAGAGCTCGACGCCCTCGCCCGGATCGGGGAGGGGGCCGAGCCCGACTCCCTTCTCCGGCAGGGACAGGGAGGCGGAAAACTCGCGTCCCTCCCCGGCCGGGAAGCGCAGCGAGAGCCGGCCGCGGCCGATCGGGAAGGCCCGATCGCCGGCGACCGGGAAGCTCAGCGAGGAGCGCAGGCCGAGCCTCGGCCGTCCTTTCCCGAAGTCCCTCGAGAGATCGGCGACGAGCTCCAGGCTGTCATCGGGCGAGGCGGCGTCCGCGCGGTCCCAGCGATAGCGAAGGCCGAGCGCGGAGCGGGCCCGGCAGCCGGGGAGGCCCGCCGCCGCCCTCATATCGTCCTTCCTGGACAGGTCGAGGGCCAGCTTGCCCTTCGACGGCGCCTCGGCCTCGCCCGATAGGCGGAGCTCCCGACCCTCGCCGAGGGCGGTCGAGAAGGAGGCCGAGCTCGAGCCCGCCCATCCCGGGGCTCCCAGCCCTCCCGAGCGCTCGGCCGCGAGCCTTCGCGACAGCGACAGCGAGGCGGCGCCCCTGAGCGCTATCCTCGCCCCGCAGGACAGCGCGAGGAGCTCGTCGGGGCGGTCCCCTAGGAGCCCCCGGTAGCCGGCGCCGGCCGCTCCGATCGACGCGTTGAGCGACACGGGGCCGATCCGGCGCTCGGCCTGGAGCTTGGCGGCGAGGGCGGGGCCTTCGAGGGTCCCGGCGGAGAGGGCGAACGCCGCCGAGGCCGAGGCCGCTCCGAGATCTCGCCGCGCGAGGAAGGCCGCGTGCGCGACGCGTCCCCCGATATCGGAAGGGCGATCGGGCTTCCAGCCGTCGCCTCCCCCGTCGGGCGGACGGGACGAGGCGTCGGCCGCCGCGGCCCAGGAAGAGCCGGCGATGGAGCCTCGCGCCGCGACGCCGAGCGCCGCCGCCTCGATACGGGAGGATTCCGCCGGCGCGCCGGGCCCGGCGCCCGCGATGCCGACCGAAAGCGGCGATCCGCCGCCCGAGGCGATCGCGAAGGCGCTTAGGCGGGCCGTCCCGACGATGACGGCCCCGCGGCCCGATTCCATCGATCGGTCGATCCTCAGCGGCAGCGCGGCGGAGAGCGCGGCGGCGGAGAGGGGATCGAGGATGAAGCGTAGGCAGCCCTCGGGAGACGCCGGCCCGATCGAGAGCGCGGCCTGCCCTCCCTCGCCTAAGCCGAGCTCGAGGAAGGCGCGGAGCCGCGCGGATTCGGCCTCGGCGTCGAGCGATAGGCCCATCCTCGACGAGGCGCCCGGCTCGAGGGCGAGCTCGACCCCGAGCTCCTCCCGGCCCAGGCCGACCGAGGCGCTTCCCGCGGCCCAGGCGCCGCGCGAGCAGCAGAGCGAGGCGATCGCGAGGGCCCCGAGGGCCGCCGGGCTCGTTATCTTCATATATTCCGAACGCCGAGCCGCGCCGCGCGCGCTTCAATGCCGCGCCCGCGGGCCCCTTCATGCGGCCGCCCCCGCCTGTTAGGATACAGGGAGGATGAATCAGGACCAGGTAAAGGAGCGACTCCTCGACATCGCCGATCCCCAGACCGAGTTCTCCTTGATCTTCTCGGGCAAGGAGAGCGAGCTCGTCAACGGCCTGTATAAATCGGCGACCCGCGAGATCGTCATCCACAACCGCAACTTCTCCTCGGACGACCAGCTCATGTACACGGCCATCCACGAGTACGCCCACCACCTGCACTGCGAGCGCAAGGGCGGCCTCTCCTCCGGCCGGGCGCATACCAACGAGTTCTGGCTCATCTTCCACGACCTGCTGGTCGAGGCCGAGGCCAAGGGCCATTACCGGAACGTCTTCGAGGCCGAGCCCGAGTTCGCCGACCTGACGCGGCGGATCCGATCCTCCTGCATCGCCGAGAACGGCAAGCTCATGCTCGAGTTCGGCAAGCTCATGATCGAGGCCCAGGCCCTCTGCCGCAAGTTCAAGGCGAGATTCGAGGACTACGTCGACCGCGCCCTGGGCATTCCGCGCGCGACGGCGAACTCGGCGGTCCGCGCCGCGGCCTTCGGCGTCGACCCCGACGTGGGCTGGGACGGCATGCGCATGGCGGCGGGCATCCGCGATCCGGAAGCCAGGGCCGAGGCCCTCGAGGCGCTTCGCGGCGGCTCCAGCCCCGCCGCGGTCAAGGCGCGCTTCGTCCAAGCCCGCCCTCCCGAGGACGCCGCCGAGCGCCTGGCCAAGGAAAAGGAGAGGCTCGAGCGGACGATAGTCAGCCTCAAGTCGCGGCTGGACGAGGTGACCGAGGCCCTCGAGCGGCTCGAGGCGGGAGTCGAGGCGTGATTACGCTCAGCCTCGTCGATATCATCCTCCTGGGCGTCCTCGCCGTCTTCTTCGTCTCGATCTTCCTCTTCTCGAGATCGGGCAACGACCTCGCGGCCAGCAATCCCGTCGCCTACCTCGCCTCGCATCCGGGCGGCAGGGCGGCGCGCGGGAAGGCGAGGCTCGCGGTCTGCGCGGGCGACTCGCTAACCCGCGGCGCGGTCAGCGTCGACTACGTCGCCATGCTCGAGAGGAGGCTGGGCGGCTGGGACTTCTCCAACGCGGGCGTCAACGCCGACCTGGCCTTCAACCTGGGCGAGAGGATAGGCGACATCGTCGCCCTGGACCCGGACGCGGTCACGATCCTTATCGGCACGAACGACGTCAACGCGACCTTCGGCTTCCAGGCGGCCTTCGGCTACATCGCGGCGAAGCGCCTTCCCGAGGCGCCGGGCCCCCTCTTCTTCCACGAGTGCCTGACGGGCATCGTGCGCACGCTGAAGCGCTCGACCCGCGCGAGGATCGCCCTCTTCTCGATGCCGCCCATCGGCGAGGATCCGGGCCACTACGCCTACATCAGGACCGAGGACTACGCCGACATCGTAAAGGGGATCGCCGTCGAGGAAGGCGTCGACTACCTTCCCCTGCGCGAGCGCCTTTGCGCCTATATCGAGTCGCTGCCGAGTCCCTCGCCCCCCCCGCTGGGCTTCCGCTCCTTCGGCAGGGCCCAGCTCGACGCGGGGCGGGCGCAGCGCCACTTCGGCAAGAGCCTCGACGAGATCTCGGCCTCGAACCGCTTCAGGCTGCTGGTCGACGGCATCCACATGAACAGCCACGGGGCGGCGATCGCCGCCGAGCTGGCCGAGGGCTTCCTCAAGAGCCTGGACTAAGGCCTTTGCCCTATGGCGCCGTAAGGCCTAGGCCCGATCGCGGCCGGCGCCGGGAATCGCTACCATCTCGAACGCCCATAGGAGGTTGTCATGACTGCAAGAATCCGAGCTCTCCTCGCGGCCGCCCTCATCCTGGCCGCGGCCTCGGCCGCGGCTCAATCCGCCGCCGCGAAGATCCGCTATATCGAGAACGCCATGGTCGAGATCGTCGCCCCGAGCGGGAATCGCGTCCTGATCGACGTCTTCAGCAAGAGCCGCCTGTCCTCTCCCATCGTCGACGCGGACGTCATCCTGACCACGCACGGCCACTACGACCACTACAGCCTCGCGATCTTCAAGTCCTTCAAGGGCAAGCAGCTCACTATGCAGGCGGGGACGATCGAGCAGGGGGACTTCAAGATACTCGGGATCCCCTCCTCGCACAACGACGACGGCCAATTCAAGGACTTCGCGGGCTCGAACTACATCTTCCTCATCGAGGTGGGCGGCCTCAGGATCGCCCACTTCGGCGACATCGGGCAGGCGCGACTGACCGAGTCCCAGATGGCCGCCTTGGGAAAAGTCGACGTGATGATCACGCAATTCGACAACAGCTACTCGGACATGAGCGTCGCGAACGGCAAGGGCTTCGCCATCGCCGCCCAGGTAGATCCCGCGCTGATCATCCCGACGCACAACGGCGACGCCGCCTTGAAGCGCCAGGCGTCAGAGTACGCGTGCGTCCTGAGCCCCAACGATTTCGCGAGCCTGGATCCGGAGAAGATCCGCGCCAGCCGCGCGGAGGCGGGCAAGAGCCTCCTGCTGATCATCGGGCCGGACGCCCAGAGGCGCGCCGAGCTCTGCGGGGCGAAGGCGGTCGACTGGTAGGGCCCTCGGGCCCGGTCGGCGGCCGGGCCGGACCCGGCGCGTCCTAGGCCCGGCCCAGGACGCGGATCTCGCCGTACTTTCCGTCGTAGCCCGGGCTGATGGAAACCATGCCCCGGCGGACGCGGCCCACCGCCTCAGCCAGGAGGACGCCGGCGATGCCCGGCGCCTCCATAGCGGCTATCTCGTCGAGGCCGAGATTGGCCAGGAGCTCGAGCTCGCTGCCCGCGGCGTCGATCAGCGCGTCGTAGGCCGCGGCTACCCTCTTCGAGCCGGGCCCCGTCCCCAGAAGCTCGGAAAGCAGATCGGCGAGGGGCAGGAGGCTCAGGTAGGGGCGCCGATTCCCCTCCCCGCTCCCATCGGGGCAGGGGGCGCGCTCGTCGACCGGGCGATCGGCCAGCTCGGCGACGCGGCCGGACACGCCCGGCGTGAGCGGCTTGCCGCAGCTCGGGCAGAGGCCGCCCGACGCCGCGCTCTCGGCGGGCGGCAGGACGATACCGCAGGCTCGATGGCCGCCTAAGTGGTACTTGCCCGCCTGGGGGAAGAACTCGATCGTGCCGGCGACTCGGCCCAGAGGCCCGCCGACCGCGCCCGAGAGCGCGTCGCGCAGGCCCGCGAAGGATGCTTCCATATCGAAGATCGTCGCCTCGCGGCCGAGCTTCCCCGCCGAGTGAGCGTCCGAGCTCGACACGATGGCGAATCGATCCAGGGATGAGAGGGCCCAGTTCATGGGAGGGTTCGAGGACAGGCCCGTCTCGACCGCTCCGACGCGGCCCGCAAGGTCGACGTAGCACTCGTCGATCGAGTCGTAGCCCGAGCGCGATCCCAGGGCCGAGAACCAGGGCGTCCATATGTGTGCGGGCACCAAGATCGAGCGCTCGTCCGCCTCGAGGAGGACGGCGAGCAGGTCGCGCGAGGAGAGGCCTAGGATGGGGCGGCCGTCGGACCCGATGTTCCCGACCTTCGTCAGCTTCGCCTGGAAGGCGGCCGCCGCGTCCAGGCCGGGCAGGATGACGAGGTGATGGACCTTGCGAGTCTTGCCGCGATCCTTGTAGATCGTACTGATCTCGCCGGTGACGGCGAAGCGGACGTCGCTGACGTCGCGCGCCGCGGGGCCGTCGAGAACGGCGTGGCCGGTAGCGCCGCATCCCCTCGCGCCCGGCTTCAATCGGTAGAAGCCGCCCTCGGCCTCCTCGAGGACTTCGCGCAGCTCGGCGAGATAGGCGGGGTGGGCGCAATCGCCCGTGCCGACCAGGCCGAGCCCCTTGATGCGCGCCCATTTCCCCAGCGCCTCGGGCTCGAGGGACGGGCTCGTCGCCCGCGAATAGCGCGAGTGGACGTGGAGGTCGGCGACGAGTCGCATCGGCCCAAGATAGCACGGCCTGGATTCGCCCCGCGAGCGGCGCCTGAAGCATTGCGCCCTCGGGGCCGCGCCCGAGCGCCGCCGTCATTGATCGGCCGCGGCTATTCCGGTACTATGCCGTCGTGCGCCAATTCGAGGCAGAGATACTGGACAACCGCCCCGTCGCGGAATCCTGGCGGGAACTCTCCTTCGCCTGGGACGGCGAGGAGGCGGCGCCCGAGCCCGGGCAGTTCTTCACCTTCAGGGCATCCGAGGGCAGCGACCCGCTCCTGCGCAGGCCTTTGGCCTTCTCGGGCTTCGCGGCCGCTTCGGGCGGCGCGGGCTCGGTCGGCCGCGGCGCCGTTCGGGCATCGGCGATCTACCACGTGCGCGGCAAGGCGACGCGCCTCCTCGCGGACCTCGCGGTCGGATCGAGGATAGACCTCATCGGCCCCCTGGGCCGCCCCTTCCCCGGGCCGCTCGAGGGCGAAGTCCCCGTCATCGCGGGCGGCGGCATCGGCCTGGGCCCCGTCCTCTTCCTCGACGCGGCGCTCAGGGCGCGCGGGCTCGATCCCCTGCTCGTCCTGGGCTTCCGAAGCTCCTCCCTCGTCCCGACGATCGATCTTCCCGCGGGCGCGGTCCTCTGCGCCGACGACGGATCGGCGGGCTTCCGCGGCACGACCGTCGATTGGATATCGCGCAACGCGTCCGAAGCGGCCGCAGGGGCCGCGATCCGCCTCTACGCCTGCGGCCCCGGCCCCATGCTCGCGGCCCTGGCCGCGCTCGGCGCCGAGCGCGGATGGCCCGGCTGGTTCTCGGCCGAGCAGTGGATGGCCTGCGGGGTCGGCGCCTGCATGGGTTGCGCCCTTCCCCGCGCCGACGGCAAGGGCTACCTTCGCGCCTGCGCGGACGGCCCCGTCTTCGACAGCCGCGAGATAGCCTGGGGGGCGGAGCGATGAAGCCCGACCTCAGGGTCAGGGTAGGCGGCCTGACCATGGCCAACCCGGTCGGGCTGGCCTCGGGCACCATCGGCTACGGAAGCGAGTACGAGGACCTGGTCGGCGTCGACGCGATGGGCGCCATATACACCAAGGCGGTCAGCATCGAGCCCAGGCCGGGCAATCGCGCCCCCCGCATCGTCGAGACGCCCTCGGGCATGCTGAACTCGATCGGATTGGCTAATCCCGGCATCGATGCCTTCCTCCGCGACAAGCTGCCAGAGCTTAAGGCGCGGCGCTGCGCGGTCATCGTAAACGTCGCGGGCGGCAGCGAGGAGGAATACCTCCGCATCGTGGAGGGGATCGAGGAAGGAGCCGGGCCCTGGCCGGCCGGCCCGACGGCCGGCGGCGCCGCGGCGGGGGGCCCGAGCGGGACCGGCGCCGACGGCTACGAGATCAACGTCTCCTGCCCCAACGCGGCCCATCACGGCCTGGCCTTCGGCACCGACCCGGGCCAAGTCGAGCGCATAACGCGCTCCCTGCGCGGCCTTACCCGGCGGCCGATCATCGTGAAGCTGACGCCCAACGTGACCGACATCGCCGCGATCGCCCGCGCCGCCGAGGCCGGCGGGGCCGACGCGGTCTCCTGCATCAACACCCTGGTCGGCATGACGATCGACGTCGCGCGGCTAAGGCCGCACCTGGCCATGGGCGCGGGCGGACTCTCGGGGCCGGCGGTCCTGCCCGTCGGCGTCGCCTGCTGCTACAAGGCCTCGCGCGCGGTCAGGATACCGGTAATCGGCCTGGGCGGCATCATGAGCGCCGACGACGCGCTCCAGTACCTCCTCGCGGGGGCGAGGGCGATCCAGGTCGGCACCGGCACCTTCGTCGATCCCCGCTGCGCCTCGCGCGTCCTCGCGGGCATCGAGGCCTGGATGGAGGCCAAGGGCGTCGCGAAGGTCGAGGACATAGCGGGAATGCTGAAGGCATGACGGGACGGGTCCGCCTCGGACTGCTCGCGCTCATTTCCTTCCTTCTGTATTCCTGCGCGTCCGGCCTCGGCGGGAACTACGGCGTCAAGGCGATTCGCGCCGCGCCGAAAGCGGGCCAGGCCGAGCGTCGCCTGATCGCCGTGCCCGCCACGCTCAAGCTCCTGCGAAATCAAAAGGCTACCTCGGCATATTCGAGCGAGATATATCTATCAGCCGCGCGGGGCGAGGCCGAGAGCGCTCAACTCGTCTATTACGCGGGCGAGGCCGATGAGTCCGGCCTTCGCTTCGAGGCGAGCGAGCTAATCGGGCCCGAGGGCGCCGCGCTCAGGCCGGAGCTCGGAGTGGTCGGCTACGTCCCCCTGAAGAAGCCCAGCCTCAAGGGCTTCCATAGGCGGGGCGACTATCCGGACCCGATCCTCCCGAAGGCCGAATTCTCGGTTCGGGCCCGGCAAGGGCAATCGCTGTGGTACACGGTCCGCGCGCCGCGGGACGCCGCTCCCGGGCTGTACGAGGGATCGGTGTCGGTCATCGCGCCCGACGGGATCTCCTTCGAAATGAGCGCGAGCTTCCGAGTCTTCGACGTCGAGCTCCCCGTGACGAGCTTCCTCAAGACCTCGATCAACTTCCGGAAAGAAAGCGCGCGGAACGGGCTGTACTACGGAGACGACGGCCCCGCGAACCTCGACGAGGAGCTGGGCAAGCTCGGCCTGGAGTACAGATTCACGCATCGCGTCCAGCTGCCCCTGATGGAATCCCTATCGAGGACGCCCGACGGCGCAGTATCGCCCGATTGGTCGGCCTTCGACGACCGCGTCCAGTACTGGCTCGGACTCGGTATCACCTGCTTCGAGCTAAAGCTGCCCATCGTCTTCTCTACGACGCCGGAGCAGATCCGATCTTCTTGGGGCCCGGCCCTCGCGGCTATCGACGGGCACCTGGTCGAGCGGGGATGGGCGAAGCTCTTCTACTTCTACTTCTACGACGAGCCCTTCCGCCGGGAAATGCCCGCGATGGCGGCAAGGCTCGACGCGATACTCGAATACGCTCCCCATGTTCCCAACATCCTCACCTACGGGATCACGACCGCCGGAGAGGAAATGCTTCTCGGGAAGATCGGCATCTGGGTGCCGAACATCCACCAGTTCGACCCTAAGTTCGCCGCCGAGCGCCAGGAAGCCGGCGAGGAGGTCTGGGTCTACACCTGCATCGGCAATGTCTTCCGCCCCTACCCCGACAACTTCCGCATCGACTGGTACGGCGCCGCGCATCGCGCCCTGGGCTGGTGGCTCTACAAGTATCGAGCCGACGGCTACCTCTACTGGGCGGCCGACCTCTGGCGCCGCGATCCCTGGAAGACGACCGAGACCTTCGACTGGACGAACGGCGACGGCGTCATGTTCTACCCCGCCCTGGACGGGAAGTCCCTTCCCTACCCCTCGATCCGAGCTCACCTAACGCGCGACGCCTTCGAGGATTACGATCTGCTGACCATGCTG
>CAYPHO010000068.1:6769-12573 GCA_964410245.1 uncultured Treponemataceae bacterium | reverse complement strand
CTCGAGGTCCTCGTCTACTACGACAAGGAGCGGATCACCAACCTGAACGCCCTGTTCAAGTGGGGCAAGGTCAAGCACGGCTCGACGATCCAGTTCGCCATCGCCGGCGAGGACATCTCCGACGTGGCGAAGCTCCAGCGGTACCTGTCGCAGGGCGCCAGCCATATGTTCGAGGCCTTCCTCAAGGGCCCCGTCAACAGCGTCATGGCGCTGTTCTGAAGCGAAGAGCGCGAGGGGAGCGATAATGGCCATGAAAGAGCACATCCACTTCTTCAGCCAGAAGGAGATAGTCAAGAAGGGCGTGGACCGGGAGAAGCTGGGCATGAGGGGCCGCCAGGCCAACGACTTCGCCGAGCTCTTCCTCCCGATCCTGCCCGGCATCATCGTCGATTCGGACGCCGCCTCCGCCCTCGGGGGCGAGAAGGTCGCCGAGGCCTTGAGGCCCCACCTGGCTAAGATCAAGGGAATCGTCGGGAAGGGCCTCGGCGACGCCACGACGCCGCTCCTGTTCAAGATCGTCGTATCGCCCAACCTCGCCGTGTCTAATTATCCGACGCTGCACGACTTCGGCCTGGCCAAGGATACGGCCAACGGCTTCGCGTCCTGGGTCGGCGAGAATTTCGCCGCCCACGAGGTGCTCTTCCTGGTCAAGGGAATGCTCTCGGTCGAGGGGCGCATCTCCGTGCTCGAGGGGCGCGACAAGGATCGCGACGCCCTGGCCGCCGCCATGGAATCCTGCGTCAAGGCGATGAAGTCCGAGAAGGCCGCCAAGGTGGCGGTCGCCTACATGGACGAGTACGCCCCCGTGCTCCCTCCCTGCTTCTTCGAGAGCGCCGAGGGCCAGCTCGAGATCGCCCTGAAGCGCGTATCGCGCCTCATCGAGCTGGACGAGCAGGACGCCTGCGACACGGCCATCCTCGTCCAGCCCATGGTCTACGGCAACTACGGCAAGGACTCGGCCGCGGGCGCCTTCTACACCCGCGACATCGTGACGGGCGAGGGGACCCTCCAGGGCGAATTCTACCAGGAGAGGTTCAACGAGATCGGCGCGACGGGCAAGGACATCAATAAGATCGCGCCCGACTACCTCAAGGATCTCCAGAAGATAGCGCGCAAGCTGGAGGATCGGCACAAGGAGATCCGGCAGATACGCTTCACGGTGGAGAACAAGAAGCTCTGGCTCATCGAGCAGCGCCAGGTCGTCGTCAAGTCGACCCAGGCGGACCTCAGGCTGGCCCTCGACCTCTGCGATCGCAAGGTCGTCGACTCGGACTACGTCGTCCAGTCGATCGCCCCCGGGAGGCTCAACGAGATCCTCCATCCCGTCGTCGACCTGGGCTCGGTCAAGAAGCTCCCCGGCGCGCCGGGCGGCATAGCCGGGGCCCCGGGCGCCGCGATCGGCCGCGCCTACTTCTCGACCGAGGCCCTCCTGGACGCCTACCGCCTCGCCCAGCAGAAGAGCGAGGACAAGCGCTTCATCCTCGTCATGCCCGCTACCTACGCCGAGGACGTCAAGGCTATCGAGGTCTCGACCGGCGTCCTCTCCTGCGAGGGCGGCTTCTCGGCCCACGCCTCGGTCGTCGCCCGCCAGTACGGCAAGGTCTCGATGGTCAAGACCGAGATGAGGATCCGCGGCAAGAAGGCGACCATCGGCGAGCTGGTCATCAACGAGGGCGACTACATTACGATCAACGTGCCCTACTACGGCGAGCCGACCGTGTGGCTGGGCAAGGCGGAGCTCATCGAGCCCGATCCCAAGGACTCGGGCCTCCTCGACTTCATCGCCATGGCGAAGTCCAAGATGGGGCGCTTCCACGTGCGCGCCAACTCCGACAGCCCGCGCGACGCCTCCATGGCCCTCATGTTCGGCGCCGAGGGGATCGGCCTCTGCCGCACCGAGCACATGTTCTTCCACGAGAAGCGCATCAACGTCATTCGCGAGATGATCCTGTCCTCGACCCGCGAGGAGCGGGTCAAGGCCCTGGACAAGCTCCGGCCCATGCAGCGGGACGACTTCTACGGCCTGTTCAAGGTCATGGCCGGCAAGGAAGTCACGATCCGGCTGCTCGACGCGCCGCTGCACGAGTTCCTTCCGCATAACGATCCCGAGATGGACGAGCTCGTCGCGTACCTTTCCTCGCGCAAGGGATCCGAGAAGCTGAGCAAGTCCGAGATCCGCGCCCGCTGCGACGCCCTCTCCGAGTTCAACCCGATGCTCGGCCACCGCGGCTGCCGCCTCGCCGTCACCTTCCCCGAGATCTACGAGATGCAGGTCAGGGCTATCTTCGAGGCGGCCTACAAGCTGCAGAAGGAGAAGGTCGACGTCCGTCCCGAGGTCATGATCCCCATCGTCATGAACGCCGCCGAGCTCAGGCTCATCGTCTACGGCAAGAAGATCGAGGGCAAGACCTACACCGGGCTCATCGAGATCGAGGAGGAGCTCAGGAAGGCCGAGGGCGCCAAGCCGATTCCCTACAAGATCGGCACCATGATCGAGCTTCCCGCCGCCGCCCTCGCCGCCGGCGAGATCGCGCGCTACAGCGAGTTCTTCTCCTTCGGGACCAACGACCTGACGCAGACGACCCTGGGCATCAGCCGCGACGACTTCAACTCCTTCATGCCGGACTACTCTACCTACGACCTCATCGAGGGCAATCCATTCTCGCTATTAAGCCCGCCGGTCAAGGAGCTGGTCGCCATGGCCGCCAAGCGCGGCCGCATGACGCGGCCCGGCCTGGCGACGGGCCTCTGCGGCGAGCACGGCGCCAACCCGGACAACATCCGCTTCTGCATGGCGGCCGGCCTCGACTACGTATCCTGCTCTCCCTACCAGGTCCCCCTGTCCATCACCGCGGTGGCCCAGGCCGAGATAGAGAAGAGGCGCGCCGCCGCGAAGTCCTGAGGCCGGCGCGAGAGCCGTCGATCCGATCGTTATTCAGTCTCGAAAGGCTAACGCGGGCGCCCCGATGGGACGCCCGCGTTAGCGCTCGGCGCCGCATCTGAATTCCTCGATGCTTGGTCCTTGCCTCCCGCGGCCTCTCGTGTGTACATTCCCTGCGGGACCTGATCCCGAAACGAGAGATATGTGAAAAGAATCGATGTCCGCTCCGGGCCCCTCGCCCAAACACTGGTGTTCCTATCGCTTCCCGTGCTCGCCGGCCAGGCCTTCAACCTCCTGTACAACCTGGTCGACACATACTTCATCGCCCTGATCGACCGCGACGATCCCTGGCTGGTCGGCTCGACCGGCCTCGTGTGGCCGCTGTTCTTCATCTTCCTGGCGACGAGCTTCGGCATTACCGGCGGCGTCTCGTCGCTGGTGGCGCGCGCGATCGGGGCCGGAAAGGCCGAGGACCTGGACAAGACGGCCGAGAGCGGGCTCTTCCTCGCTCTCATCGCGTCGGCTGTCATCCTCCTCCTGATATACCCCCTGGCCGGGCCCCTCCTACGCCTCTTCGGGGGCTCGGGGCCTATACTAGAGTACGGGCTCAGCTACCTCTATTGGCTCCTGCCGACTGTGCCCTTCATGCTCCTCTCCGCCGTGTTCACGGGAATCCTCCAAGGCGAGGGCCGGACGAAGCACATGATGGCCTCCATGATGATCGGGACCGTGGCGAACATCATCCTCGACCCGATCTTCATCTTCTCGCTCAAGATGGGAGTCGCCGGCGCGGCCTTGGCGACGGCTATCGCCAACGCCATCGGATTCTCATACCTCCTCGCCGTCTTCTTGAAGACGAAATCGCAGGTAACGATCCATTGGAAGGTTTCGAGCGTCTCCTTGCCGGTGGCCGGCGAGATCCTCCGCGTCGGCGTTCCCCAGAGCCTGATGAACTTCCTCGCCTCGATCAGCTTCATATTCTATAACCGCATCATGATCGGGATAAATCCGCTCATCCTAACCGCCTTCACGCTCTACTCCCGCCTCGAGCAGATAGCGCTCATTCCCATCTGGTCGATCTCGAGCGGATTGGCCGCGATCGCGGGTCAGGCCGCGGGGGCGGGCGATTTGAAGCGCATGCGCGCTTCCTCCAGGACCGCCTCGATGATAGGCCTTGGCGTCAGCGGTTGCCTCTTCTTGGTCTATGTCCTATCGAGCCGAGCGCTGTTCGGCTTATTCCAGTCCGACCCCGGCGTCCTTTCCCTGACGGGCACAATCGTTCCATGGATGGCCGCGGCATCCTTCGTATCCATTCCCGTATTCATGGTTTCGACGATCATGACATCCTCGGGCTTCGCGAACCGGAGCCTTTGGCTGACGATCGCCAGGATATACGGCTTGAACATACCCGCCTGCGTCATCGGCGTTTATGTCGTCGGAGGGGGACTTCCCGCGGCCATGGCTTCGGTGTGCGCCTCCGCTTTCCTGGCGCTCGGCCTTGCCCTCATCGTGCAGCGGGTCTTCTTCGCGAGCCTGCAGGATGGGAGATTGTCCGTCCGCCTGGCCCCGGCGGAGGGCGGAAGATAATCGGATAGGAATTCCGTTTAGCACGTATAACGCTGAGGGCCGCCCTTAAGGGGCGGCCCTTCGACTTCTGCAGCGCGGCGCCGCGAGGCCCTACTGCATCTGCTCGGCCACTTCTTCCATATCGCGCTTCGTCTGCTTGAGCCTCGAGAGCTCGCGGGAAGCGGCCTTGTCGCCAGTATCCTCGAGGACCGCGGCCATCATGGAAATCGCATCGTCGATACGGCCCGTGACGTCCATCATGATGGCGGCGTTGATGCCGGCCGCCGGATTGCGGGTCGCGTTGTAGATGCCCAGGAAGCGATTCAGGGCCGCGTCGTAGGCGCCGGACCGGGCGAGCTCGTCGGCCGCCTTCATCTCCGGGTCCTTCGTCTTGTCCGAAGCGAGCGTGCGGTACTCGGTAATCCGGTACGGGGCGATCTGGCGTTGGATCTTCGGGATCCAGGAATCGATTATGCCCTTCATGACGCTCTCGGCGCTCGGGATGCGGTTGCGCTCGGAGGTCTTCGCGCGGTCCGACGCGCTCCGCTCGAAGGATCGAGTGGCGATGATGACGCCGGTGGCCGCGTCGACGACGCGGTATTGAAGGCCGACCTTGTCGGTCGCCGTCGTGTAGCTCTCGTAGACGTCGACGTACTCGCCGGTATCCGGGTCCTTTACCCGCTCTTTCACGACTTCGACCTTAAGCTCGCGCTCTGCCTTCGTTATCTCCCCGATGATGATGGCCTGGGCCGAGGAGCTGCGCCCGATCTCGACGGCGCTCAATTCCCCCGAACCGTCGTAATGACTCAGCCTCGACGCGACGAAGCCGGAGTCGACGACGGTAAAGTAATCGTTCTCGAAGAGGGCCGAGATGAGCCGGCTCGTCGCGTAGGAGGCGAGCTCCCGCTCGAGACTGTCCCTGCCCGAAACCATCGTCCCGCGGATGCGGATCCCGAGCATCTCGAACATGCCCGAGCCGCGGTACTGCCTCGGATAGTCGAAATCCAGCACCGCGACGGTCCTGGCGCCCGACATGTTGATCTCGGCCGGCTTCATGACTTCCACGGGTATCGAGGTCGCGCAGGACGAGAAGAGCGCGGCGGCGATGGAGACGGCGATCGCGATCGAGGCTGGGCGTGCTCGGTTCATGGATTACCTCCGAGTGGATAATAACCTAACACGCGGGGGCGGGGAAAGTGCTACGTTGGGCGATACTAGAGCTCGAGAAGGGCGGATCCGAGGCCGAAGGCCTTAGCCGGTAGCGTAGTCCCAGACCATCTTGGTCTTGATGGTCTCGACGATGGCCGCCGAGGCCTTCTTCGCGTCGGCCTGGGGTATGGAGGCTTCCTTGTTGAAG
>CAYPHO010000068.1:0-6742 GCA_964410245.1 uncultured Treponemataceae bacterium | reverse complement strand
TGTCGGGAAGGAAATAGAAGCAGAAGGAGAAGTTTATTCCTGCCGGCCTGGCGATGGTGAAGGATCCGTAGGAGATGACCGCGTCCTTCGCCCAGTATATCTTGGTCATGTTCTTGCAGGTATGGAGGTCGAGCTCGGAGAATCGCAGGGGTATCTTCTCCGCGGTCGAGCGGACGAAAGGCTCCATGCCCTTATTCGGGTAGTTTGCGGGCTCGAGGAGGATATAGAGCATCTTGCCGTCGGTCTGGAAGGTCAGGCCCTCCTCGTTCGGGTAGATCGACTTCACGTTGTTGTAGGAGACGATCTCGTAGCGGGAGTAGACGGAATTATTGCTGAAGAACGAGGTGACGACGTATCCGTGATCCTTCGGCAAGGCGTTCTTGGCGTAGGCGTCGAAGAGATCCATGGCTTTCGCTGGCATGAAGTTCCTCCATGGCTAGTATAGCAGGTATAGTCCCGAGGTCAACGGTTTTTGCCGCGCCGGCTCCTAGCGTCGGCGTCGGCGAGGCCCTCTCCCGCCCGCGGCGCGCTCTTTTCCCCCGCGGCGCGGGCGGCAGCGGGCCGCGCCGCCCGGGAGGCCGCTTCCCTTGCCCGCTCCTCGCAGCTCGCCGCGAAGGAGGAGAGGTTCTGCCTGCGGTACAGGGCCGCGAGGCTCTTCCACGCGCGCTCGCTGCCCGGCTCGCGGTCCGTAGCCGCCCGGAGGGCGTCGACCGCCGCCTCGAGCTTGCCCGCTCGAGCGTATAACGTGCCCTGCAGGATCCAGGGATCGGCCCGGGCCTTCGCGGCCTTTGGCGCCTTCTCCAGGAGGGCGAGGGCGAAGTCCCCGTGGCCGTCGCGGTCCAGGCAGTAGGCCAGCCCCACGAGGAGCTCGGCCGAGGAAGGGTCCGCGCGCAGGAGGTCGCGATAGGCGACGGCGGCCTCGCGGAAGCGGCCGGCGTTGCGGTAGGCGACCGCGAGGAGGCGCCGCGAGCGGTCGCCGAGCTCCGCGTAGGGCAGCCCGCGCTCGAGCTGCGCCGCGGCGGCCGCCCAGTCCTCCTTCGCGATCAGGGCGGCGACGTACTCCCTCCTCAGCTTGGCGTTGTCGGGATAGGCCTCGAGATAGGCCTTGTAGGCGGCCAGCCGGCCCTTCTCGTCGCCGATCGACTCGGCGACGGAGATACGGTAGAGCATCGACAGCTCGTGGTCGGGGACGAGGAAGAGGACCTTCTCGAACCAGCCCGAGGAGAGATCGGGACGACCCGAGCGGTAGAGCGCCTCGCCCAGGGCGAAGAGGAGGCGGGGATCGGCCCCCTCGCCGGCGACGGCGCGGGCGCGCACAAGCGACTGCAGGAGCGGGAGCAGGGTCTCGGGGTCCTCTCCGAGCCGCGATCGGCAGAGCGCCGCGTAGTAGTCGGCCTCCGCCGCGTCGGCGCCGAGCCGCCTGGCCCGCTCGACCGCGCCGAGCGCCCCCTCGTAGTCCCCGAGGTCGTAGAGAGCCAGGGCCAGGCCCAGCCTCAGCTCGGGATCCTTGGGCGAGCGCTCGACGGCGCGGGTCCAGTGGTTCTTCGACCTCTCGAGCTCTCCCGTGGCGCGCAGGCTCTCGGCGGCGATCGCCCGCAGGGGGCTGTCGCTCGGGTCGGCGCGGAGGAGGGGCATGCAGACGGCTATGGCTTCCTTGTACCTGCCCTCGCGGAAGGCGACCGAGGCGCACAGCCTGGCGAGGCTCCGGTCGTCCCGCGGGAGGGCGGGCAGTCCCGGATGCTGGGCGCGGATGGCCTCGAACTCGGCCAGGGCCTCTTCCTGCCTGCCTCCGGCCAGGAGGAGTCCCGCCCTGAGCCATCGGATCGAGGGGTCGCCCGGCGCCATGCCCAAGGCGGCCTCGCAGTCAGCGACGGCTTCCTCGATCCGCCCCAGCTCGCGCAACGCCTTGGCGCGCCACAGCCGTATGGCAGCGCCGTCGAGGCCGTTCGCGATCGCGAAGCCGAGGACCTGCCTGGCCATGTCGGCCTCGCCCCTGGCCATGAGCCTGACGCCGCGGCCGTAGAGGGCGTTGAGGTAGCCTCGGTATATCCTCTTGTCCTGGGGAGCGAGGTTGACCGCCTTCTCGAGGCAGTCGACCGCGGCCTTGGTCCGCTTCTTCTTCAGGAGGGCCGCGCCCAGGAGGGCCCAGGTCGGGGCCCGCTCGGGGGCGGCCTCGGCCGAGCGCTTCAGGCAGGCGACGGCCGCTCCCGGCCGCGCGCAGGCCAGGTAGGAGCGGCCCAGGAAGAAGAAGCCCGCCGCCGCCTCGCCGCCGGCTTTCAGGTAGCGTCGGAAGGCGTCGATGGACTTGCCCTGCTCGCCCAGCTCGTAGCGCGCCCTGCCCAGGTAGAGCAGGGCCTCGGGGAGGGCGTCGGTCATCGCCAGGACGGCGGTCAGGAGCTCGGCCGCCTTCTTGTAATCGCGGTCCGCGCCGGCCTTGATCGCGCGCTCGAGGAGCTCGTTCGCCATCGCGTCGGGCATTGCCATAGTGTACACCGCGCCGCGACGCGGCACAACGAGGAAGGGGCCATTCGCCCCCGCGCTCAGCGGATTCTCGAGAAGACCGACTCGATCGCGCCCAGGGCCTCGGCCATCTCCGCCTCGCTTATGACCAGGGGAGGGGCGAAGCGGATGATGTTGCCGTGCGTCTGCTTGGCGAGGAGCCCCGCGTCGCGCAGGGCGATGCAGGTATCCCATGCCTCGAAGCCCGCTTCGAAGACCGCCGCGTTCAAGAGCCCCCTGCCGCGGACCAGCTCCAGGCGGGGACAGCGGATCGAGGCCATGCCCTCGCGGAAGATCGCGCCCATGCGCTCGGCCCTCTCGTCCAGGGCCTCGTCCTCGAGCACCTCGAGCGAGGCGATGCCGACCGCGCAGGCCAGGGGATTCCCGCCGAAGGTCGAGCCGTGGGTGCCCGGCGTGAAGACGCCCATGACTGCCTCGTCGGCGACGATGGCCGACACGGGTATGATGCCGCCGCCCAGGGCCTTGCCAAGGCACATGATGTCGGGGCGGGCCCCCTCGCGCTGCCAGGCGAATCGCTTGCCCGTGCGGCAGAAGCCGGTCTGTACCTCGTCGAGGATAAGGAGGAGGCCCCGCTCGTCGCAGATCGCGCGCAGCTCGCGCAGGTAGCCATCGTGCGGGACGACGACGCCCGCCTCGCCCTGGATGGGCTCCACCATGATCGCGACCGCGTTAGGCGAAATTGCTTTCCCCGCCGCCTCGGCGTCGCCGTAGGGCGCCTTGACGAAGCCCGGGACGTAGGGGCCGTAGTTGACGGTCGAGTCCGGGTCGGAGGACATCGATATCGCCGCGATGGTGCGGCCGTGGAAGTTGCCCTCGGCGCAGACGATCTCCTGCTTCCCGTTCGGCACTCCCTTGACCTCGGCCCCCCACCTGCGGGCGGCCTTGAGAGCCGTCTCGACCGCCTCGGCGCCGGTGTTCATGGGCAGGGCGCGCTCGTAGCCCGTATGCTCGCAGAGCTTGCGCAGGAAGGGGCCGGTGCGGTCGTTGTGGAAGGCGCGGCTGGTGAGCGTCGCGCGATCGAGCTGCTCGCGGGCGGCCGCGACGATGCGGGGGTGGCGGTGGCCCTGGTTGACCGCCGAGTAGGCGGACAGGAAATCCAGGTAGGAGCGGCCCTCGGGATCCCAGGCCCTGCAGCCCTCGGCCCGGGAGATGACGACGGGAAGGGGGTGGTAGTTGCGCGCCCCGTAGCGCTCGTCCAAGCCTATGAAGCCGGCGGAATCCATGCGTCCCCCTCCTCGGGCCTACTGGCTGTCTCGGCTGGCGCGCTAGGGCGCTAGCGCGCGAATCGCAGGGCGGCGCGGGCGGCGCGCCGCTCCAGGGCCAGCTCGGCCAGGCGCGAGATGAGCTCGCGGTAGGGGAGCCCCCCCGCCTCGCACATGCGCGGGTACATGGAGATGCCGGTGAAGCCGGGTATGGTGTTGACCTCGTTGAGGAGGATCGCGCCCGTCTTCTTGTCGATGAAGAAGTCGACGCGGGCCATGCCCGACAGCTCGCAGGCCTTGAAGGCGGCGATCGCCAGCTCGCGCACGCGCGATGACTGCTCCTCAGGGAGTCGCGCGGGCACTTCCAGGCCCGCGCCGTCCGGATCGACGTACTTCGCGTCGTAGTCGTAGAACTCGCCCCTGGGCAGTACCTCGCCGGGGGGGAAGGCGACGGGATCCTCGTTGCCCAATACCGCGCACTCGATCTCCCGCGCGCTGACGAAGGGCTCGATCAGGGCCTTCTCGTCCCACTCGAGGGCCGAGGCGAGTGCGGGCCCGAGCTCCTCGGCCGATCCGACCTTCGAGGCCCCGACAGATGATCCCGCGCGGGAGGGCTTCACGAAGCAGGGCCAGCGGAACAGGGCCCCGGCCTTGCGGGCCAGGGCGTCGATGTCGCTCAACGCGTCTCGACGCGCCGCCATGAAGGGCACGACGGGCAGGCCCGCGCGCAGCCAGAGCTCCTTGGCCATATCCTTGTCCATCCCGAGGGCCGAGCCGAGGACCCCCGAGCCGACGTAGGGAAGGCCCGCGACCTCGAGGAGGCCCTGGACCGTGCCGTCCTCGCCGAAGGTCCCGTGGAGGACGGGGAAGGCGAGATCGCAGCCGATCCCCTCGACGCCGCTCGGGCCCTCGGCCGCGAGGCCCGCTCCCGGCATCGGGAAGGCCCGGCGGCCTTCCCCGATCGCGAGCGGCCTCGTCCCCGCGAGGGCGGCGCCGACGGCGGCCTCGCCCTGGAGGATCCACTTCCCGTCCTTCGCCACGCCGATCAGGACGGGCTCGAACTTTTCAAGGTCGAGGTGCCTGAGTATGCTCGCCGCCGAGACGAGCGACACCTCGTGCTCGCCCGACTTGCCCCCGTAGAGGATGGCCATCCGCTTCTTCATGCGTTCCCCTCAGTATCCCATCTCGGCGAGAGCCTTTTCGGCCTCCGCGATCTCGTCGTAGGGGACCGCCCCCGCCTTGCCGATGATCGAGTTCTCGTGGCCCTTCCCCAGGAGGGCGACGAGGTCGCCCGGACGCGCGAGGGAGAAGGCCCTGCGTATGGCCGTCGGCCTGTCCGGTATGAGGAAGAGCCGCTCCCCGCGCCGAAGCTCGGGGCAGCCCGCGGCGATCTCCTCCAGGAGCTCCATGGGATCCTCGCCGCGCGGGTCCTCGTCGGCCAGGATGACGATGTCGCAGGAGTCGGCGGCGATCCTTCCCTGGCGGGGCCGCTTCTCGGTATCCCGCTCGCCCCCCGAGCCGAAGACGCTGATCAGGCGGCCCTTCACGCGCCCGCGAAGCGGCGGGAGGATCGCCTCGAAGGAGGAGGGCGTGTGCGCGTAGTCGACGACGACCTCGAAGGGCTGGCCGCGGTCGATCGCGGTCATCCTGCCGCGCACGCTCTTCAGGCTCGGGACCAGGGGGACGAGGTCCGCGATGTCGATCGACGCGATATGCGAAACCGCCAGCAGCGCGGCCAGTACGTTGCCGACGTTGAAGGCGCCGGGAAGGTTCGCGCGGACGCGGTGGAGTCGGCCCGGGAGGCCGTCGCGCCCGGCCTCGACGATCTCGAAGGACTCTCCCGCCCCGTCGACCGCGATCGACCGGGCCGACAGGTCGGCCTCGCGCCTCGAGGCGCTGAAGGATCGGACCGGGACGGCCGCGGCGGCTCGGAAGAAATCGGCGGAAGGGTCGTCGGCGTTGACGATTCCCAGTCCCCCCGGGCTCAGGCCGCGAAAGAGATTCGCCTTGTCGTCGCGGTATTGTTCCCAGGTCCCGTGGAACTCGAGGTGCTCGCTCGTCACGTTGGTCATGACGCCGACGTCGAAGTCCACGTCGCCCAGGCGGTTCGTGCGGCGCGACAGGCCGTGCGAGGAGGCCTCGACGACCGCGTAGGCCAAGCCCGCGTCCCGCATCTCGGAGAGCATGCGCTGGACCGCTGTCGCCTCTGGCGTGGTCTGATGCTCGGGATTATTCTCCTCGCCCGCGCCCCGATCCGACATGACCGTCGAGAAGAACCCCGCCTTCTTGCCGGCGAGATTCAGGAGCTGGTAGGCGAGGTAGACCGTCGTGCTCTTGCCTTCGGTGCCGGTGACGCCGATTATCCCGAGGGCGCACGAGGGCCGGCCGTAGTAGGTCGCCGCGATCGGCGACATGGCGAATCGCGGATCGGGGACGCGGACGTAGGCTACGCCGGGACGGGGATCGGGGATCGGCGAGGAGTGGACGACGGCGCGCGCGCCCGCGGCGATCGCCGCGTCGATGAAGCGGTGGCCGTCCGCGTGGAGGCCGGGAAGGGCGAAGAAGAGGTAGCCGGGACGGACGGACCGGGAGTCGTAGGCGAGGCCCTCGATCGCGGGATCGCCGGGCCCGAGCCGCTCGATCACCGTCGCGTTTCGCAGTATTTCGGCCAGCGCCTTGGGCATGCGAGAACAATAGCCTGGTTGCCGTGAAGACGGAAAGGGGGAGCCTTGCGGCTCCCCCTTGCATCGCTGCGCGGCTAGCGCTTAGGGCTCGATGGCGAATTTGCCCGAGATGTAGTAGAGGAAGGGGATCATGGTCCTTCCCGTCGTATCGGCGAGGTCGTTGGTGAAGTCGGGCGCGTAGAGCATCGTAATGCCGCCGCCTACGCGGAAGCTTTTCTTCTGCCCGAATCCGTACCAAGCGGAGAGGTCGGGGATGAAGACGTTGCCGAAGTCGCCTCCGAAGCTGTTCAGGGCGTAGTAGCCGAAGAGGAGCCCTCCGAGCTGGGCGTCGATGAA
>CAYPHO010000067.1:3670-12653 GCA_964410245.1 uncultured Treponemataceae bacterium | reverse complement strand
GAGGGTCCTCACCGACGCCGCCATCGCGGGCGCGACCGACGGCCTGCGGGGCCTGAAGGAGAACGTCATCATCGGCCACCTCATCCCGGCCGGGACGGGAATGCGCCAGTACCGCAACATCAAGCTCTCGGATTCCGAGAACGACGATCTCGACGCCTTCGTGGAGGAGATCCTCGAGAAGCGCCGCCGCGAGAAGGAGCTCATGCCCCTGCCGGCCCTCGAGGACCGCGCCGAGAACGGCGCCGCCTTCGAGGAGGACGAGATCTTCGAGAACGACGAGGGCTTCGAGGCGGTGGATACCGACAGCGAAGAGGATTGATCGAATCTGCGACTGCGAGTGCGGGGCGGCCTTGAGCCGCCCCGTTTATTTACGTCTGCAATGTTTTGTACTGTATCGATTCCTCCCTTAAGCTTTACCGCAAGGCCCACCGTTCTGCGTACCGGAAGGGGCCGCCTGCTTGCGGGAGGATGTATGGCTCAAGCTATAAGAATGCGGCTCAGGACAAGGATCGGATTGTCGTTCGCGGCGCTCCTCGCGATCGCCGGCGGCGTCGGCGCCCTCGGCCTCTCGAACGGCCTCCGGCTCGGCGGTTTCCTCGAGCGGGTCTACTCGAACAGCGTTCAGGGACTAGCCAGCTTGACGGACGCGCGGCAGAACGCGGCTTCGCTTAATATCTCGGTTATTTATTCCATCGCGATGAGAGTTCAGGGCCCTGCCGCGGAGGCCTTGCGCAAGACCTCCATCGAGCAAATCACGCTCTACGAGAAGAACAACGCGGCCTACGAGAAGACCGTTGAAAGTGCCGAGCAACGTATACTCCTCGGCGAGCTCGCGGCGCTGTGGGCAAAATACAAGGACGGATCGATGACCGTGATGGACCTCCTCGTCGATGGCAAGGCGGACATGGCCCTCGCCAAGATGAACGCGGAGATCTTCCCGGCCTATGCCGCCTTCTCCATAGCTTTGGCGGGCGTAGTCGAGTCCAGCTCAAAGGCGGCGAAAGCGCTAAACGACGAGTCCGAGCTCGTCGTCAACCGAATGACGCTTCAGATGATGCTCGTGCTCGGAATCGGTCTCCTGGCCGGTATCGGGATCGCGATCGTCCTCACGCGCTCCGTGACCAAGGCGGTGGGGGGCGAGCCGGCCGAGATCGCCGTCATGGTCGAGCGGATCGCCTCCGGGGACTTGAGCGTCGACGACGAGGGCCGAAGAACCCCGACCGGGATCAATGCGTCGATGATCGCGATGGGAAGGAAGCTGAGCGAGATCGTCGCCTCCGTACAGGCTGCGTCCGCGCAACTGGTCTCGGGGAGCAATCAAATCAGCTCGACCGCGCAGGCGATGAGCCAGGGCGCGACCGAACAGGCCGCTAGCGCGGAGGAAGTCTCGTCCTCGGTGGAGGAGATGGCCGCGACGATCAAGCAGAACACGGACAACTCGATGGCCACCGAGGGCATTTCCCAGAAGGCGGCCTCCGACGCCGCCGAGGGAGGCAAGGCCGTCGAGGACGCGGTCGAGGCCATGAAGCTCATCGCCGGGAAGATCGGCATCATCGAGGAGATCGCGCGCCAGACCAACCTGCTCGCCCTGAACGCGGCTATCGAGGCGGCTCGCGCCGGCGAAGCGGGCAAGGGCTTCGCCGTGGTGGCGAGCGAGGTGCGCAAGCTCGCGGAACGCTCGCAGAACGCCGCCGGCGAGATCACCGAGCTTTCGTCGAAGACCGTGCAGAGCGCGACCGCGGCCGGCGAGATCATCAGCAGGATCGTGCCCGACATCCGGAAGACCGCGGACCTCGTGCAGGAGATCGCCTCGGCCTCGAAGGAGCAGTCGATCGGCTCGGAGCAGATCGGCAAGGCGATGACCCAGCTGGACGTCGTCATCCAGCAAAACGCGTCTTCGAGCGAGGAACTCGCGTCCATGTCGGAGGAACTCACGAGCCAAGCCGTCGAGCTCTCGCGGGCGATGTCCTACTTCCGCTCCTCGGGGATGCAGGGCGCGTCGAGGGCCGTCTCCGCCCCGAAGGCCCCTTCGAGACCGGCGACGCGGGCTATCGCCCTTAAAAAGGGAGATTCCGATAAGGCGGGAGGCGATTTCGAGGAATTCTAGGATTCCAAGGGCCGAGCCTCGGATGTCCCCATCACGACGCTGTTCTATTGACAGCCTCGCGAACGTCGGGATATTATCATCCGCCGTTCCGTCCGGACGGCGAAAATTGGGGTTTATCGCGTACCAATATAACGTCGGGTCATGCTGAGGCCCGGCAAACGAGGGAGTCGAGAGCATACGATGCCGACGATCAACCAGCTTATCCGGAACGGCCGAAAGGCCTCCAAGTGGCGCAACAAGGCGCCCGCGCTCGAGGAGTGCCCGCAGAAGCGCGGGACCTGCACGCGCGTAATGACCGTCACGCCTAAGAAGCCCAATTCCGCGCTTCGCAAGGTCGCGCGCGTCAGGCTCAGCCACGGGACCGAGGTTACGGCCTACATCCCCGGCGTAGGCCACAATCTCCAGGAGCACTCGGTCGTGCTCATCCGCGGCGGCCGCGTCAAGGATCTTCCCGGCGTTCGCTACCACATCATCCGCGGCGCCAAGGATACCCTCGGCGTCGAGGACCGCAAGAAGGCGCGCTCCAAGTACGGCGCCAAGCGGCCGAAGGCCTAAGGGAGGCTGCTATGGGCCGCAAGAAGAAGTCCATCGATCGGGGTCACTTGCCCGATACCAAGTATAATTCCGTCGTCGTCACCAAGTTCGTGTGCCGCATGATGTGGCAGGGCAAGAAGGCCATCAATACACGCATCATGTACGACGCCATGGAGGCGATGCAGAAGAAGGCCGGGGCCCCCGCGCTCGAGGTCTTCCTCAAGGCGCTCGACAACGCCAAGCCGCTCGTCGAGGTCAAGTCCCGGCGCGTCGGCGGCGCGACCTATCAGGTCCCCGTCGAGATCCGCGATACCCGCCGCGAGGCCCTGGCCATGCGCTGGCTCATCTCGGCCGCGCGCTCGCGCTCGGGCAAGGCGATGGCCGACAAGCTCGCCGACGAGCTCATGGACGCCTACAACAACACCGGCACCGCGGTGAAGAAGAAGGAAGACACCCACAAGATGGCCGAAGCCAATAAGGCCTTCGCCCATTATCGCTGGTAGTCGACGCTTTTTCGAGAATGATGCAGGGCCGGCTATGCCGGCCCTGTTTTTTTCTGACTGTGCGCAAAAGGCCATCCAAGCCCTAGCGGAGCCCGTTGCGTTTGTTGGGCTTTCCTAAAATCGGATGACATCTCGGCCTTCCTCGGGTGTTTTATCGGTATCGATAAATCAATAGGAGGAGCAGAATGGCCTCGGCATCGATTCGCCTGATTGCCCTCGCTCTCGTGTGCCTCGTCTTGCTGGCTTCCGGCGTTATATCCGGGTAGCGGCCGTGCCGCCGGGGGCTCGGCCTGAACTCGGCCTGTGCTCGGCTTGGCGCGTCCTACCTTCGCTCGCCCGCTTTAGCCCTCGATCTTGGCCTCCGGATAGAAGGCCCTTAGCGCGAACCAATACACCGTAATGAAAGGCTCCGGCGAGGAAACCGAAACCAGTTTCCCGCCCTTCCTCTTCGCCTCGATCCCGGATATATCGCGCGCTTCCAGGGCCGAGAGCGATACGGCCCGTCCCGAGGACGGGAAGTAGGCGAAGAGCTCTTTTAGGGGGAAGCGGCGGTCCTCGAGCGCCTCGGGACGGACGGCCGACCGGATGGCCTCGTCCGTCGGATAGCTTGAGAAGGACTCGACCGGGGGCCTCGTATATCGGGGCCGCATCGCCGCGAGCGCCGCCGATCCCTCGCAGACCGCGGCCCCGGGAATCGCGCGGGCTTCCGACCAGCGCATGAAGCGGTAGGCCTTGATCGGCAGCTTCGCGCCCTTGGCCGGCCCGCTCATCGCGGCGAGCCCGGCCTGCGACCATAGCGATCGCGTCTGGTAGTCGAACATGACCAGGTTCGAGTTGTACAGGTAGCCCGATACGCCGAAGGAGCGGGGCGTGCCCCCGCCGAAGTCCTCGTCGAAGACGAGGGCCGTTCCGGTAAGGATGCAGTAGCTGACGCAGAGCGCGCCCTTCGAGGCGCCGCGGTCGTTCGCGACCTCGTGCCAGAGCATGACCGGCACCGGGTAGACCTGCGATCCTTCGGGGCGGTCCACCACGATGCACCAGTCGTCGGCCTTGAGCCAGGCGGGATCCCCGGACGCGATGTAGCCTTCGGCCTTGACGAATGCGGGCGGCGATAGCGGCCTGAAGAGGGCGTCCGGCTCCATCATCTTGACCAGGTAGGGCTTCTCGAAGGATGAGTCGGATAGGTCGAGGGTCTGCGCCGCGCAGGGAAGCGCGAGGGCGAGCGCAGCTATCGAGGCGAGGGTCGTTCTCGTAAAAACTCGCATCGCGTCTCCTCAGCAGCCTACGAAGAAATACTCGGACTGGTCTTGGATGAAGGAATCCAGGTCGAAGCCCTGCTCCTCGGTGATCCGCCTAATGATCTCCATCGCGTCCGGCCTCTCCTCGTCGGATTCGTAAAGGAGCGGGACGGTCAGGCTCTCGCCGTTCGGGTCTATACCGACCGTCTCGGTCTCGATCCGGTACCATGCCCCGGAGAGGTCGACCTCGACGCTCGGAGGATCGGATTCGTGGAAGGAGCGCCTGCGCGAGAGGTCCTCGCCCTCGAGCAGGGCGAAATTGGCCAGCTCGGCCTTGCTGATCTTGACCGAGGCCGGGAAGCGGGTAAGGGACGAGGGGCTGAGGTTGTACTTCGCCTTGTACCAGGGGCAGGCCTGGAAGATCGGCCCCGTCTTGGGATCCGTGAATATCGCCCCGTTCCGCGCGTGGATCTCCTTGCGGAGGAGGACGTACCAATCGATCCCGAGGGAGTCGATCGCCGCCCGGAGATACGAAGGCGCGGCCATATCCGTCTTGTTGAAGACGACCTTGTCGACGTAGCCGGCGTAACGCTTCTTCGAGAAGAAGAGGATCAGCTTCTTGGCCGGATCCTTCTCCGCCTCGATTGCCTTCCTGGTCGCCGCGTCGACGAGGCCGTCTACGTCGGTCGCCTGATCGCCGATCGATTCCGGGTCGAATTCGAGCGCGTGCCAGAGATTCGTCGAGGAATAGAAGTAGGAATCATCATCGGGGCCGACGAGAGCGCGGATGAAGACGGCCCCGTAGTTTATCGTCGGTATCCAGATCATGCCGTCCGGGAGGCTGTAGTTGACCGTGCCGAGATTGTCGAGCTTTTCCCGAAGCAGGCAGAGCTCGACGTTCGACCGTTCTTCGGCGTTGAATCGGCGCGTGACCTCTTCGAGGTCGGCGCTCTTCGGCCTGTACCAGAAACAGGTCTTGAAGACCCTGTTCGTCACGGCATCAGGGAAGATGTAGCCTTTCCTCGCGTAGATCTCGCTAAGGAGGAGGCGCGAGGGACGGATGCCGAGGTGGTTGGCCGAGATGCGAACCGAGTCGGGAATCTCGTAATACGTGTCGGAAAGGTAGGGCTTCAGGTCTCCCGAGTAGTCGCGGGCGTCGAGCCACCAGCCGATGTTCTGGTAATCCCATTCGTCCTCGAGCTTCTTGATCCAATCGGCGTTCCTCGCCGGCATGCCGACCAGCTTGCCCATGCCGAACGACGGATCCTTCTCGTACCACGCTACTTCCCCGTACAGCCAGTCGAGAATCGCCGTCTTGAAGCCGTAGCCGTGCCGGGCCCAGATCTCGTTGCGCAGGACGGCGAAGCGAGACAGCCCAAGCCGATCGAGGGCCTTTTGCACGTCCTCGGGCACGACGAGGTCGGCCTCGGCGTAGGCCCGCTTGTCCCCCGCGTAGTCCTTCGAGTCGAGGAATTTGATGACGGGCCCAGCGTAAAGGCTCCAATACTCGGATTGCGCGGCGGCGGCGAGCGCGAAGGACGCGATTATCGCGGCGATCAGGGCTTTTTTCATGAGTCCCCCCTAGTCCTTGAGCGTTATAGAATACTCATCCCTCAGCGCCGAGCGCAAGCTCGCCATGAAATCCTCGCCAGGATCCGCCTTGGGGGGCGGGGGATAGCCCGGCATGAGCTCGGTATAGAGTATTAGGTGGGCCCGCGAGGCCTGCATATACTCGTGGTGGCCGCAGAGGTAGCGGATCGAGGGGTTGCGGGCCGCGATGTCCGCCACCAGGGCGGCGCAGGATCGCAGCTGCTCTCGCGTTAGGCTCTTAACGTCCTTGCCCGTCATCTCGATGCCGAGCGCGAGGTGATTGTAGCCAACGGCGTGGCGTCCCATGTCCGTTTCAGGAAGCAGGCTCCAGATCGTCCCGTCCCGCGTAATGACGTAATGCACGCCGACGTTCAGCTTCCCGCCCGCGACGATGTCGGGCCGGCTCGAGCCGAGGGACTCGGGCTTGAAGACCGACAGCGAGAGCGAGTCCGAGTCCGTCGCCGTGTAGTGGACGATGACGAGCCTCGGCTCCTCGAGGCGCCAGGAGTCTATTCCGTAATGCAGTCTCGAGTACTCGCGGGCGAGCTCTTTCCTCGCCTCGGTCTGTATGGGGTAGGGCCTCGCATCGACGCGCGCCGGGGCCGCGCCGCCCGCTCCCGCCTGGGCCGCGAGGCCGGCCGCCGCGCAGGCGATGGCGAAGGCGAGGACGGAGCGGGGCGCCGCGGCGCTCATCGCCCCTCCTCGCCTTTTGCGAAGGGGGCGAGCAGGGCCTCGCGCACTAGGCCCTCGTCGGCGGCATGGGCGAGCACCGAGACCTGGTCCCATCCCATCAGCCGGGTCCCGCCCTTCGGGGCCAGGACTTCCCTGCCCCGGGTCAGCATCGTGATGACGGCTCCCGGCGGCAGCTTCAGGTCGCGGATGAAGGGGCCGGGGGCGCCTTGGGGGTCGGGCAAGTCGACGACTATCAGGTCGAGGTCGCTCGGGGCCATGGTCTGGAATTCGAGGCTGTACAGCGGCGCCGGCCGCGAGGGAGCGGAGAGGCCCAGGAGCCTGGCCAGGGGTCCCAGGGTCGATCCTTGTATGGCGACCGACAGGATGACGGCGAAGAACACCAGGTTGAAGACTTCCTCTCCGATATCCAGGCCCGCCGCGAGGGGATAAGTCGCGAGGATGATGGGAACCGCGCCGCGCAAGCCGGCCCAGGACATGAAGACCTTGCTCTTCCAGCCGAACTTCATCCCGAGGGTGCCGAGCCAGACCGCCAAGGGCCTGGCGACGAAGGCCACTGCCAGGAAGAGGGCGATGCCCCTCGGCCAGAGCTCGGCCCATTGCCTCGGGAAGACGAGGAGCCCCATGAGGAGGAACATGCCGATGTTCGCAATCGTCGCCAGGGCCGAGGAGAAGTTCGCGATCCCCTGGCGGTGGACGAAGCCCTTGTTGCCCAGGGTGAAGCCCGCGACGAAGACCGCCAGCATGCCCGAGGCCCCGGCCGCCTCCGCGAGGCCGTAGGTCATGAGGACGATGGCGAGGAAGAGGACGTAGTAGTAGCCCCGGTCCTGGGGGCTTAGGCGATTGAAGGCGAAGACCGAGGCGCGGCCGATGATCCAGCCAATCGCCGGGCCGGCGGCGAACTTCCACGCGAAGGATAGTATCGTCCCTCCGGCGTCCGCCTTGCCGATGTGCAGCGTCTCGATCGCGGCCAGCGTGAGGAGGATCGCCATCGGGTCGTTCGCGGCGCTCTCTATCTCGACCGTCGAGGAAAGCCGCTTCGGCAGCGATTGGCGGCGCAGTATCGAGAAGGTCGCGGCCGCGTCGGTCGATGAGATGATGACCGACAGAAGGAGGGATTCCTCGAAGGACCATCCGAGGATCTTCCACAGTATGAGGAAGGACGAGGCCGCGGTCAGGACGACTCCCCACGAGGCCATGCCCCCCGCGCTCAGGGCGACCGACTTGAAGCTCTCCTTGCGCGTCCCGAAGCCGCCGTTGAACAGGATGAAGATGAGGGCGGCGTTCGCGATGCGGTTAGTCAGCTCGAAATCGCCGAAATCCCATAGGCCCAGCACGTCCGAGCCGAAGACGATCCCGGCGCCCAGCGCGACGAGTATTACGGGAACGCTCCATTTATCCAGCCAGACAGAGGCGACGACTATGACGATGAGAAGAGCGGGCATGAGGACGTAGATCGTATCCAATCGAGGCTCCATGACGGGGAGTCGGGCTTGACACAGTATAAGCCAGGCGCCGGTCCGAAGCGAGACGCTTTCCGCCTTCAGTCCTTGATCTTCACCGAGACGCCGCCGAAGAAGGCGATGCCCTCGATGGTGATGGTCGGGGCGTAGGGGTCGTTCGGCTCGTTGTCCGCGCGGTCGAAGCCGCCGAAGACGCCCATGCCCCTGGTCTGGACCCGCATGCCGCGGGGCGCGATGACGTCGACGCCGCCGAAGGCGCAGGCGCAGGAGATGGTCATGCCCTCGGGCGGGACGATGGCCTTGCGCAGGTCGATCGTCGAGCCGCCGAAGACCGCGAGGGCCGACAGCCGGCGCGGCGCCCGCCAGACGCCCCTGAAGTCGGAGCCGCCGAAGATGGCCACGGCGTAGTCGTTCTGTCGGACCTCGCCCTGGGCCAGGCTCCAGGAGCCTTGCTGCGCCGCCCTCGGGCGCGAGCCGGGCTCCGGCGAGCGCTCCTCGGGGATGGCGGGAAGGTCGGCGACCTGGGCGATGAGCTCGCCGCGCGACGAGGCCTTCGAGGCGAGCTCGGTTCGCCGCTCGAATTCGGCGAGGTCGATGTTTTCTCGGGAAAAGTGCTTGACCAGGTCGTCGATGACCAGGTCGCGCAGCCGATCGGTGGGCATGCTCTCGTACAGCGCCAAAGTATTCACGCGTTTCCTCCTGGGCGGCGTTCCCGGGCCGCCTGCGGCGCGCCTGCGAACGTCCTCAGCGCCATAATATAGCGCCGAGGGGGGCGCATCGTGAATCGAATCATTCGATCGCGGCGCCCCAGGCCCGCAGCCTTCCCTCGATAAAGTCGAGGCAGGCCTCGTGCTCGGC
>CAYPHO010000067.1:0-3660 GCA_964410245.1 uncultured Treponemataceae bacterium | reverse complement strand
CTCGGCCTTGCCCCGGCCCGAGACGGGCATCGGGTCGCCGAACTCGATATGGACGACCCGGTCCCGGCGTACCGGGCCGAAGCCGCGGAAGAGGCCGCTCGAGCCCCAGAAGTCGGTCTTGAGCGCGACGGGCAGCACCGGGACCCCTGCCTTGGCCGCGAGCTTGACGCCGAGGCTGTTGAAGCCCCCCCGCTTCCAGACTTCCGTCCGCGTGCCCTGGGGGAAGACGATGACGGAGATGCCGGAGGCCAGCCGTTCCTGTCCTTCCCTTAATACGATCTCCAGGTCGCCCCGGGGGTCCTTCCTCGATACGGCGATCGGATTGCGCGAGCGCATGATGGGACCCCAGATGAGGCCCTTCACGAGCTTCTGCTTGACGACGTAGGTAACCGGCTTCATGGGCCTGATAAGGCCGGGCAGGACGACGGTCTCGAGCGTGCCCATGTGGTTCGAGACGAAGACCACGGGGCCTTCGGCCGCGCGTACCTTGTCCATCCCCGAGATCTCGAAGCGGGCGCCGCAGCGCTCGAGGTTCCCGATGATCTCGAGCGAGCTGTTCGCCCAGGCCTCGTCGTCGTAGATCCCGCGCCTCGACATGGATGCGCTGCGCAGGACCGTTCCGAAGAAGTGGAGGTATACGCTCCACCTGGAACCCAGCAACACGTACTCGCTCAGCGCCCTCGGCCGTCCCTCGGGCGTCGAGTAGCAATCTCCCGGAAATAAGTCCTTCATTGGGCGCGAGTATACCCGATTCGCGCCGGCCGCGTTAGCGGGGACGATCGGCGTCGCGCCCTTCCCGGGCGCTCGGCTATAATGGGCCCATGCAGGGCCCGACCCCCAGGCCGATCCGCAATATCGGCATCCTCGCCCATATCGACGCGGGGAAGACCAGCCTCACCGAGCGCATCCTCTACGTCTCGGGCCGGATCCGCGCGCCGGGAGACATAGACGAGGGGACCACGGCCACCGACTACCTCGCCGTCGAGCGCGAGCGGGGCATCACGGTCAAGGCGGCCGCCGCCCATCTCGAGTGGCCTCTACCCGAGGGCGGAGAGCAGGGCGGGGCGCCGAACGGCGCGGGCGGCGGGCCGATCGAGCCCGGGGCGGGCGATCTCCTGCGCGTCAACCTCATCGATACCCCCGGCCACGTCGACTTCTCCTCGGAGGTCGACCGGTCCCTGCGCGCCCTGGACGGGGTAGTGCTCCTGCTCTGCGGCGTGGCCGGCGTCCAATCCCGAACCGAGACGCTCTTCAAGGCCTGCCGTCGCCGGGGGGCGGCCAGGCTCTGCTTCGTCAACAAGATGGACCGGAAGGGCGCGTCCTTCAAGCGGGCCTTCGAGGATATGTCGAGGCTGCTCGACCCGGGGGCGGTCGCGATCGCCATGCCCTGGGGCGAGGGCGAGTCATTCCGAGGCGTCATCGACCTCATCGGGATGAGGGCTTACGCCCTCCGCGCCGAGCCCGATCCCTCCGGCGCCGTCCGGCGCCCGCTTCCCCTGCCCATCCCCCCGGAGCTCCGGGGCGAGGCGGCGGCCGGCCGATCGGCCCTGGTCGAATTCCTGGCCTCGCTCGGCGAGGGCGCGGATCCGGGCGGCGGGCCTGCGGCCGGCGGCGGCTTCGCCCCGAACCGTGGCCCCGCCACGGTACTCCTCGAGGACTACGTCGCCGGCCGCGAGAGCCGGCCGGAGGCGATCCGCGCCGCCCTGCGCGCCGCGACCCTCGCCGGGAAGGCGACCCCGACGCTCTGCGGCTCCGCCTTCTCGGAGGCCTCGGCCTGCATGCTCCTCGACGCCGTCGCGTCCTACCTGCCCGCCCCGGCCGACGCGGTCATGCCCGAGGCCCGCGATCCGGCGACCGGCGCCGTCCTCGCCCCTCCCGGCTCCTCCCTCTCGGCCCTGGTCTTCAAGACCGTCTCCGATCCGAGCCTCGGGAGGCTGTCGTGGGCGAGGATATGGTCCGGCGCGATCGGCTCGGGCGATAAGGTCCTCGACTCGAGGACGGGGCGCACGCCTCGGGTATCGCGCATCTTCCGCATCCAGGCCGACCGGCTCGAGTCCGTCGACCGCGCCGAGTCCGGCGACATCGTCGCGCTGTCCTTCGGCGGCTCCTCGGCCTCGGCGGGGGGCACGGGGGCGACGCTCTGCGATCCGCGCAGGCCGCTCATCTACGAGCCCATCTCCTTCGAGGAGCCGGTGGTCTCGATCGCCCTCGAGCCGAAGTCGAGAGAGGACATCGCGCGGCTCCGCGCGGGGGCCGAGGCGCTGGCGGAGGACGATCCGTCGCTGCGCGTGCGCGAGGATCCCCAGACGGGCCGCATCGAGCTCTCGGGCATGGGCGAGCTGCACCTCGAGGTGGCCGTGGACCGGCTCAGGCGGGATTACGGCGCCAGGGCCAAGGCCGGCAAGCCGCAGGTGTCGTACAGGGAGGCCCTCTCCGGAGAGGGCCTCGCCAGGGAGGAATTCGACCGAGACCTAGGCGGAGAGCGGGCGAGGGCGACGGTGGCGATCCGAGTCAGGCCGGTCCCCGGGGGCGGCGGGCTCTCCTTCGCGCCCGGGAACGCGGGCAGGATGCCGCCTTCCCTCGATGCCGCGATCCGCCGCGGGGTCGAGGCCGCCCTGAGCGTCGGACCGGCCGCGGGCTATCCCCTGGACGGCGTCGAAGCCGTGCTGGAGGGGATCTCCCTGCCCGGGGGCCTGTCCTCTCCCGGCAGGACGGGCGAGAGGGCGGCCGAGATCGCCGCTACATTGGCCGCGACGAAGGCCGCGGCCGCCGCCGGCTCCGTCGTAGTCGAGCCCGTCATGCGCCTCGAGCTCAGCCTGCCCGAGGATTTCCTGGGCGCCGCGGCCGCGGCGATCTCGGGGCGCGGGGGCCGCGTCGAGTCCGTGGAGGAGCTGGCCGGGGGCGGCCGCCTAATCGTCGGGGCCGCGCCGCTGCGCCGCCTCTTCGGCTTCGCGACCGAGCTTCGATCCGCCACGGAGGGGCGGGCCGACTGCGCGGCCCGCTTCCTGCGCTACGAGCCCGTCCCCGCGAAGGCGGGCATGAGATGAGCTCCATGCCGGGCTCGAGCGGGGCGATCCGCCGACGCGCTACGCCCCTTGATCTGCCTTGAGCTCTTCTATATAATCCGGAAGCCTTACAGGAATATCATTGGCGGGACATAGCCAAGGAGGAGTTTTTATATGGCCAAAGAGAAATTCGATCGCACCAAGCCTCATATGAACGTCGGTACGATCGGCCACATCGACCACGGCAAGACGACGCTCAGCGCCGCCATTTCCCAGTATTGTTCCCGCAAGTTCGGCGACAAGGCGATGAAGTTCGATGATATCGACAACGCCCCCGAGGAGAAGGCTCGCGGTATTACCATCAATACCCGGCACCTCGAGTACCAGTCCGCGAAGCGCCATTACGCGCACATCGACTGCCCCGGCCACGCCGACTACATCAAGAACATGATCACCGGCGCGGCCCAGATGGACGGCGCCATCCTCGTCGTCTCCGCTCCCGACTCGGTCATGCCCCAGACTCGCGAGCACGTCCTCCTTGCCCGCCAGGTCGGCGTCCCCAATATCCTCGTCTTCCTCAATAAGGTCGACCTCGTCGACGACGCCGAGCTCATCGAGCTCGTCGAGCAGGAAGTCCGCGACCTGCTTAACTTCT
>CAYPHO010000066.1:0-12752 GCA_964410245.1 uncultured Treponemataceae bacterium | reverse complement strand
GCAAGCTCCTGATCGAGGGCATCGGCATGCAGGCCCACTACAACGAGAACACCTCCGCGGCCGATGTCGAAAGCTCGATCAAGCTCTTCTCGAGCCTGCCGGGCGTCTCTATCAGCGTCACCGAGCTCGACGTCACTTATGCCAATACGGGCAGCCTGACCGATGGGCAGGCGAGGCTCCAGGCTCGGAAGTACGCGGAGCTCTTCGACCTGTACAAGAGGAACGCGGCGGGCTCCGCCAACGGGAAGAAGGGCCGCATCGAGCGCGTCACTTTCTGGGGAACCAACGACGGCGACAGCTGGCGCGGCGCGAGCTTCCCCCTCCTCTTCGACCGCGACCTCCGCGCCAAGCCCGCCCTTAAGGCCATCCTCGACACGGAGAAGTTCCTTAGCTCCTCGATACCTCCCGCGGGCAAGGCCTACTCGGCCTATCCGGCGCTGAAGGACGCCTACAAGGACTACTTCACGCTGGGCATCTTCGGCTCGGGCGAGATCGATGCGCTCGTCCACAATTACGCTTCCTTCTCGCCGGGGAACGAGATGAAGCCCGAGAGCACGCAGGCCGAGAAGGGCAAATTCACCTTCGCCGCGGCGGACGCGAAGTTCATGGAACTAGCCCGGAAGAACCCGGAGATGCTCTTCTACGGCCATACGCTGGCATGGCACTCGCAATCGCCCACCTGGATGTGGGACGCCGCTCCCGCCCGCTTCGGGCAGCCGGGCTCCTTGAACCAGGCGACCGCCCTCGCGAACCTGAGAAGCCATATCGACAAGGTCCTCGGCTATTACGGCGCCCGCCTCAAGGGAGTCGACGTAGTAAACGAGGCCGTCGGAACCGCCAAGCCGGGCGACTGGAAGGCCTCGCTCGCCAAGGGCGAGGGCTGGTACAACGCCCTCGGCTGGCGCTGGGTCGAGCTCGCCTTCGCGAGGGCGGCCAAGGTAGTCGACGGCCATCCCGAATGGGACTGCGAGCTGATCTACAACGACTTCGGCCTCGACTCGCCCGACAAGGCCCGGGTCGTCTACGAGATGGTCAAGGATATCAACGAGCGCTACTCGGGCTCGCGGCCCAAGGGCAGGCAGCTCATCGAGGTTATCGGCATGCAGGCCCACTACGGCATGGGCACCAAGGCGGCGGACGTCGAGGCTTCCATCAAGCTCTTCTCGACCCTCCCGGGCGTCAAGGTTCACATCACCGAGATGGACATCGGCTGCCCGGCCGGCGCTGCTCTCGAGAAGCAGGCCGAGATCAACCAGGCCGTGAAGTACGCGGAGCTCTTCCAGGTCTTCAAGAAGTACGCCGCGGGCCCGGCCAACGGCGCGGGCGGCCCGAAGGTCATCGAGCGCGTCAGCATCTGCGGCGTTCGGGACGCGATCGCCGGCTGGAGGGCGGGCGAGTACGCCCTGCTCTTCGCCTCCGACGGCTTGGCGAAGGAAGCGCTCATCGCCGTCCTCGATCCCGAGGTGTATCTCGCGTCGCACAAGTTCGTCGATCCGGCGGCGGCCGCGGCCATGATCCCCGTCGACGGCGTCTACGTCTGGGACACGGGAAGGGGAGACGTCTGGTCCGGCGCCAACATCATCCTGGGCAACGATGCCTCCACGTGGCCCTGGTCGACGGCCGGCGAGGACGGCAAGAGGGCCTTCGTTCCCCAGAAGGACGCGTCCTATAGGCTTAGCGTCAACTACACCGCGCTGGGGACGACCGCTATCCGCGTGCGCTGGATAAAGGACAACACCAACGGAGGCTATACGAAGGCGGACGGGGTCGAGGTCAACAAGCACGCATACGCTCCGGATAAAGTAGCCGCCACGATACCCGCCTACTTCAATTCCGGCATGGTCAACGCGGGAAGCTATACCCTGGTCACCGAGATCAAGCTCGACGGCTCCCAGGCCGCCGACGGCCTCATCGGCAACATAGCGATACGCGGCGGCGGCGGCGGCAACGCCTACACGATCAACTGGATCAAGATCGAGAAGATCGGGGCCGGAGGCGCCGCCGACAAGATCGTGGCCGAATGGCCGAAGAAGTAACCGGCTGACTCGACGGAGAATATAGCGGCCCGCCGATCGGCGGGCCGCTTCTTTACCGGCATTGAATAATCGAGGCCGGCCGATGACAATAGACGCATGGAAGCGATCGCCTCGGCCGTCTCGGCCTTCTTCGAATTCAAGGCCTACGTCATGCTCCCCGCCATCGTGCTCATCCTGGGCCTCGCGGCAAGGATGCGCCTTAAGGAAGCCCTCCTGGCCTCGCTCAGGCTGGGGGCCGGCTTCGCCGGCGTCTTCGTGGCCTTCAACTTCTTCGTTTCCAGGATCGGCCCCGCGGTAAAGGCCTTCACGGCCGCCCGCGGCCTCGACTTCCCCGTGCTCGACGTGGGCTGGCCCCCGCTCGCCGCGATTACCTGGTCATGGAGCCTCGCGCCCCTGTGCATCCTGATCGTCGTCGCCCTGAACCTGGCCATGCTGGCCCTGAAGGCGACCGACATGGTCTACATCGACGTGTGGAACTACTGGCACTTCGCCTTCATCGGCTCGCTGCTCCTGGCCGTCGGCGCCAGCCTGCCCGTCGCCCTCGCCGCGGTGCTCGCCATCGCCGCGCTGACGATCAAGACCGCCGAGTGGAGCGTTCCCTACGTCCAGCGCGAATGCGGGGTCAAGGCCATCGGCATCAGCCCGCTGTCGGTCGCGTCGCTCCTGCCCTACGCCGTCGCGGTCGACCGCCTCTTCGACGCTATCCCGGGCATCCGGAATATCGGCGTAAATCCCTCGCGGCGCGGCGCCGGCGGCGCGTCCCTCCTCGCCGAGCCCATGGCCATAGGGCTCCTGATCGGCTGCCTCCTGGGCCTCGCCGCCGGCTATCCGATCAAGGACCTGCTCGAGCTCGGCGTCGACGTCGCCGCGGTCATGTTCATCCTGCCCGCCTGCGGGAAGGTCATCGGCGAGGGCATGGGGGCGGTTTCGGCCGCCTTAAGGGAAGCGGTTCAGAAGCGCTTCCCCGGCCGCTCCCTCTCGATCGCCATGGACACGGGCATCCTCATGACCAATCCCTCGGTCATAGCAAACGGCCTCGTCCTCATACCGCTCTCGGTCCTCATCGCCTTCGTCCTGCCGGGCAACAAGATGATTCCCCTCGGGGACCTGCCCAACCTAATCTCGATCTTCTCGCTCCTGGTCCTGGCCTTCGGCGGCAACGTCTTCCGCTCCGTCATCGCCTCGCTGCCGGTCGTGGCCGGCTTCATGCTCATCGCCGGCGACCTCGCGCCCCTGATCACGCGGCTGGCCGCCGCGACCGGCATGGATTTCGGCGCGGGCGGGGCGGATTTCAACGCGTTTACCGACGGCGGCAACCCGGTCCGCTACTGGTTCCTGAAGATAGCGGCGGGCGATTGGATAGCGATCGCGATCGTACCGGTAGCCGGATTCTTGCTGTGGTTCAATCGGAGGCAGAGCAGGAAGGTCGCGGCGGGCCTATCGGAGGTACCTAGGCCGCGAGGCTAAGCCCAGGCCGCGCGCCGGCGCCCGCCTCCCCGGCGGGACCGGCGGGCGCGATCGCGGGGGCGCTAGTCCCCTTTCTTCCCCGGCGACAGCCAGGCCGGCAGGGCGAGCTTGAAGCCGCCCGTCCCGCGCAGCCACATGACGACGCTCTGCAATACGATGAAGATGCACAGCAGGGCACCGCTCGCTATCGATTGGAAATTCGAGTTGACGCCGGCCGCGCGTATCAGTTCGTTTATCGTCAGCAGGGTCAGGGCGCCGACGGGCGAGCCGATCAGGTTCCCCACGCCTCCGGTCAGCATCGTGCCGCCGATGATGGAACCGGCGATCGCCTTCATCTCGAATCCCGCCGCGTTGCCGACGTTGCCGGCTCCCGTCGTCATCAGGAAGACGAAGCCGGCGATTCCGGAAAGGAATCCGCACAGCACGTACGAGAGGAACTTCGTCCTCTTCACGTTAATGCCGAGCATCAGCGCGCTCTGGCTGTTCCCGCCGACGGCGTAGAGATTACGCCCGAAGCGCGACCACTTCATCAGGGCGACGAGGATGACGATGAGCGCCACGACGACGATAGCGCCGGGCTTGATCGTCAGCGGTATGAAATTCCCCAGGCGATTCGTTATGCCGAGCCAAGGGATCGCGATCTCGAAATCCCTCAGGAGCAGGAAATCGGGAATGGTTACGTTGAGCGGGTTCTTGTGGATGGTCGTCAGGAGCCCGTTGGCCAGGAACATTCCCGCCAAGGTTATAATAAAGGGCTGTATCTCCAGGTACGCGATCAGGAAGCCCTGCAGGAGTCCGAAGGCGATGCCGATGCCCAAGGCCAGGAGCATCGAATCCGCCACGCTCCCCCCGCTCTTCTCGAGGAATACCGCGCAGCACATGGTCACGAGGCCGGTAACCGCGCCGACCGATATGTCGATGCCGCCCCCGATCATGACGATGCTGAGTCCCAGGGTGATGATGATAAGCGGCGCGTTCAGGCTGAACAGGTCGAAGAAGGTCTGGTATTGCAGGAAGCTGTTCGGGTACCGAAGTATGGCGAAGCCGTACATCAGCACGAATATCGCCGCGGCGATGATGAACAGGAGATTCGAGTTCGAGATCGTCTCTTTCCGCTTTATCGTATTCATAGTTCGGCTCTACTCTTCTTTCTTCGCGGAAACGCCCGCCTCGGGACCCGCTCCGGCCGCGGCCTGCATCGGGACCGCGGCGCCCGACCTGGCCCGCAGCCATTTCATGCCTTTAGCGGCGTACTCCCTGACCACCGGCGACGCGATCACCATGAGTATGATTATGAACACCGCCTTGAAGGCCTTTATCGTCTCGGGGTCGACCTCGAGCCTCAGCAGCGTCCGGTTCAGCACCTCGATAGTGTAGGCGCCGATGATAGAGCCGGTAATGCTGAACCTGCCGCCGCCGAGCGCGTTGCCGCCGATGGCCACGGCGAGGATGGCGTCCATCTCGACGAACTTGAGGAGGTTCACGCTGTCATGGCGCCCGGCCTTGGTGACGGCGATGAAGCCCGCTACGGCCGTGCAAACCCCGAGGATCATGTAGGTCAAGAACTTTATCCTCACCGGGTTGATTCCGTTGAGGCGCGCGGCCTTCTCGTTGATTCCCACGGACTGGGAATAGAGCTTCAGGTTCGTGGTCTTCAAGAGGACCGCGAACAGGGCTATGAAGACGGCCGTCAGGATTATCGGCGTCTGGATGGGGACGCCCGGAATTACGCTGCCGAGCTGGCCCGTAAGGTCGTTCGCCAGGATGGGAGAGAGCCTGCCGTCGATCAGGAAGGCTACGGACCGGCCGGCGGTAAAGAGGATGAGCGTCGCGACCATCGGCTGGACTTTGAATATCGCGACGAGGGAGCCGTTGAAGGCGCCGATGAGGATCCCGATCAGGCAGCTGGCCAGGAAGGCGCCCAGTATGGTCATCCAGGTGATCGTCCCGGCGCTCAGCAGCACCTTAACGAATACGCTGGACGTGATCGCCGCAGCCACGCCGACGCTTATGTCCTGCCCTCCCGACGAGGACGTGACCAGCGTCATGCCGATCGACAGGATCACCAGCTCGGAGGCGCCGAAGAGGATGTTCGGGATGTTCCCGTACAAGGCCCCGTTGATGATCGAGAGGCTGAAGTAATCCGCTCCCTTGATCAGGTTGATCAGGATCAGGATCGCGAGGACCGATAGGGGGAGGAATAACTGAGATACGTGGGCTTTCGCTTTTGCCATGTTACTCGCTCCCGCCCGCAATTACGTGCATGACATCCCTCTCCGTCAGGTTCTCGCCCGAGAGCTCGCCGACGATCGCCCGGTCCCTCATGACGATCATGCGGGAGCAGGTGCGCAGCATCTCTTCTATCTCCGAGGAGATGAAGGTCACGCTGACGCCCTCCTCGGCGAGCTTGAGCACGAGCTTCTGTATCTCCACCTTGGTCCCGACGTCGATGCCTCGCGTGGGCTCGTCGAGGATCAGGTACTCGGGATGCGTCAAGAGCCATCGGGCGAGGATGACCTTCTGCTGGTTGCCGCCCGAGAGCGACTTGATCGGCGTGTTGGTGGAGGCAGTTTTAATGCTCAGCTTCTCTATGTACTCGTCGGCGAAGGCCTCGGCCTGCTTCCGGGAAAAGGGCTTGAAGAAGCCCTTCATGACTTGCAGGGCCAGGATGATGTTCTCTCGGACCGAGAGGTCGGCTATGATGCCGTCGCCCTTGCGATCCTCGGGAAGATAGCCGATTCCCAGCTTCATGGCCTGTATCGGCTCGCTGATCCTCGCCTTCTTCCCGTTCACCTTGACCTCGCCGCCGGTCACCTTGTCGGCGGCGTAGATCGCGCGGACGCTCTCCGAGCGCCCGGAGCCCAGGAGGCCGGTGAAGCCGTTGACCTCGCCCTTCCGTATCGCGAAATCGAAGGGCCGCACCCCCGCGGCGCTCGAGAGCCCCTTCGCCTCGAATACGGGCTCGCCGACTTCTCGCTCGGCGGCCTCTTGCTTCTTTATCTGCGAGACGTCGTCGAGCGCCTTCCCCATCATCTTCGAGACGAGCTCGAACTGGGGCAGGGCCGACGCGTCGTATTCTCCGATGAATTCGCCGTTGCGCAGGACCGTTATCCGGTCGCTTATCTCGTACACCTGATCGAGGAAGTGGGTTACGAATACTATCCCCACGCCCCGCGATTTCAGCTCGCGCATGAGCGAGAAGAGCTTCTGGACCTCGTCCTCGTCGAGCGAGGAGGTCGGCTCGTCGAGGATGAGGATCTTGCAGTCCATATCGACGGCCCGGGCGATCGCGATCATCTGCTGGACCGCGAGGCTGCAGCTGGAGAGCTGCTGGGTCGGCCTGGCCGGAATGCCCAGCGAGCCCAGGATGCCCGCCGTCTTCTCGTTGATCGACTTCCAGTTCACGAACGCGTAGCGGCCCCTGCCGATGAACATGTTCTCGGCGACGGTCAGGTTGGGACAGAGCGTTATTTCCTGGTAGACGGTGCCGACTCCCGAATTCTGGGCGTCCTGCGGCGAGCGGAAATGGATGCTCTTACCCTCGATCGCTACCTCGCCGGCGTCCTTCTCGTAGACTCCGGTCATCACCTTGATCAAAGTGGACTTGCCCGCCCCGTTCTCGCCCATGAGGGCGTGGACCTCGCCCTTGCGGAGCGTGAAGCTCACGTCGTTCAGGGCCCTGACCCCTGGGAAGGATTTGCAGATGCCCCGCATCTCCAGCACGTTCTGGGTTTGCAATTGACACACTCCCGGCGCGGTATACGCAAGAATCGCGGTGCGGCGCGCCGGATCGCTCCGGGCGCCGCACCGCGCGCGAGACTCGATGAATCTCGAAACAGCGAAAATTACTTCGTGATCACGCCCTTGCCGGGATCGGCGTTGATGCCCTTCTCGGTGATGAGCTGGTCGGTGATCGTGGCGGTATCGGCGATGATTTCCTTCTGGTAGACCTTACCGGTCGGGGCGTCCTTGCCGAGCTTGATCCAGCTGGCGATCTCGGCCGCCTGGCGGGGGCTGCACTGGACGTCGCAATCCCAGTAGCCGGCCTGGACGTTGCGCAGCGCGAAGCGGTTGAAGTCGAAGCCGATGACCTTGACCTTGCCGTTCTTGCCGTGGCTGATGCCCGCGGCGTCGAGGGCCTGGACGGCGCCCTGCGCCATGCCGTCGTTCTCGGCGTAGATGACGTTGAAATCCTTGCCGGCGGTGATGGCGGCCTCGACCACCTTGCGGGCTTCCTCGAGGCTCCAGCTGTCGCCGCCGGTGCCGTCGGCCACGATCTTGAGCTTGCCGGAGTCGCGGGCGCTGAGCAGGGCGCCGGAGCGGCCGAGCTCGGCCGCGGAACCCAGCTGGCCGCGGATGAGGATGACGTTGTACTTGGGCAGGTTCTGCGCCAGGAGCCAGTTGACGGCGTTATCGCCCTCGGCGGCCATGTCCGAAACGAGCGCGGCCCTGTAATTCGCGGCGTCCGTATCGATGAGGCGGTCGAAGAGGAAGACCGTAACCTTGGCCTTCTTCGCGGCCTTGAGCACGTTGTCCCAGCCGGAAGCGTTCGCGGCCGAGATAAGGAGATAGTCCACGCCGTCGCGAATGTAGCCCTGGGCCGCCGCGATCTGCTCGCTGTTGTCGCCGGTGTTGGTCTGCTTCGCTTCATAGCCGTTCGCGGTCGAGAAGACGTTGTTCATGTCCTCGACGTTGGCCTGCCTGTAGCCGGATTCCTCGGGCGGCAGGTTCACGATGCCGACCTTGATCAAGCCGCTCTTCGCCTTAGGCTTGCAGTTCACGAGGCTGGTTACTGCCAGCAACGCGATAAGAACTACGCCGGCCTTCTTCGCGAAGCGCATCCACTTGCTTCCCTTTAGTGCCATTCTTTCCTCCATCGATTCGAAACGACCGCGCTTTCTCGGCGGCGACGCCGCCACGGGGCCGAACAGCCTCGTCCGGGCCATAGCACGGCTTCGACTATCCGCCCTATCCGAGCGAGCGTACATTTCAAACCTATTTCGCCGAACGCGCTTTAGACGAAACGGCTTTTTATGGCACTTTTCGAGAGAAGGACCCCCGCCGGCTCAGTATTCCCTGCCGACCATGTCCCTGCGGGCCGTGGCCGCCGGGAAGATGCCCTCCGAGGTGATCATCCGGATAGGCAGGTCCTTGCCGGCCATGTAGTCCTGCACGGCCTTCATGAGCTGGGGCCCGAGGATCGGGTTGCACTCCACGGAGCAGTTCATCTCGCCCGCCGCCATGGCCTTGAAGGCGTCCTTGATCCCGTCGACGCCGACGATGACGATATCCTTCCCAGGCTTAAGGCCCCGTTCCTTGATGGCCTGGATAGCCCCGATCGCCATATCGTCGTTATGGGAGAAGACGACGTCTATCTTCCCGTCCTTGCCCGAGAGGATGCCCTGCATAACCAAATAACCCTGATCCCGGAAGAAGTCCCCGTACTTCGACGCGATGATCCGGTAGTTAGGGTAATCCCTGATGACTTCCTCGAATCCCAGCTTCCTGTCGATCGTGGGGGCGGCGCCGGCATTCCCCTGCAATTCGACGATATTGACCGGAGCCCCGCTCCCCATCCTCTCGACGATCCAGCGCGCCGCCCGCCGGCCCTCCTCGATGAAATCCGAGCCCATGAAGCTCAGCCAGAGCGAGTTGTCCTTGATCGCGACCGACCTGTCGGTGAGTATGACCGGTATTCCCGCGGCTTTCGCCTCGTTCAGGACCTCGTCCCAGCCCGACTCGACGACGGGCGAGAAGGCGATGACGTCGACGCGGGCCTGGATGAAGGAGCGGATCGCGGCGATCTGCTTATCCTGCCGCTGCTCGCCGTCCACGAAATCGAGCTCGATGCCCGCCCTTGCCGCGGCGGACTTGATCGACCTCGTGTTGGCCGCGCGCCATTCGCTCTCGGCGCCGACCTGAGCGAAGCCCAGGACGATCCTGCGGCCCGGCTCCAGGTCGCGGGACGAGACCGGCCGGCCCTCGCTCGCGGCGAGGGCCTCGCGAGTCACCTTCGTGGGCCTGAGGTAGATCTGCTTCGGGATGCCTTCCTTCTCGTTAAGGAGGTCCATGCCGTAGAGCACCGCCTCCTTGCCGCCGGTGGGGCAGGTGAAGGTCGCGGAGAGTATGCCCTTTCGTACGAGCTCGATGCCGCCCGTCGGCCCCGCGAGCCCGTCGATGCCGATGAGCTTGACGTCCTTCCTGCCCGCGGCCTGGCAGGCGCGCCAGGCGCCGTAGGCCATCGCGTCGTTCTGCGCGAAGACGACGTCGAAGGCGGGAAGCTCCCCGATGCGGGCCGCGAGCTCGTCCTCGGCCCGATCGCGCAGCCAATCGGCGACTATCGTGCCGGATATGCGCGCGTCCCTCCGATCCGCGATCACCTTGCCGAAGCCCTCGCTCCGCTCTATCGAGGGAGGCGAGCCCGCGCGGCCCTCGATCTCGAGGATGCTCCCGCCCTCGGAGCCGAGGAGCTCCGCGGCGACCTTGCCCGCCTCGCGGCCGAGCCGCTCGTTGTCCGGCCCGATGAAGAGGCTGTAGTCGTAGCCCTCGACGGCCCGGTCGAGCACGATGACCGGTATCTTCGAATAGGCCTCCCGCACGATAGGGGTAAGCGCGTGCGAGTCCGTGGGCGAGATGATCAGGAGGTCGATGCCGTAGCCCATGAGCCTCCGGACATCGTCGATCTGGCGCGCGCTCGAGTCCGCGGCCTCGATGTAGATCAGCCTCAGGTCGGGATGCCGCGCGGCCTCGGCCTTGATCTCCTCGGTCATCGCGATGCGCCAGGGCTCGGTAAGGTTCGCCTGCGAGACGCCCACGAGGAAGCGCGCGCCGGAGGTAGGCGCCGCCTCCGAGCACGAGGCCAGCAGCGCAGCCGCGGCGAGGGCCAGGGCGGCGGCGATCGGGACGCGGACGCGACTCACGCCGGGGCTCCCTTCCGGTGATCCGTCGGGGAGGTCCCGGTCACTTTCTTGAAGGCCCTGCTGAAGTAGTGCTGGCTTCGATAGCCCACCCTCTCGGCCACCTCGAAGGCCTTGGCCGAGGGATCGCTCATGAGGATGGTCGCCTTCCGGACCCTGATGCGGTTGAGGTACTCGACGAAGGAGAAGCCCGTCTCCCGCTTCATGAGCCGCGATAGGTAGCCGGGGCTGATCTGGAGCTCCGTCGCTGCGTCCTCGAGGCAGAGATCCGGATTCCAGTAATGCTTGTCGATGAAATTTCGGGCGAGCACTACGAAGGACTCGCTGCCCTCCCCGTCGGCCAGCTCGGCCGTAAGCTCCTCGTAGGCGTCCCCGAGCCCCTCCGCGGGATCCGGCACGACGCGCGTCGCCAGGGAGGGGGTTTGGAAGGCCTGCTCGGCCGCCCTCCTCTCGACGGTCTCCGCGAGGGCGGCGAGCTCCTCGGCGGAGAAGCCCGGCGCGATGCCCAGCACGGTCTCCGTATCGTCCTCGAAGACGTAGGCCCCCTCGCGGGGCAGGGCCTCTTCCATCACCGTCCTCAGGGCGACGAGCGCCAGCCGCCTGCTCCTCTCCATGCCTCCCTGGCTCGGCGCGCCGCGCTCGGGGAATCGGGCGGCGAGGAGCGTGGCCGGCGAGGCCAGGGCTATCTTCAGGAAGGACAGGCCCTCGGATATCTCCGTCCGCGAGAGCGAGCCGATGATCCAGTCCCGAAGGAAGCGCTCGCGGAGCACCGGGAGGTTGCGCTCGAGCTGAGCCCGCGCCCAGGCCCCGTACTTGTCCGCCTCGCGCCGGGACTCGAGCTCGGCGATCGCCCGCTCGACGACGCCGCGGAAGAGCGCCGCGTCGACGGGCTTGAGCACGTAGTCGAAGACCCCGAGCCGGACCGCCTGCTGGGCGTAGCCGAATTCGTCGTGCCCGGAGACGATGATCACGATCCTGCCCGGAAGGGCCGCCTTGATCGCCTCTATGAACTCGAGGCCGCTCATGAAGGGCATCCTCACGTCCACGAGCAGTATGTCGGGATCGCTTTCCCTCGCGAGGCGGATCGCCGTCTCGCCGTCCTCGGCCTCCGCCACGACCTCCAGCCCGAATCCCAGGGAGGAAACGAGGGACTTGAGCCCGCGCCGTATCTTCGGCTCGTCGTCGGCTATCAGGACTTTCCACATAAGCGCCTATCTCCCCGCGCTCAAGTCGGGATGCCGCACGGTCACGACCGTGCCCTCGCCGAGCGCGCTCTCGAAGGAGAGCCCGTAGGGCTTCCCGAAGGTCAGGCGTATCCGCTCGTGCACGTTGCGGATGCCGTAGCCTCCCGGCGCCGGTGCCCCCGTATCGAGCGAGCCGGCGAGCTGCTCCAGGGCCTCCCGCGTCATTCCCACGCCGTCGTCGGAGACGGTCAGGACGAGGTCGCCCGAGTCGAGCCTCGCCTCGACCGAGAGCGTCCCGTGGCCGCGCCGCTCCTTGATACCGTGATAAATCGCGTTCTCGACGAGGGGCTGCAGGGTAAGGCGGAGGACCTGGCGCGACAGCAAGGCGGGATCGCAGTTCATGGAATAGTCGAACTTGTCCTCGTAGCGCATCTTCTGGATCAGGAGGTAGCTCTCGACGTGCTCGAGCTCGCTGGAAAGCGGTATGAATTCACGGCCTTTGCTCAGCCCGATCCTGAAGAGGCTTGAAAGCGCTCCCACCATGCTCACGACGTCGTCGACGCGATGCTCCTGGGCCATCCACTGGATCGTATCCAGCGCGTTGTAGAGGAAGTGCGGCTTGATCTGCTCTTGGAGTATGCGCAGCTCAGCCTCGCGCTTGGAGAGCTGCTCGGCATAGACCTGGTCGATAAGGCCCTGGATCCGGCCGATCATCTCGTTGAAGCCGAGGCCGAGCTCGCTGATCTCGTCGTCGTGGAAACCCGAGAATCGGACGGAGAGGTCCCCCTCCTCGACCCTCTTCATGAGGCTCCGCAGGTCGAGCACCGGCTTCGCGATCGACGAAGTGAAGAGGTAGGCCGTGCCGATCGCGAGGATCATGGTGATGCCGCCGATGATGTAGGTCCAATAGCGGATCATGTTGACTTCGCGCAGAGTCTCGGCGAGGGAGAATACGCCGATCGTCCGCCAACCGGTATAGGGCGACTGCTGCGCCATGACCTGGTAGTCCACGCCGGCTACGTCGAGGATGGCGGCGGAAGGCCGCCGCAGGAGGGCTTCGAGGGGAAGGCGGTATACGATCTTGTTCACGGGAGAGTAGACCATCTCGCCTTCCGAATCGGCGATGAAAAGGAAGCCTCCCTTGCCGA
>CAYPHO010000065.1:0-12961 GCA_964410245.1 uncultured Treponemataceae bacterium | reverse complement strand
TCGATCAGCCTGAAGAAGCTCGAGTCGACGGGCCGCGTCCTCTCGGTCCCTGACGGCTCGGGGGGCGCGCACAAGGCTGTTGTATTCCGCGCCTTCGTACCCGGCTCCACGGCCGAGGTCTTCTTCCTCGACTGCGAGCGCTACTACGGGCGCGACGGCTTCTACGGCGGAAAGGGCGCGCCCGACTTCGCCGACAATCCCGAGCGCTTCGCCTTCCTCTGCCGCGCCTCCTTCGCGCTCTGCGCCGAGCTCGGCTGGACGCCTGACATCTTCCACGCCCACGATTGGCAAGGCTCCGTACTGCCGGCGGCCCTGGGCCTGGAGCGGCGCGCGGGAAGGTTCGCGAGCTCGGCCTCGGTCCTCTCGATCCACAACCTCGGCTACCAGGGCGTCTACCCCAAGGAGAGCTTCGCCTCGATGGGACTGCCCTGGGACGAGTTCCACGGCTCGGGCTTCGAGTTCTACGGCAAGCTCAACCTGCTCCAGGCGGGCATCCTCAAGGCCGACTGCCTGACCACGGTGTCGCCGACCTACGCCCGCGAGATCCAGACGCCGCGCTACGGCTTCGGCCTCGACGGCCTCTTGCGGCACCGCTCGGCCGACCTGGTCGGCATCCTGAACGGCGTCGACCTGGACGAATGGGATCCCGAGACCGACCTGCGCATCGCCGCGCGCTACTCGGCCGAGCGCATCGAGGGCAAGGCCGAGTGCAAGGCCGCGCTCCAGAAGGCCTTCGGCCTCGCGGTCGATCCCGGGAAGCCGCTCTTCGGCATGGTGGGCCGGCTGACGGACCAGAAGGGATCGGTCGAGCTCTTCGGGCATCAGTACGGCAGCGCTCCGCGCATGTGCCTCGACATGGACCTGCAGATGGCGGTCGTCGGCACCGGCGAGAAGTGGTGCGAGGACGAGCTGCGCGCCCTCTCGGCGAAGCTCTCGAACCTCAAGGCCAAGATCGGTTTCGACGAGGACCTCGCGCACATGGTCGAGGCCGGCTCGGACTTCTTCCTCATGCCCAGCCGCTACGAGCCCTGCGGCCTCAACCAGATGTACAGCCTGCGCTACGGCACCCTGCCGCTAGTCCACCGGACCGGCGGCCTCGCGGACACGGTAGAGAATTATAACCAGGACACGGGCGAGGGAACGGGCTTCATGCTCGACGACCTGACGCCCCGCTCGATCTACGACACGGTAGGATGGGCGGTGTGGGCGTGGTACAATAAGAAGGAGCACATCGATCAGATGAGGCGGAGGGCCATGGGGAGGCGCTTCTCCTGGGCCGACTCCGCGCGAGAGTACGAGAAGCTCTACGCCCGCGCCGCCGCGCGGGCCCGGGCCGCGGGGGCATGATGGGCGAGAAGGCGAAGAAGGTCTACGACTACGATGCGTCGCGCGTCAGGGACTCCCTTGTCGACGTGTTCCGCAAGCGCAGGGGCGAGGCGACTAGCGCCGACCTCGTCGCGCTGACGGGCCTTCCCAAGGCCCAGGTGGAGGCCGAGGTCAAGGCCGTGTCGGACGAGTACGGGGCGCGACTCCGCGTCACCGACTCGGGCGAGATCCTCTACTCCTTCCCCCGCGGCATGCATAGCCGATACCGCGGCCTAGGTCCCGCCCTGGCCCGCGGCTGGAAGGCTTTCAAGAAGGGAGCCGCCGCGGTCCTATCCTTCCTTTTCAAAGCCTGGATAGTGGTCATGCTGGTCGGCTACTTCGTCCTCTTCCTGGCCTTGGCCCTCGTCGCGATGCTCGCCTCGGTCGCGGGCAACTCGCGCGATTCTGGCGGCTCGGGCGGCTCGCGCGGGGGCGGCGGCGCTTTCCTGACCGGCCGCCTCTTAAGCTCGATCGTCAACATCTGGCTTTATTCCGAGATGTTCCAGACCGCCGAGCAGCGCGCCAGGCGCGACCAGAAGCGGCGCGAGAAGCGTCCCCTGCACAAGGCGATCTTCTCCTTCGTCTTCGGCGACGGCGATCCCGACGCCGGCTGGGATACCGTCGAGAAGAAGGCCTTCGTCGCCTTCGTCCAGTCGAATCGCGGCGTCATCACTATGCCCGAGTTCCTCGCCCTCACGGGCCTTAGGCCCCTCGAGGCCGACCAGAGGATCAACCGCTACCTCTACGAGTTCGAGGGCAGCCCCGAGGTCTCGGAAGGCGGGACGATCTACTTCTTCTTCCCCTCCCTCTTAAGGCGCAAGGACAGGATCGACCGGACCTACGGCTTCTCGGTCCCGATGAAGCGCATCGCTCCCTTTTCCGCCAATCCGAAAAAGGCCAACACGACCTTCTGCGTCATCAACGGCGCGAACATCCTCTTCGGGGCGTACTTCTTCTTCCAGTCGATGGCGCCCCACGCGTACCTCGCCGCGATCTACGGCCCGCGCTACGCCGATCGCCTGATCACGGTGCCCGATTTCGACGGCTTCTACCTCTTCGTCCATCAGCTCCTGGGCAAGTTCGCGGGGATTGCCGATCCGGCCCAGCTCCTCGCGATCGCCCTCGGCGCCGTGCCCCTGGCCTTCTCGGTCCTCTTCTTCCTGATACCGGCCCTGCGCTCGCGGCGCCTCGCGGCCCGCAACGAGCGGACTCGCGTCGAGAACCAGCGCAAGGTCGCCTATCGCGCCGCCCTGGACTCGCCCGGCGCGATCAGGCCCGAGTCGATCGCCGTCGCCGACGACGCGGCCAGGCCCCGCGATCCGCGCGCCGCGGCGCGCGCCCTGACCGAGCTCGCGGCCTGGTCGGGCGGCGAGCCGAGATCCGACGGGTCCTTCTCCTTCGAGGAGATCGCGCGCTCGAAGGCCGAGGCCGAGAAGGTCCGCTCGCGGATAAATCCGGCGGACTACGAGCTGGGCGGCGTCGACTTCGATTCCGATTCGCGCGTCCGATGAGCGGCGTGCTCGAGTACCGGATCGCTCGGGAGGGCGACCTCGAGGGCATACTGGCGCTGTATAGGCAGCTGAATCCCGAGGATCCCCCGCTCCATGGCGAGCTCGCCCTGTCGATCTGGCGGAGCTCCGAAGCCGCGGGCCTGACGAGCTATATAGTCGCGGCCGAGGGCGGCGCGATCGTCTCGACCTGCTGTCTCACGGTCATCCCGAATCTCACGCGCGGCGGCAGGCCCTACGCGATGATCGAGAACGTGATAACCGACGAGGGACGCAGGGGCAGGGGGCTGGGACGGCGGGTAATGCTGGAGGCGGTCGAGCTCGCGAAGTCCCGCGGTTGCTACAAAGTCGTCCTCTTGAGCAGCGCGAAGCGCGCCCAAGCCCACGCCTTCTACGAAGCGATCGGCTTCGACGGCGACTCGAAGCGGGGCTTCGAGATCAGGCTATAGGGCCCCGCTCGGCCGCCCCTAGGGACGGCCGCAGCCCGCCAGCGCTTCCGATAGCGCCTTCAGCTCCCCGTCGTCGAAGTCGCCGGGGACGATCGAGGGCAGTTCCGGATCGGGCGACAGTAGGACGCCGGCCTCGAGGGCGGCGTCGAAGAACGCGTCGTAGTCGACGATCGAGCGCGCGCCCGGGGCCGCGCGGCCGTCGACGGCCGCCGGGAGCGCGCCGGGATCGCGCAGGTAGAGGTAGGGGCCCCGCCTCTCGAAGAATCTCCCCAGGCGCTTGTCGGCCTTCCTCCACAGCTCCTCGGCGTACCACGGGCGCATGCGGGCAAGTTCGCATAACGCGCGGTGGGCGGAGGAAAGCAGGACCGGCGGCAGGACATCGCCCGCGATCCGCGCGGCATCCTTCGCCTCGCGGAAGAGGAGGACGGAAGGGGAGAGGGCCGAGGGGCAGGGCAAGAGGGGCATGGCGACGGGGAAGTCGCCGGCGCCCGGTCCCGCGAGGCCCTCGGCGAAGGGGCGGAGGACGAGGACGCGCCCGGCGGCGGCCGCCGCCGAAGGATCGGCCGCGCCTGCCGCCTCCCTGCGCGCCGGGTCGAAGGCCCCGCCCGCCCCGGCGGCCGCCAGGGCCCGCTCGTCTGTCCGGAAGAAGCGCGCCGCGGCGTACTCGGGATACGTTATGCGAAGCTGTCCGGCCAGCCGGCGCTCCCATGCCGAGGGCATGGGCCGCAAGAGCCCCATGTCGATCGCCGCCTTCGCCGCCGTCCCGATCCCCGTGCCCTTGGCCCCGATGATGGCCCTGCCCCCGTCCATCCACAGGTCGAGGAAGCGGCGGCGCTCAGCGCCCCGCTCCTCGGCGTACAGGCGCCAGAGCCTGGCGCGGCGGATCGGCGGAAGCCCGCGGAGCCGTCGGGCGATCACGCTTTTATCAGTCATGGGCTACCTCGAGCTTCTTCGTGAATTTCGGGAAGAATTGCGCCTGCTTCCCGGTCTCGAAGCGCACGACGACCAGGGGCCCCGAGCTCGGCGTCGGGCTTACCTTGATAACGACGCCCGAGCCGTAATCGTCGTGGTAGACGGCCTGGCCCGCCCTCCAGATGCCCGCTCCCGGGTCGGCCTTGGGCGCGGCCCCGCGCGCGCCGCCCGCTGCCGCCTCGTAGGGCAGGGACCGCTCGCGGGGATAGCCGTAGGCCGAGGTCGGGCGCGAGCCGCGCCCCGCGATCGTACGGAGGAGGGATGGCTCGATCTCCGAGAGGAAGCGCGAGGGCTCGGACTCGTAGAGCCTCCCGTGCAGCCTGCGCCAGCGGCAGGAGGTCAAGTGAAGCTCGTCCTTGGCCCGCGTAACCGCGACGTAGAAGAGGCGGCGCTGCTCCTCGAGCTCCTCTCCCTCCTCGTCGTCGCGGGGGAAGAGCCCCTGCTCGAGGCCGGTGACGATGACCACGGGGAACTCGAGGCCCTTGGTGTTGTGCATGGTGATGAGGGTGACGGCGTCCGTCGCGCCCTCTTCCCGAGCGGCGAGGCTCCGGTCCAGCTCGATCGCCTCGAGGAAGTCCGAGAGCCCTTCCGGGCCGCGCGGGTAGAGCGAGGCGGCGTTGGCCAGCTCCTCGAGGTTCGCGACCTTCTGCGTGCCGGCGACCTTGTCCTGGTCGCGGTGGTACTCGACGAGGCCCGAGGCGAGGACGAGGCGCTCGACGACCATGGCGAGGCTGTCGCCGTCCTTCTGCGGCGCGGCGAGGGAGGCGCGCGACTCGGCCAGGACCGAGAGGAAGGACGCGAGCCCCGCGCGGGCCTTGCCGCGCAGCGAATCCGACGCCGCGGCGGCGGCCTCGAGGAGGTCGCCGGATCCCTCCGCGGCGGCCTCGAGGATGATCTCGACGCTGGTCTCGCCGACCCCGCGCGTGGGCTTGTTGACGACGCGCTTGAAGGCGACCTCGTCGCGGCCGTTCGACAGGAGGGCCAGGTAGGCCAGGGCGTCCTTGACCTCCTCGCGGTCGTAGAAGCGGGTCGAGCCCACGATGCGGTAGGGCGTCCTCGAGCGCGCGAACTCCTTCTCGAAGGACAGGGACTGGGCGTTGGTGCGGTAGAGTATGGCGACGTCGCTCCACCTGCCGCCGGCGGCGACGCGGGCGGCGCAGGCCTTGGCGCAGTAGGCGACCTCGGCGTCCTGGTCGTCCAGGAGGGCGAGCGTCGGCTTGGTCCCGCCTTCGCGCTCGGCCGTCAGCGTCTTGCCCAGCCTTCCGGCGTTATGCGAAACCACATCGCCCGCGACGTCCAGGATGCTCTGGAAGGAGCGGTAGTTGCGCTCCAGCCGGATCATGTCGGTGCCGGGGAAGGTCTCGGGAAAGCGCAGGATGTTGCGCACCTCGGCGCCGCGGAAGCGGTAGATCGATTGGTCGTCGTCGCCGACCGCGCAGAGGTAGGCCGCTTCCGGCCCCGTCCCCGCCAGGAGCCGCAGGAGCTCGAACTGCGCGACGTTGGAGTCCTGGTACTCGTCCACCAGGATGACGCGGAAGCGCGAGCGCAGCCTCCGGCGCACGGCCTCGTCCTCGCGGATGAGCCGGGCGGGCAGGCGGATGAGGTCGCCGAAGTCCACGTTGCCGGTCTTCCGCAGACGCTCCTCGTACAGGGCGTAGACGCGGCGCATGGCCGGGTCGGGGAAGACCGCGGAAAGGTCGGGCGAGTCCGGCTCGAGGCCGTAGTCCTTGGCGCGGGAGATCGCCTGGACCATGCGCGAGCATTCCTGGCGGGTATTCTGCGGCATGGCGCCGTGGAGGAGGGTGGCCTGGTCGTCGTCGTCGTAGATGGTGAAGTTGCGGTCCAGCCCCGCGGCCTCGGCGTTGCGCCGGAGGAGCCAGGCGCCGAAGGAGTGGAAGGTCCGCATCATGGCGCGGGAGCAGGATTCCTCGATCGCCGCGGCCCTGTCGCGCATCTCCCGCGCGGCCTTGTTCGTGAAGGTCACGGCCAGGATCGACTCGGGCTCGAAGCCCTTCTCTCGGACGAGATAGGCGATCTTGGTCGTGATGACGCGGGTCTTGCCGGATCCGGCGCCCGCGAGGATAAGCAGGCCCTTGCCCTCGTGCTTGACCGCGGCGAGCTGCTCGGGATTGAGGCGCTCGAGGTAGGAGGGAAGCTTCTCCGCCATGCGCCTAGTCCCGCCCCTCGCGGCCTGAGCCCGCGTCGGCGGGCCCGAGCGGCAGGGCGTCGAAGTCGACCCCGGCGAGCGAGAGCGCGCGGGCGCGGACTATCGTCCCCGGCTCGACGCGGCCGCGGAGCACGGTCAGGCCGTCGACCTCGGGCGCCTGGTTCCAGGCGCGGCCGATGGTCAGCTCCTCCTCTTCCGGGGAGGAGGAGGGCCGCTCGAAGACCTCCTCGGCCAGGACCTCGAGCTCCCGGCCGACGAAGCGGCTAAGGCGGTCGCGCGTTATGCGCTCTTGCGCCTCCTCGACGGCCTTCCTGCGCGCGGCGACGCGGGCGGCGGGGACCCTGCCTCGCATCGAATGGGCCGGGGTGCCCTCCTCGCGTGAGTAGGCGAAGCTTCCCAGCCAATCGAGGCGCGCGGCGTCCTGGAAGGCGCGCAGCTCGGCGAAGTCCTCCTCGCTCTCGCCGGGGAAGCCGAGCAGGAAGGTCGAGCGGATCGCGGCGTCGGGGAAGGCGGCGCGGATGCGTTCCAGGAGCCCCAGGTAGGCCTCGGCCGAGCCGCGCCTGTTCATGGCGCGGAGGATCCTGGGCGAGGCGTGCTGGAAGGGAATGTCGAAGTAGGGAAGCATGCGGCCGTCCGCGGCCATCGCTTCCAGGAGGCCGTCGGGGAAATTGTCGGGATGGAGGTACATGACGCGGACGCGGAAATCGCCCTCGACGCGCGAGATCGCGGAGATCAGGGCCGGGAGGAGGGATGCGCCCGGGGCGGCGGCGAGCTCTGCCGCGGCTGCCGCCGGGGCCGCTCCGGCCGCCCGGCTCCCCGCGGCCGTCAAGTCGCGGCCGTAGGACGCGAGGTCCTGCCCGATCAGCACCAGCTCGCGTATCCCGCGGCCGACCAGCTCGCGGCACTCGGCGGCCACCTCGTCGACGCCGCGCGAGCGCAGGGCCCCTCGTATCAGCGGGATGGCGCAGTAGGAGCAGCGGTTAGAGCAGCCCTCGGTCGCCTTGACGTGGGCAGTGCCGGGATAGTCGAAGAGGCGTCGCCGCGCGACGGGCGCCGCCGCCCGCGGCGGCGGGACCTCGATGGGCCGCCCGCCCGCGAGGACCGACTCGGCGACGGCGGGGAAGATCGAGAGGTCGGCGTTGCCCGCGAGGCCGTCCGCCTCGGCCAGGTCGGCGGCGAGCTCGGCCGCGTAGCGCTGCGAGAGGCAGCCCGCGGCGAGGATCCTGGCCCCGGGATGGCGGGAGCGCAGGCCCAGGACGGCCTCGATGGATTCCTTCTTGGCGTCCTCGATGAATCCGCAGGTGTTGACGATGATGAGCTCGGCCCCCTCCGGGCCCGATGCGTAGGCGTGGCCGGCGGCTTCCATGCGGGCGGCGATCTCCTCGGCGTCCACCTGGTTCTTCGCGCAGCCGTGATTGTCGATCCAGAAGGTCATCTTGCTCTCGCCCGCGCGGCGCGGCCGCCGATCCCGAAGCGCACGGCGGTCCGCTAGTCGACGTCGGAGGCGCTGAGCGCCCAGGTCCCGGCCTCGGTCTGGGCCCAGGAGAGGCGCTTCACGGCGACCTCGCCCGCGCCGCCGAGGTAGAGCTCGGAGCTCTTGCCGCCCGAGGCGAGGATTGAGAGCTTGGTCGATTGGGCGTTGGAGGCCCAGAGCTTGACGCTGTTGCTCGCGTTGACGGTGAGCGCCTCTCCCTTGCGGTAGTAGCGCTCGTCGCGGTCGCGCTTGTCGGCCTCGTAGCGGAAGAGGCAGGAACCGCGGAAGGCCACGGATACCACGAAGGGATGCGGGCTCTTGGTCCCCTCGAAGATGACGACGCTCTTGCCGGCTGCGGCCGGGGGCGCGGCCGCAATGGGCCCTTCCGCCGCGGCCGCGTCGACGGCCGCCTGCCCGGCCTCGGCCGCCAGGGCGAGCTCGGGCGAGCTTCCCGGCGCGGCGCGGACCAGGGCTCCCTTGCCGGGATCCTTCTTCGAGAGGTCGCTGACCAGGAGCTCGATATCCGGGGAGCCGTCGCGGTCGAAGTCGAGCGAGCCCTCCTCGCCGAGCATGAGGCGCGAGGCGCCGACCGGGGTCTCGAGGGTGACCGCGTCGTCGATGCGCGAGACCACGAGCTTGTAGCTGTCGGAGCCGGAGGCGACGACGAGGGAATCGCCTACGTAGAGCCGCTTCTCGAGGGCCGAGCCCTCGATGCGGTATTCGGCGGGGGCGCGGTCGGCCATGGTCGCCTCCTCGGCCTCGCGCCGGCCTCCGCCGAAGACGAAGAGGAGGACCGCCGCGACGACCGCGATGCCGCCTATCGCGGCGCCGAAGACGGCGAGGCGGGAGGGGCCGCGGCGGGGCAGGAGGTCCTCTATCGGGACCGGCTGCTCCTGGATCCGCATGCTCTTGAAGGCCGAGGCGAGCTCGTCGCCCGACAGCCCGAGGTACTCGGCGTAGTTGCGCAGGAAGCCGATCGCGTAGGGATCGCCGGGGAAGACGCCGAAATCCTCGGCCTCGAGCGCCGTGAGGTAGCGCTTGGCGATATTGGTCTCGTCCGCGACCCGGTCGAGGGTCAGGCCCTTCCGTTCCCTCGCGGCGCGAAGCTGGTCTCCGATCGGTGCCATGTCGTCCCGTCCTCTTCCCTGTCAGTTCTTAAAGAGAAAGTTGTTATAGACGTTGGCCGATGCCGGCGAGTCGTACTGGAAGCGGGAATTGGGAATGCCCGCGTTGATCTTCATGCCGCGGTAGTCGAAGCGCAGGAGCTCGCCCGACAGGGTCCAGCCCTCCATGCGGCGGATGAGCTTCGTGTCCGGGCTGACGTAGAGCTTTATGGTCTTGAAGCCCTCGGAGACCGTCGTCCGGGTCAGGACCAGGACGACCGCCGTCTCGTCCGCCGTCCCGCCCTCGAGCGGGACGGGCTCGGGATCCTTCTCGAAGGCGACGCCGTAGCTGCGCTTCATCATCTTGAGGCCCTCTCGCGTGGCGAGGTTGGCGGACCCGGCCCCGGCCTTGGAGTCGGTGGTCTGCGAGAGGATGGCTCGATAGCTGGGAATGTAGACGGTCAGGGTCTGGCCGTCGAAGGCGATGACCTGGTCGGCGGGCTCGGTGAAGTCCACGCGCAGGTTGAAGGGCGACTTGAAGTAGATCGTCCCGAGCATCTTTTCCTTGCCCGCCGTTATCTCGAGCGAGGCCGTGTAGTCCTCGACCTGGGCGTAGCGCTCGGCTACCTGGTCGAAGAACTGCGATGCCGTGACGATATCCTGGGCCGCCAGCGGAGCGGCTGCGAGGGCAAGGATCAAGGCGAGATATTTCACGTGGCTTTCCCCGTCCGACGGCTGTCGGCTATTGACGGAATAGTACCCCTACGCCGTCAAAAATACAATCCCGGCCGCGATTCCGCCCTCGGCGCCGTTTTCGCCCGCTTAATGCGGCTCGCGCGCGCCGTCGCCGCGGAGGCTCTTCCTGACGAGCCAGCGGAGCCTGTCGTCGGTCAATTTCAGGGCCGAGCCGCAGTCGGGGCAGGTGAAGCGGCTGTCGACGAGCTCGCCCTTGCGGCAGGCGATGCAGAATACCTTGCCGCATTCGGGACAGGCGCCGGCCGGGGAGTCGTCGGGCGGCATCGCCCGTATGCTGGCCCCGCTCTGGGGCGGGAGGAGGCGGGGTAGCCGCCAGGCCCTGCCGCAGGAGGCGCAGGACAGGCCCTCGGTGGTCGCGTCCTCGATCTCGGCCAGGAGCCTCGCGGCCCGCTCGGGATCGGAGGACCGGAGCGATCGGGCGAGGGCCTCGGCCTTGGGGACCTTGCGCATGGCCAGGTAGCAGCGCGCGAGGCCCGCGCTCAGCGCCCCGTCGCCCGGGGCCGAGTCGAGGCCGAGGCGATAGGCGGCCTCGGCGCGAGGGAGGTCCCCGTAGACCATGGCGAGGTTCCCCGCGAGGAGGAGGGCGCGCGGGGTCGAGCCTAAGTCGAGGGACTTCCGTATCCGCTCCTCGGCCTCGGAATAGCGCTCGAGCTCGAGGTAGGCGGCAGCCAAGTTGGCCTGGTACTCGGGATCGGCGGGATCGAGGATCGTCGCCCGCAGGTACTCGCGCGATGCGCGCTCGACGAGCTCGTCGGCCTTCTCGCGGGCGGTGGACTCGGCATCGGCGGCCCCGTCGGGCGCGCCTGCCGTCCCGCGGGCGGCCTCGGCCGCCGCCGCGAGGACGTTGCCCGCCTGATTGCGGCAGGCCGAGGACTCGGGGAAGGCCTCCAGCGCGGCGAGGGCCGCCTCGGTATCGCCCTCGCGCGACGAGAGCTCGGAGAAGTTGACCGCTATGTCCGGCGAGGAGCTCAGGGCCGCGCGCGCCGCCTCGAGGAAGCCCCTCGCGGCGGCTAGATCCCCTCGGCCCAAGGCTTCCTGCCCCGCGAGGTTCATGATCCAGCCCCTGGTCTCGCCCTCCGCCGGCGCGAGCTCGACCGCCCGCGCGATCGCGGCGCTCGAATCGCGGCCCGAGAGGAAGAGCCGCTCGGCGTAGCGGAAGGCGTAGAGCGGGTACTCGGGCTCGAGGCGCAGGGCCTCCTCGAATCTCCCCAGCGCGCGGTCCGATTCGCCGCGCTCGGAAAGGATGAGCCCGTAGAGGTAGTGCAGGGCCGAGTCCGCGCTGCCGCGCTCGACGATCGTGGCCATGAGCTTGGCTGCCTCGGCCTTCTTACCGCCGCGGAAGAGGGCCTTGGCCTTGATCTCGGCCAGCTCGGGCGAGCGGGGCCTGAGCTTCTGCAGGCGGTTCAGGGCCAGCGCGAGGTCGTCGTCCGCCTCCTGGGCCCAGAAGAGCCGGGCCGCCGCGAGGTAGGCCTCGGCGGCCTCGCCCTTCTTGCCGGCCTGGTCCCAGGCGCGCGCCTCGTTCATGCGCAGTATCGGCTGCTCGGGTTCCAGGGCGGCGGCCGCCGCGTACTCGGCCGCGGCTCCCTCGAAGTCGCCCAGAGAGAAGCGGGCGTGGCCCGAGAGCCCCAAGAGACGGGGGCTCGTCTTGCCCGCGGCCTTCAGCTCCTCGACAGCGTCGCGCAGCTCGAGGAAGCGGCCGCGCAGGTACAGGAGGTTCGCCCGTTCCTCGAGCGCGTCCGGGCGCGAGGGCTCGAGCCTAAGGCAGGCGTCGAGGGCCTCGGCGGCCTCGTCGCGGAGGCCCAGGCGCAGGGCGGCCTCGGCCTTGAGGAAGAGGGCCTCGGCGCCCATCTCGCCGCGGCGCTCGAGCTTGCGCAGCTGGACGGCGGCGGGCAGCCACTCGCCCATGGCTAAGAAGGTGCGGGCGAGGCCGAGCCTGGCCGCGTCGGCCGGGACGAGGTAGTAGTTCTCGCGGTAGTAGCGGGCCTCGACCTCGACGGGCCGCGAGTCGACGACGAGGGAGCGGAGGCGGAAGCGGGCCGCGTCGGCCTCGCCGTAGTTCTGGCCCGCGAAGGCGACGTAGCCCGAGCGGAAGGTATCGTCGACCGCCTCGCCCGCCCACTCGCCGTCGACCAGGATCGTGAAGTGGCCGCCGCGGGATATGACCGTCAGGAGGCGCCGCCCGGCGCCGCCCTCGCCGTCGGCCCCGCCCGCCCCGGCCCCGCCGGCGCCGGCTTCCTCGAGCTCGGGCAGCTCGGTCCAGGCGATGAGGGCCCGGGGGCTGCCGTTGAAAACGGCGTCGAGTCGGAAGTAGCCCCGGCTCGAGACCAGGGCCGAGTAGAAGTTCGACTCGTCCTGGTATCGGAAGAGGAAGCCGCAGGCCGAGTAGGGATTCCCGCCCGCGAACTCGAGCTCGCCCTCGAGGACGCAGTCCGAGTAGCGGTAGGGCGGGGCCTCGGTCCAGGCGAAGAGGTCGGCTCGCCCCAGGGACAGCTCGAGGCCCGGCTCGGCGTCGGAGCGCCCGCCGCCGGCCTGCTCGCGCTTGCCGTCGACGTAGGCGGCGCGGTAGGCGCCCTCCTCGACCGGCCGGAAGCGCCCGCGGCGCGGGCCGTCGAGCCTGGCCTCCCAGAGCTCCTCGACGATCGAGCCCGGCTCCGGCTCCGGCGCCCTGCGCCCGAAGAGCCGCCTTAGGAAACCGCCCATTAGCTAGGGGCTCCGATGAGATTCACCACGGAGACACGGAGATTTAAGCGAGAGCACGGAGGGGATTGGAGGAATCGGGATTGTAGAAGAATAGGAACTATCTTCCGATTGATCCATCGTCGATCGCTCATCAGACTCCTCTCTCTCTCCAATATCTCCTCCGTGCTCTCCGTGGTCATATACTCCGTGTCTCCGTGGTGCAATTAAAAGCCGCCCTATTTGCCGCCCTGCTCGAGCTTGAGCGTGATGGTCGGCTGGTCGGTCAGCTCGGGGGGGCCGAAGTACTGGATCCCGCCGGGCAGGCGGTAGTCCGAGCTCAGGGCCCAGGCGCCGCGCTTGGACGCGAATTCCTTGAAGGGAGCGCCGTCCAGCTCGACCAGGGCCTTCTTGATGACCGGCTTGTCCGAGCCGTGGCGCCTCTCCATGTTCATCATCGAGACCAGGGGCACGCCGCCCGCCACCCACTC
>CAYPHO010000064.1:0-13102 GCA_964410245.1 uncultured Treponemataceae bacterium | reverse complement strand
CCTGTTGGGGCACTCGACGTCGAAAGTCGGGAAGCCGAGGCGGGCGGCCGCGGTCCTGATGCTCGACTCGCGCGTCTCGCAGAGCGGCCGGATGACGCGGACTCTGCCGTCGAAAAAGTCCCGCGTCGGCTCCAGGGGCTCGATCCTTCCCCGCAGGCAGAGGTTCATGAGGGCGGTCGCCGCGAAGTCGTCGAGGGTATGGCCGAGGGCAACCGTCCCGAAGCCCCTCGCCTCGGCCTCCTCGAAGAGGACGCGCTTGCGCGAGCGCGCGCAGGAGTAGCACGAGAAGGCCATGTCGGGCGCGAGGTCGGCCAGGGCCGCTCGGCGATGGATAAAGGGGACCGATATTCGCTCGAGCCACTCGCCGAGGCGCTCCGCTGCCCCGGGGGGCGCGGGGAATTCCTCCCAGTCGACCAGGAGGGCCGCCGCCTCGTACCGGACGCCGCCCGCGCCGCGCCGCAAGGCCAGGGCCAGGGCCGTCGCGAGCGAGTCCTTTCCGCCCGAGACCCCGACGAGGATCCGGTCGCCGGGCCGTATCATGCCGTGGCGGTGCTCGCACCTGCCGACGGTCGACAGGAAGCGCTCCAGCCAGGGAGGCCTGCGCTTGGCCCCGGCGATCGCGGCGAGGGCGGACTCGATCGGCGCGGGAGAGCTCACGCGGGAAGCCTCACGCGAGCGCGTCCGCCGCGGCCTCTCGCAGGCGCTCCGACGGCCGCGCGGAGAAGACGCGGATCCTCCTGAGCGAGCGGCGGAAGCCCTCGACGACGGCCGGCCCGAAGACGGTGCCGCTCCGGGCGAAGGGGACGGCTCGCGCCGCGGCCCCGTCGCCGGCCGCCCTCGGCCGCTCGCCGCCCGCCGGTCCCCCGCCCGCCGCGATGACCGGCAGCTCCGCCTCGAAGGACACGCTCTCGGGAATGTCGACGATCACCTCGAGGCTCCCCGTGCCCGCGGAGGCGGCAAGCTCCCCCTCGAGGGCGAGGCGGGCCTCCAGGTCGAGGAGGGAGCCGTGCCGGCTATCGCGCTCGTCGAAGGGAAGCTCGAGGACGGCCGAGTAGATCGAGCCGGCGGCCGCGAGGCGCGCCGGGCCGAAGGCCTCGAAGTCCTTGGAGGCGAGCAGCGAGTGGAATCCCGCGTCGTCGAGGCCGTAGAGATCCTCGGGACTGAGGACTCTGTCGCGCAACGCGAGGAGGATGCTTTTCTTGATCATGGAGGTCGCCGCGCGCACGCCCTTGTGCCAGTACACCGATCGGTACATCAGGTACTTCGAGAAGAGGATGCCCTCGACGCTCATGAGGCCCCGCTCGTCGACGCCGAGCCGGTCGCCCGGGCCGACGCCGATGCGCTGCAGGATGAAGTCGGTGTCCTGGCTCCCGTAAGGGACCCCGCAGAAGAAGGCGTCGCGGCAGAGGTAGTCGAGCTTGTCCGGATCCAGGACCCCGGACAGGAGCCCGCGGAAGAAGCGCAGCTGCCGATCGCCCCCGTCGGGCAGGGACTCGTCGACGATGGCCGCGGCCATCTCGGGATCGGCCCCAGCGCGCCCGGCCAGGCTCCGCAGGGGCTCGGACAGGAGCTCGGCCGCCGACAGCTCCTCGTGCCGCCTAAGCGGCAGCTCCTTGAGCGAATGGGCGAAGGGGAAGTGCCCCAGGTCGTGGCAGAGGGCGGCGACCAGGAAGGAAAGCAATCCCTCGGCCGAGACGAATCCGAGCTCGCCCCGGGCGGCCAGGGCCCAGGCGATGCGCCGGGCCGCGTGATAGACGCCGAGGGAGTGGGCCTTCCTGGTATGGGTCGCGCCCGGGTAGACGAGGTAGGCCGGCCCGAGCTGCTTGATCCCGTCCAGCTTGGCGAAGGGCGGGGATGAAGCGAGCTCCTCGAGCTCGGGACTAAGGAAGATATTGCCCCACAGGGGATCGCGCACGGGCTCCGAGGCGGATGCCAGGATGCCGAGGAGGTCGGAGGAGCTCACCGCCGAGCCTCCGCCGCGACGGCGGATGAGGGGCCGCTCATTTGACCTGACCTCGCATATATGCTAAATATTTCATGTAATGATTAAAAAGTACAGCGATCGCCGCCTTCCGCGACTGGCCGCCCTCGTCCGCCCGATCCTGACCTTAGCAGCCATCGCCGCCCTCCTCCTCCCCTCCTGCGCGAGGAAATCGCCGGACTCGGGCGCCGCGGGCCGCGTCGATCCGAAGGCGGCCCTTCCCTCGCCCGCGGCGCCGCCCGCCTCGAGGGCCATCGCCGACCTGCCCCGGGATTCCTCGGCACCGGAATCGTCGATCGCGGCGAATCGCGCCGGCCGTCCTTCCCCGCGAGGAGAGGCGGCCAAGGCCCCTCCCGCCGCCCTCGCCGCGAGCCTGCGCGCCTTCGGCCTCGGCGCGAGGCCCGAGCCCAGGATGCCCCGGGACTTCTCGCTGGGCCCGCTGCAGGCGGCGAATCCCCGCGACGAAACCGTGGCCGCCGTCCTCGGGGTCGCCGAAGCCTTCCTCTCGGGCGTCGCCGAAGGGAAGATCGACCCTTCCCTCTTCTTGCCCGAGGCGAGGGAGGCGCTATCGATCCTCATTTCACCGCCGCCGGCCGAGAAGGGCGCCGTCGCGCTCCCGGGCCGGGTCGGCGCCATCGAGCTGGACGGGAGCGCGGCCTCGCTCCGGGTCAGGTTGCCCGCGGCGAGGGGATCCCCTCGGCTCGAGGGGCTGCTCTCCCTGCGCCGGGAGGGGAACGCGTGGTACGTCGAGTCCCTGGCCCTCGATCCTCCGGTCGAGGGGTCCCCGGCCTTCGAGCCCGGGGCGGCGTGACGGGCCCGCGCTATGGCGACTAACCTTCGCAGGATCGAGAAGGAGTTCGTGCTCGGCTCCGCGCGGGACGCTCGCGTCAAGCTCCTCCTGCTCGCGGGCTCGGGCGAATGGCCCTGCCGCATAACGTCCATGACGGACGAGAGCCTCGTGCTCTCCCACTCGATGCCGCTCAGGCTGCTCCGGCGCGGCCAGGCCTACGAGTTCCGCTTCGTCTACCGCGAGCAGCCCATGGCCTTCCGCTCGCGGGCCCTCGAGGTCCGCGACTCCAGCGTCGCCGTCGAGATGCCCGAGACCGTGTACAAGAACCTGGGCCGCAGGTACAGCCGCTGCGCGCCGCCGGGAGAGCTGGCCGTCTCCTTCTCGTTCCGGGGCGACCGCTACGAGCTCGCCTTCCCCACCTCGCGCGAGTTCGAGCCCGTAGCCGAGCCCGAGCCCGACTCGGCCTTCGACCCGAGCGACATCCGCGCCCTGGTGCGCGAGTTCAACGAGCGCGCCGCCGAGTACGCGAGCGAGAAGTCGGTGCGCATGTTCCGCGACCGCAGGCCCGAGTCGGTCGAGGAGAGGATCATCGTCAGGACCGGCAAGATCTACTACCTGCCGACGGCGATCGGCGGGCTTCCCGTCATCGATCCCTACGTCAAGCCGAGGATCGTCACGCGCGAGGTCTTCGCCGACTACCTGCGCGAGCAGGGGGCGCGGGAGGACCTCGTCGAGGACGAGGTCGTGCGCTTCGAGCGGAACAAGAGGAATTCGGGCATCCTCTCGGAGCTGATGGTTCCCCTGCTCTTCCAGGAGTACGTTATCGGATACGCAAGGCTGGCGAACCGGCAGCCGGGGAAGCCGCCCTTCGACCTCGGCGTCCTGGACACCTTCCACCAGTTCGCCAAGGTCCTGGCCTACTCATTAAAGGTCAACGGCTATTTCCGCAACGCGCCTAAGAAGGGCGACGACTACTCGGCCGACGTCATCGACGTGAGCGCCGGGGGCATCCTCTTCTCGAACGCCTCCCGGGAGCTGACGACCTCGCTCCTGCCGGGCAGCGCCATCTCGCTCACGCTCTCGGCGAGGGGCAGGGCCGTCAAGGTCTCCGGCTCGGTCAAGCGCGTGTACCGCGACGCGTCGCGCGGCTACTTCGGGGTCGAGTACTCGCAGATAGCCCCCGAGGACTTCCGCTTCCTCTTCGAGACGCTCTACGGCCGCGCCTTCACGGACGCGGACGCGACCGGGATCGAGGGGCTCGCGGCGTCGGCCCTGGGGCCGGACTGAGGGAGGCCCCTACTTCTCGACCTTCACGCCCCGCTGTCGCTTGGGGAATTTCTTGAGCATGGACACGCAATTCCGCTTCGAGTTGAAGACGAAGCCGCCGTTCCAGTACTCGAGTGCGGCGAAGAGGGCGTTGCCGCCGTCGTTGTCGTCGGCCTTCTCCCCCCGGAAGGATACGTAGTCGGCGATCGACTCGAAATCGTCGCCCTCGAGCGCCTCCTGGCGCCTGCGGTTGAAGTCGTTCCAGCGCTCCAGGTCCTTGAAGCCCTCGCCCTCGTCCTCCACGATGAGGTGCGCGTGCTCGGGGCTGAAGGAGAACCAGACGCGGACCTTCTTCTCGAGGTCGCACTTGTTCCCGTGCTTGACCGCGTTCTTGATGATCTCGCTGATCTGCTGCTCGAGGAGGTTAATCTCCTTGATGTCGGGGGGCGCCATCTGCGCGATGAGGAGCGTGAAATAGCGGATCTGGCGGAAGTCCGAGGGGAACTCCTTGTGCAGCATCCCGGTCTTGTCGAACAGCGGGGAATTCTCGTCTACCCGAATTTCCTTCACCGGCTCTCCCATGCTCTAGCCCTCCAGCCGCTTTATCGCGTCGTCGATCGTCGGGGTGATCGGGAAGTAGCCCATGAGCTTCGTGAGCTCGATGACCTTCTTGACCGACCCGTGGATGTTGGTGATGACGAGCTTGAAGCCCATCTTCTTGATGGTCGAGCAGTTGTGGATGAGGGCGCCGATGCCGCTCGAGTCGATGTAGTCGACGCTCTCGAGGTTGATGATGAAGCGCTCGACCTTCTTCTCGAGCATCTTCATCACGAGCTCCTTGAGCTTATAGGAGTTGTACAGGTCCATCTCGCCGTTCACGTCGATGATATAGTTCTCGCCGCTCTTCCGTATCTTCAGTTCCATTCGATCGGCTCCTCTCCCGGTTATTCTACCATCGGATCACGCCCGCTTGACGACGAGCAGGGTCTGGTCGTCGTGCTGCCGGACCTGCCCGGCGAAGTCGAGGACGTCGGCGCGCACCCGCTCGACGATCCGGTCCGGCGGGAGGTCCCTGCAGCGCCTGATCGACTCGCCTAGGTTCTTCCGCCCGAATTGCTTGCCTTGCGCGTTCACGGACTCGACGATGCCGTCCGTGTACAGCGCCAGTATGTCGCCCGGGCCCAGCCTGAAGCGCCTCGACTCGAAGGCCGACCGCCGCTCCACGCCGATGGGGACGCTCTTTATCTCGACGGCCTGGAGCGCGTCGGGCTCGGCCCGGTAGACGATGGCCGCCTGCTGGCCCGCGTTGGCGAACTCGACCTCCCCCGTCGAGGCGTCGAGGGAGGCGAGGCCCAATGTCGCGAAGTGGTCGATGTCGACCTTGCCGGTTATTCCCCGGTTCACCCACTGCAGGAGCGTAGCGGCGTCCTTCGTCGAGGCGGTGATCAGGTTCAGGATGGACCTGACCATGACCAGGACGAGGCTCGCGGCAACGCCCTTCCCGGCGACGTCCCCGACCGCAAGGAGCACCTTATCGGGGCGGGTCTGGATCGCGTCGTAATAGTCCGAGCAGACGCCTCGCGCGGGGCTCGTGAAAGCGCCTATCGCGTAGCCGGGAACGGCCGGCAGCTCCTTGGGCAGGATGGTCCGCTGCACGTTCTCGGCGATGGCCGCCTCGCGCTCGATGTCGCTGCGCTCCGCCGCCTCGAGGAAGGAGAAGGAGTTGGCGACCGCGATCGAGGCGAAGTTGGCGAGGAGCTTGCAGCGGTCGAAGTCGCGCTCGGAGAAGGAGAGCCCGTCCTTCCGCACCACCGCCACCGCGCCGATGATGCGGTCGCGCACGATGAGGGGGGCCGCGATCAGGGCGCCGATCCGGAGCCACTCGTCGTCCCCGTTGTCCGGGAGCTGGGAGCCGGGCCCGTTCTGCGCGACGAATACATGCTTACCGGTCCTGGAGACCTCGCCCAGGAGCCCCTCGCCGAGCCGGAACCGCGCGTGCCGGACGAAGGACTCCACGCGGTCGCGCGTCCTGGGCAGGGTCTCGGGCAGCTTGAAGGGCGGCGGGAAGTCGCCGTGGGAGGCGCGGACCGAGACCGACTCCTCGAACTCGTCGGCGAGGAGGAGGACGCCGCCGTCGGCGCCGGTGCGCTCGACGATGGCGCGTATCGTGTTGTCCAGGACGTCCTGGAGCGAGAACTCCGTGCGCACGGCCGAGCCGGCGGCCAGCAGCAGGTCGTAGAGCGAGTCGACGGACTCCTCGTAGTACTCCACGGCCCCCGCGAGGTCCTTCTGGGCGATGTCCACGAATATCAGGGCGATCGCGAAGAGGAGGCCGTAGAAGACGGGCACGACCAGGGACTGGAAGATCGGCGAGGGCCGGCCGAGGAGGAGGGCCGCGGCGACGTAGGCGGCGGAAGCGGCCGCGAGCGGGAGGCATACGCGCGAGGACAGCCGCCTGGCCGGGGTATCGGCCTCGGAGCGGCGCGCGTAGGGAATGATCGCGATCGCGGCGATCGGGAAGGCGGCGGCGGCCTGGGCCAGCTCCGGGCCGACGCCGATCCCGACGCCGAGCTCGGCGAGGACGACGACGGGCGCGGCCGCGAGGTCGATCGCGATCGCCGCCCAGGCGGCCCAGCCGAGGCCGAAGGGCTTGGCCGAGAGGTAGGCGAGCGCAGCGAGGACGAGGAGGTCTGAGGCGGCATAGAGGGCGGGACGGGGGAAGGCCGCGAAAGCGATGTCCCTGGCGGCGAGGAGGGCCGAGAGGAAGGCGAAGCCGAGCATGACGCCCTCGGTCTCCCTGCGGCGGAGGAATAGGAAGGACGCGAGGAGGACCGCGGCGAGCGCGATCTTTGCGAGGAGGGGACCGTTCAACGAGCCGACGATGCTCTCAAGCACAATACGATCCTCTTCGATCGAAGGATTTCGGCGACGCGATGTACTTTTTAGGATTGTCGGCCAGTTTAGCATCCGGCATTACCCTCGTCAAGTTTCGATCGGGCCGCCGCGGGGCCTGACCGGGCGGGCGAAGGCCGGGTATAATCGCGCCCGAAGGCGCGATCGGGGGAAAAAGTGATCGGACTCTACGTGAAGATACCTTACCACGCCCAGATCCGAAGCTCCGAGCCGCATCTGGCCGAGCTCGTGGCCTCGGCCGCGGCCGAGGCGGCGGCCTCCTTCGCCGGCTCGACCCATCCCTCGGAGGAATCCTTCTTCATGAGCTTCGACGAGTCCGAGCGGCCCTGCAGGCTCAGGGCCGCCCAGGCGGCTCGGAGCCTGTCGGCCCGGCTCCGAGGGCTCGGCCCCAGGCTCCTGGGCTGGGCGGTCATCCTCGACGCCGGGACGGGCGGCGCGGAAGAGGCCCTCGAGAGAGCGAGCCGCCTCTGGTACGGCGTCGGCGACGACGGGCTCTACCTGTCGGAGCGCGCCGCCGCCCTCTTCGCCGGCTATTTCGCGGCCGGCGCGCCCCCGCCGGGCGGGAGCGGCCCGTCTCCCGTCCTTCCCGTCGCCGAAGCGCCCTACGCGCGGCCGGCGATACCCCTCGACCTCGACTCGATCCTCCCCGATTGCGGCCAGGGAGCGGAGGCCGTCGTCGACGCGATCGGCGACATCGTGACCGACCGCGATTCCGACGAGGCCCTCGCGATACTCGGCCCGGGCCGCTCGGCCCCCGCCGCCTTGGGCGCCGCGCTCGAGAAGCTCTATCCCGAGGCATCCCGCCCCTTCCTCAGGCTGAGGGCCTCGGTCGTGGGAAGCCGGACCTACTGGCCGCTGGCGAAGGGGCTGTCGGAGCTCTTCCGCTCCTACCGCGGAGAGGACGGCGCGGCGCTCTCGAAGGCCGAGCGCGGGCTCCTCGAGGAGCTTTCGCCCGTCCTCGAATTCCTCGGCGGCTCGCCCTATCGCGAGCGCTCCTCCCCGGGCGTCGATGTCCGCCTATCGATCTGCGCCTCGGCCCTGGTCAGGCTCTACGCCGTGGAGATGCGCGCGAGGTCCCTGCCCGCGCTCATCGTGATCGAGGGGGCCGAGGACTTCCCCGCCGAGAGCCTCTCGCTCGTACTGGGCATAGCCCGGGACAAGCTCAAGGGCGAGGGCGTCACGATCATCGCCTGCGGCCGCAGCCTGCCGGAGTCCTGGACGGGAGTGCCGACGCGCAGGGTCGAGGTCTCGGGCCCGGGCCCGGGAGAGATGGCCCGGGCGGCCCTCCTGGCGGCCGAGTCCCTCGGGGACGCCGTCCTCGCCCCCGCCCTGGTCTCCGCCGCCGCTACGGATCCCTTGCGGCTCAGGCTCGCGCTCCGCGTCGCCGCGGCCGGGGGGCTCCTTCCCGAGTCGAGGAGGACCGAGGACCTGGCCGCCGCCGCGCTCTCGACCTTTCCCCTCGAGTACGGCGAGCTCTTCCTGGCCCTGAGGCTGGGCGAGGACATCCTCGACGACGCGGGCATGGATGGCTTCCTGGATTCGATGGGCTACGTGGAGGGCGTCCGGGATATAGCCTACGCGTCCCTCGCGGCCCTGGGCCTGGCCGACTCCGGCCCCCGGCCGCGGCTGCTCTCGGCCGAGGCCTCCGCGAGCGCGGAGCGGGCCCTCGCCGACCGGGGGGCGGCGGTGAAGGCCGCCTTCTCCCGCCGCCTGCTCGAGCTCAGGGAGGCGCGCGGCATCCTCGCCTCGGCGGCCCTGTACAGGCGGGTCGGCGGCGACGGGGCCGCGGGGGACGATCCTTCCCTGCTCTACGACTCCCTCGCGTCGGACGCGGCCTACGGCCCCTCCGAGCCCGAGGGGCTCCCCCCGATAGCCTCGCCGCTCTGGCCGCTGGGCGGCTTCCTCTCGCGCTACGCCGAGGCCGACCGCGAGGGCTCTCGGGCCGCCCTGGGGCTAATCGAGGCCGAGGCGGCGGCGGCGCAGTCCGCGGGGACGGGGGGGCTGGTCCCTATCTGCGCGGCCCTCTCGCGATCGGCCTTCGACTACGCCGAGCGGCGGGCCCAGCCGGCCGCGGCCCGGGCTAAGGCCGCCCTGATCGGCCTGCGCTCCCTCGGCGTCGTCCGCGCCGAGGCCCGGGCCCACAGGCTCCTGGGGCTCTGCGCCCTCGCCCAGGGCGAGGCCCAGGAGGGCGCGGACTACCTGGCCAACGCCTTCGACCTCGCCTCCTCCGTCCCCGATCCCATGGAATGCGCCCTGAGCGCCCAGGCCGAGGCGGCCGCGCAGCTCGCGTTAGGCGACATAGGCCGTTCCGCCCAGCGGGCCGCGGCCTCGGCCAGGAGCGCGGCCTCGGCATTCCGCGCGGACTGGGAGGCGGCGGCCGAGTTCATCGCGGGCCGCGCGGCCCTGGAGCTCGGCCGCTCGGCGGAGGCCGAGGATCGCTTCGGGGCGGTCCGCTCCCTCGCCAGGATCTACGGCCTGCCCGCGGCCGCCCTCCGCGCCGAGGTCTGGACCGGGCGCGCGGCCTCCTTCGCGGGCGACCTCGGGCGCGCCCGCGATATCCTGTCGCGGCGCGGCGACGACGCCGAGGCCCTGTGGTTCCTCGGCGAGGCGGAATGCTGGAGCGGCGATCACGCCGCGGCCGCCGCCCTCGCCGGCCGCGCGCTAGAGCTCCCTCTCCCGCCCCCCTTCGCGTCGGCCGACGCCTTCGACTGGGGCTCGGGCTTCGGCTCGCTCGAGGGCCGCGTCGTGGGCTTCAACTCGACCAGGACCTACCTCGCCGACCAGGTGCTCGCCTTCCGGGAATACGCCTCGGCCCTCGCCGAGCCTCCCTCCGAGGCCCGGGGCCACGCGGCGAGGATCTCCTCCCTCGAGCGCGAGGAGCGCATCTCCGCCCTGCATCCCGCGGCCCACCTCTACGCCTTCTACCGCTATCTCATCCTCGAGCGGGCGGGGGCCGGGTCGATGGACGCGACGACGGCGCTCAGCAGGGCCTTCAAGGCCCTGCAGATGCGCTCGGCGCGCACGGCCGAGTCCTCGCTGAAGGACGGATTCATGGAGCGCAACCGCTGGAACGGCGAGCTCATGGCCGCGGCGCGCTCGCGCAAGCTGATATAGCCGGCCCGTGCGCGAGCTCGACGCGGCCTGCTACCACGCGGCCAGGGGATTCCTCCCCCTCCTCCTGGGCGAGCTGCCCGACCGGGACCGGCTCGACGGCGAGCTCGTCACCGTCCCCGGCCCCAGGCGGCGCGCCTATTGGACGCGCAACGTATGGGAGCGGCCCCTCCTCCTCGAGTTCTCCTCTGTCGGGGAGGCGGCCAAGGCCCTGCGGGGCATCCAGCGCAACTGGGCCCCCCTGCCCGCGCGCCTCAACCGGCGCAGCGCCCTTATAGCGGAGAGATTGCCGCCCCTGCCGACGAGGCCGAAGGCCTTCCCCTTCGATCCGCCTAAGGTGCCCATGGGCGCCTTCACCCTCCTCGACGAGCATACGATGATCGCGAGCCCCGAGTGCTCGAGCCCCTTCCCCAACGGCGAGTTCGAGTTCGAGGAGGACAAGGAGGGGCCGCCCAGCCGCGCCTACCGCAAGCTCTGGGAGGCCCTGGTCCTGGCCGGCGAGCTTCCCCGCCCGGGAGAGTCCTGCGTCGACGCGGGGGCCTCGCCCGGCGGCTGGACCTGGGCCCTCGCAGGCCTGGGCGCCTCCGTGACGGCGATCGACCGGGCCGAGCTCGAGCCCAGGATCGCCGAGCTGCCCAATGTGCGCGTTATGCGGCACGACGCCTTCACCCTGCGCCCGGCCGACCTCGGGGCCGTCGACTGGCTCTGCTCGGACGTTATCTGCTATCCGCCGGCCCTGCTCGAGTGGGTCGGGAAATGGCTGTCCTCGGGCCTCGCTCGCAACTTCGTCTGCACGATCAAGATGCAGGGCTCGGGTTTCGACAAGGCGACGACCGACGCCTTCGCGGCCATCCCCGGCTCGCGCGTCCTGCACCTATGGCACAACCGCCACGAGCTGACCTGGATCAACCTGGAGCGGGACCGTAAGGCGGCCCGGGCGCCCTAGGGGCGGCGAGCGCCGCATCGGCCGCCGGAAGCGGAAATCGGCGCGAACCTGAGCATTTTTTTCCCCCCGAATCGTAAAGGAATGCGGGCTCTGGCCCATCCTTTCGGCATGGAGTACGGATGGAATACGTCGATCTCGTTCGTCGCGCGAGGATAGGCGACGCGGCGGCTTTCGGGTCCCTCGTCGAGGCCTTCCAGGACATGGCCCTCGGCTACGCGTTCTCGCTGCTCGGCAACCGGCACGACGCCGAGGACGCGGCGCAGGAAGCCTTCCTCCAGGCTTTCAGGAACCTCGGTTCCCTGGCCGAGTGCTCGGCCTTCCCCGGCTGGCTCAAGCGCATCGTGCAGAACGCGAGCCTGGCCCTGGCCGCCTCGCGATCGAGGCAGTCCGAGGAGCTGCCCGACGAGCTGCCCTCGAGGGACGCCGATCCCCCGTCGCGGCTCGAGGCGGATGCCGTGATGCTGAGGCTCGACGAGGCGCTCGCGAGACTGTCGGAGGAGGAGAGGAGCGCATTCGTCCTCTACCACCTCGAGGAGCGCAGCTACCGCGACATCGCCGCCTTCCTCGGGACGAGCGAGACGACCGTCACCAACCGGCTCCACAAGGCGAGGAAGATCGTCAGAAAGGAGCTCATCGACATGGCCGAGAAGAAGATGGAATCGATCAAGGCGTCCCGCGATCCGTCGTTCAAGAGGCGGGTGCTGGAGCGCATCGAGCGCGTGTACTACGGGGAGCAGGAGGGCCATATCGAGATCACGCCCTTCCCCTCCTGCCTCCGGGCCTGCCTCAAGGCCCTCGGCGAGGAGAAGCTGCCCTCGAGCCTGGCTTACGCGCGCGTCCTCTGCCACTCCGGCGCGGCCTTCAGGCTCATGTGGAACCCCTCGGGCTGGGACGGGGGCAACGTGGACATCATGGCCATGGACGAGGACGCGGTCGCGCCCCTGCGCCGCGCCTTCGAGGCTTCGGGCTTCGAGGCGAGGCTCTACGCGAACGCCGGCTGGAACGAGAGCCTGCCCGAGGGCTGCTGCGTCTCAGAGATGTCCCGGATGTTCCCCGCCTTCCTCGACGAGGAAGGCATGAGGGCGGCCATCGTCCAGTCGATCGACGGCGGGAAGCCCGTCATCGCCTTCGGGATCATCGGGCCGCCCGAGGCCTGCATCGTCACGGGCTACGAGGACGAGGGGCGGCTCCTCCTCGGCTGGAACTTCTTCCAGAGCTTCAAGGAGATGAATCCCGAGCAGGACTTCGACCCGGCCGGCTACTTCCGCAAGCGGCTCTGGTACTCGAATACGAGCGCGATCGCGCTCTTCGGCGAACGTAGGCCCGTCGCGGCCTTCGACGCGCGCTCCGAGGCCCTCGCCCTGATCGACCTGGCCCTCAGGATCATGTCGACGAGGAAGACCGGCTCCGGGAAGTACCAGCGCGTCTCGGGCCAGGCGGCGTTCAAGGCCTGGGCCGCGGCGATCAAGTCGGGCGACCGGCCCTGTATCGATGGCGGGAGCGCCGAGGACATGCGCTTGATGGCCCACGGCGACGCGATGGACATGAGCAACGAGGGCAGGTACTACGCCGCGGAATACCTCGGTCACCTCGCCGAATCCCTCTCGGGCGACGGGGCCGTCGAGGCCGCGCTCAAGGATGGCGCGGCGGCGCTCAAGGAGGCGGCCGAGGCCTTCCGCGCCGAGAGCGGAACGCTCTGGGAGATCGCCGCGCTCGCTGGCGGCCCGCAGCGCGGGAGCGAGCAGCTCGCGGCTTTGGCTGACGAGTCGGTTCGCGCGAAGATCTCGGAGCTCATCCTGCGCGCCGCCTCCGAGGAGGAACGCGCCGCGGCCCTGCTCGTAAAGGCTCGAGAGCGCCTGGCCTGAGGAGCCTGACGAGCCTCGCGCGGCCGCCCGGGGACGCATGCTCGCCTCCGGCCGGCCGCGCGGCCTAGCCCAGCGCCACGTCCAGGAACATCATGAGGGCGAAGCCGGCGATCGCGCCCAGGGTGGAGATGTCCGAGTTGCCGGAGCGCTGGGACTCGGGCACCACTTCCTCGACGACGACGTAGATCATCGCGCCCGCGGCGAAGGCCAGGGCGTAGGGCAGTACGGGC
>CAYPHO010000063.1:0-13350 GCA_964410245.1 uncultured Treponemataceae bacterium | reverse complement strand
GTCCTAATCGCTTGGCCGCGAAGAAGGGGAAGAGCCTCTTCGTGCGGATCGTCGAGCAATTCCAGGATTTCCTCATCTACATCCTCCTCGCGGCGGCCGTGGTCTCGATCCTCCTCGGCGAGGCCTCGGACGCGATCATCATCCTGATGGTGGTGGTCATCAACGCGGTCGTCGGCGTCGTCCAGGAGTCGCGGGCCGAGAAGGCGCTCGAGGCCTTGAAGAAGCTTTCCGCGCCCAGGGCGATCGTCATCCGCGACGGCTCGCCGCGGGAGATCGACTCGAGCGAGGTGGTGCCCGGCGACCTCGTGTCGATCGACGCGGGCCGGGTCATCCCCTGCGACCTGCGCTGGGTCGAGGCCGTGAACCTGAAGGTCGAGGAAGCCTCGCTGACGGGCGAGTCCGTGCCGGTCGAGAAGGAGGCGGAGGCCTCCGTCGGCGAGGACGCTCCCCTGGGCGACCGCGTGACGATGGGCTATTCCTCGACGATGGCGACCTACGGGCGGGGGACGGGCATCGCGATCGGGACCGGGATGGACACGGAGCTGGGGCGGATAGCGACGATGCTGGAGGAGGAGAAGCAGGAGGCGACGCCGCTCCAGCGGAAGCTGGACGATTTCGGCAAGAAGCTCGGCATCGGCATCCTGATCCTCTGCGGGCTGATGTTCGTCCTCGCGGTGGGCGAGGAGCTGGTCAAGACCGGGACCGTGCTCCGGTCCCACGTCTTCGAGTTCTTCCTGACCTCGGTATCGCTCGCCGTGGCGGCGATCCCCGAGGGCCTAGTGGCCATCGTGACCATCGTGCTGGCGATCGGCGTGCAGATGATGAGCAGGGAGAAGGCGATCGTGAGGCGCCTGCCGGCCGTCGAGACCCTGGGCGCCGTGACGATGATCTGCTCGGACAAGACGGGGACGCTGACGCGGAACAAGATGTCGGTGGTCGAATGGTCCGCCGACGGAGAATCGGGGAGCGCGGACGCGATCGACGCGTCGAAGGGCGGGCAGAGGCTCTTCCTCGAGGCCTTCGCGCTGTGCAACGACGCCTGCCTGGGCGCCGGCGACGGCTCCGAGTGCGCGGGGGAGGGGAGCGGCGGGGACGCCGCCACCGGCGACCCGACGGAGATCGCCCTGCTGGAGCTCGCCAGGCGGGGCGGGATCTCGAAGGAGGGGCTCCTCGAGTCCGCGCCGCGGGTCGGCGAGCTGCCCTTCGATTCCGATCGCAAGATGATGAGCACGGTGCACGCGCGGGGCGGGCAGCGCCTCGTGATGACCAAGGGGGCCGTCGACCGGCTCCTTGAGCGCTGCGACCGCGTCATGGACGGCGGGAAGGAGCTCCCGCTGGACGGGAAGCGGAAGGCGGCGATCCTGGCGGGGGCGGACGCCATGGCCGAGAAGGCCCTGCGCGTCCTGGGCGCGGCCTATCGGCCCCTGGCCGAGGGCGAGAAGGCCGAGGGCGAGGGGCTCGAGAAGGGCCTGACCTTCCTGGGCCTGGCCGGGATGATCGATCCGCCTCGGCTGGAGGTGAAGCCCTCGATCGGGATCTGCAAGACCTCCGGGATCGGCGTGGCGATGATCACGGGGGACCACAAGGCCACGGCCTTGGCGATCGCGCGGGACCTGGGCATCGCGAGCGAGGAGGGCGAGGCGCTCTCCGGCCCCGAGATCGACGCCCTGGGGGAGGCCGAGCTGAGCGTCAAGGCGAGGACCGCCCGGGTCTTCGCGCGGGTCTCGCCCGAGCACAAGGTCCGGATCGTGAAGGCCTTCCGCTCGAACGGCCATATCGTCTCGATGACGGGCGACGGCGTGAACGACGCCCCCAGCCTGAAGGCCGCCGATATCGGCGTGGCCATGGGCATCACGGGGACGGACGTATCCAAGGGCGCCTCGGCCATGATCCTCGCGGACGACAACTTCCAGACCATCGTCAAGGCCGTCGAGCAGGGCCGCAATATCTACAACAACATCAAGAAGGCGATCGTCTACCTCCTCTCCTGCAACGTGGGCGAGGTCCTCGCGGTGTTCTCGGCGGTCCTCGTCGGGACCTACATCCCCCTCCTCCCTATCCACATCCTCTGGGTCAACCTGGTCACCGACACCTTCCCGGCGCTGGCCCTGGGCATGGACAAGGGCGACCCGGACATCATCAAGGAAAAGCCGCGCGATCCGAAGGAAGGGCTCTTCGCCAAGGGCGTGGCCCCCTTCATGGTCCTGAACGGCGTCCTGGTCGGGGCCCTTACGATCGCGGCCTTCTGGATCGGCATGGGAAGGGGCGCGGCCCTCGGCATGGAATCGGAGGCAACGCTCGTCTTCGCGCGCACCATGGCCTTCTGCACGCTGAGCCTCGCGCAGCTCTTCCACGCCTTCAACCTGCGCAACTGGAAGAAGTCCCTGTTCTCCATCGGCTTCTTCTCGAACAAATGGCTCGTCGGGGCCTTCGTCCTGGGCGCGGCGCTGCAGTGCGGCATCGTCCTCATCGAGCCCCTGGCCGAGTTCTTCAAGGTCCACGTGCTCGACGGGATCGAGTGGCTCTACGTGATCGCCCTGGCCGCGGCGCCCCTGGCCGTCAATGAGATCGTCAAGCTGGCGAGGCGGATCGCCTCCAAGCGCTCGCCGGAGGCGGCGCGATAGTGCTACTATAGTCCCATGCGTGACATCGTCGTCGTAGGCGCGAGCGGGATATCGCTCGCGTTCCCCAGTTCATCCGTCAAGGGAGCGGGCAGCGCGGTCGCCGCCGCGCTCTCGGAAGAGGGCAGCCTCGTCTCGGCCGCCGGCCGCCGGAGCCCCTGGAGCTTCGAGTCGATCGAGGAGGGCGGCGGCGAGACGAGGCTGACAGGGCCGGGCTTCGCCGGCAGGGGCCTCGACTCGGCCTCGAGCCTGGAAGAGGGCCTGGGCCTGCTCCGGGAAGCCGCGAGGGCCCTGGAGCTCCTGTCGCGCGAGGGGCAATTGCGGCGCGGCCTCGCCTCGACGGGGATCCTGATCGGCCCGGGCGGCGACGCCCTGATCCTGCCGGCCCAGTCCGTCGCCAGGGCCCTCTCGGCATGGACGCCCGAGGAGCGCTCGGCCGCGGCCGGCCGCCTCGCGCATCCGCTCTCGAAGAGCGCCGAGGCCGACGCGGCCTTCCTCCTCGCCCAGGTCGCCTACCGCTTCGCGGCCGGGACGGCTCCCTTCCCTCGCGAGGCCGCCGAGGCCGGCAGCTCGGCCCCGAGCGCGCCGCCCGTGCTGAGCGCGGCCCTCGCCGCGCCCGCCCTCGATCCCGCCCTCGCCTCGATCGTCGACAGGACCTTCGCCGATCCCGCCTCGGTCCCGCTCATCGAATGGAGGTCCGCCCTCGACGAGGCCTCGCGCCATGGCTGGCTGCGGGCCCTGAGGCCCGAGGAAGAGGCCGAGATCGGGCGCGAGAGGGACGCGAGGCTCGCGAAGGCGGCGAAGAAGGAAGCGTTCTCGACCTTCATGCGCAAGAAGGGCGCGCTGGTCGGCGGCATCGCGGGCGGCCTGGCCCTCGCCGCCGTCCTCGTCGTATCGACGATCCAGTCCCGCAACGACGGTCCCTCCATGGCGGGACTGACGCCGCGCCAGGTGGCCCAGGCCTATTACCAGAGCCTCTCCGGCCTGGACGTCGAGACGCTGGAAGCGGCCGGGAATCCGAAGGACGCAGGAGTCAAGTCGGATTCCACCATCGTCACCAACCTGTTCATCATCTCGAGGACGAAGCTGGCCTACGAGGGACTCAACGCCATCCTGCCGGCCCGCGACTGGCTCGCGGCGGGACGGCCCTCCATCGAGCCGGGGATGCTGCTCTTCGGGGTCACCGGGCTCGAGCTCGAGGACCAGGGCGCGCCCCCGCCCTCGGAACCGGGCTCGACCTACAAGATGCGCGCCTCCTACTCCCTGTGGTACATGGAGCGGAGCGGGGACGATATCGACGCCGAGCTTCAGGTCATCGAGGAGAAGCGGACGGACGAGCTGAGCTTCGAGCTGACGAAGAAGGGCTGGAGGATAGTCGAGCTGTCTCGGCGGCGCGGCTAAGGTACGCGCCCGCGGTCTTGCGGCGCGCCGCGGGCGGCATCGCCCGCGCCCGCGCCTCGGCAGGGCGGGGCCCGCCTAGCGCTTGCCGCCGCTCCTGGCCCATCCGCCCTCGCCCGTCGCCAGCGGCGCGATTCGCTTCCAGGCCATCTCCTCCTCGAAGCTGAGCGCCGCGCGGCGCTCCTCGGTGGAGAGCTTGAAGGAATCGATATAGCGGACCATGAGCGCCAGGAATTCGGCCTGGCGCCTGCGGTGCAGCTCGATGAACCACGCCGGCGCATCCTTGCGCCGGGCCAGCACCGCGGCCAGGTGCGGCAGGCAGAGCCCCTGCGATCCTTCCATGCCCTCGCGCATCTCCTCCTCGTCCAGGAAGTCGGCGACCAGGCCCACGATGCGCGCCTCGGCGTCGCGCTCGTGGTCGCAGGCGGCGCAGCTTCCCTCGTTGACGCGGGGGGCCTTGCCGGCGGACAGCGAGGCGACGGCCGCCTCGAGGACGTTACGGTATACGATCGCGGCGCCCAGGCCGTCGCTGTCGACCGAGCAGAGCGTATGGACGTGGCGCCCGCAGAGGCCATGATCGGCGTCGAAGCGATGCCGCAGGGGCCGGTCGTTCGCGCTCTCGTACAGGAGGTTCTCGAACCACTCGTCGAGCGAGGCCTTGGCCCGGGCGCAGACGGGACAGCCCGGCCCGGCCAGGGACTTGATGAAGGCGAAATAGGGCAGGTGCTTCTCGGGCTTGGCTTTTCTGCTCATGGGCTCACGCTCCCCCTAGGGCGACAGTGTAGCGGCGCGGGCGCCCCGCGGGAAGCGCCGGGCCGGCCGCGACAGCGCCCCCGGGCCCGGGATCGGCATTTGACTTCGCCGGCGCCTTAGGTAAAATGTCCCGGGGGCGCCAGGATGAAAGCCGAACTCGTGAACCCCTTCCTCACCGCGACGATCGAGCTCTTCGAGCGGACCTTCGGCATCGTTCCCCAGAACGGCGAGGCCTACCTCGACGACCGGGCGAGCAAGCACCGCTGGGACATCTCGGCGGTCATGGTCCTCACCGGCAGCGCCATCGGCGTCGTCGCGATCAGGCTTACCCGCGTCCTCGCGGACAAGCTCCTGCGCAAGTCCGGGGTGGAATGGTCCAGCGACGAGGAGCGTGAGTCGTTGTGCGACGGCATGGTCGGCGAGCTGGTCAACATAATTTCGGGCAACGCGGCGGGCAAGCTCTCGGGCTACGACATCGAGATCTCGGTACCCCTCGTCGTCCAGGGCGAGAACCACACCGTCTCCTGGCCCGACCGCGCCCCCATCCTGGCGATCCCCTTCGCGACCGACTACGGCCCCTTCGTGGTCAACGTCAGCCTCATCGAGCTGCCCAAGGCCTACCGGCAATAGGGGATGCAATCCCGCGGGGCGCACTAGGTCCTGCGGTTCAGCGCCTCGCCCAGGACGGCCAGCGCGAGTATGAAGGCGCCGACGCAGAAGCCCAGCGCCTCGAGGCTCGTCGCCGACATCACCAGGCCGACCCCCGCCGGCAGGAAGGATCCGCCGACGCAGGCCGCGCCGATCGACAGGCCTATGACGCGGCGGTAGGTCGCCTCGTCGAAGCGAACGGGCGTCTCGTGCATCATGCAGGGGTAGATCGGCGCGAAGCCCATGCCTAGGAGGAGGAGCCCCGGCAGGGCGAGCCAGTCGGCGCCTCGCAGGCAGAGGAGGGCGCAGCCGACGGCGGCGACGATAATGCCGAGGCGGGCCATGAAGCGGTTGCCCAGCCGGTCCGCGACCAATCCCGTCAGGAGGCGCCCTCCCATGATGCCGCCGTAGTACAGCGCGACCCAGTTGCCCGCGACGCCCGCGTCGACGCCGCGCGACTCGCGGAGCATCGATACGGTCCAGATTCCCACCGAGTATTCGCAGGCCGAGTAGATCGCGTACATCGCCACCTGGAGCCAGGGCTCGGGCCGCCGCATGCCGCCGAGCTTGGCTCGCCGCGCGGTCGCGGCGCCTTGGGCGGCGGAGGGCGCGGCAGCCGCCGCCGTCGCCGCCCCGGCCTGGGCGGCCGAACCGGCGCCCCCGCGATTCCACAGGCCCAGCGTCAGGACGAAGAGCAGGGCGAGGCTCGCCTGGACCAGGGAGATCGTCGTATAGCCGCCTCTCCAGCCCGGACCCGCGATGAAGGCGGTCATCACGACCGGCCCGATCGTGGCGCCGAGCCCCCAGGAGGCGTGGAGCCAGCTCATGTGCCGCGAGGAGTAGTGCGCGGCGACGTAGCCGTTGAGGGAGGAGTCGACCGCTCCCGCGCCGAAGCCAAGGGGAAGGGCCGCTACCAGGACCCACGCGTAGCTCGGCGCGATCGAGTAGCCGAAGAGGCCCAATGCGGTCAGCGCCGTGCTGGCCAGCACGATGCGCCCGGTGCCCAGGCGGCGGTTCAGGTAGCCCGAGAGGACGCTCGAGAGCGCCGCGCAGGTCGTCAGGATGATGGCTATGAGGCCCGCGGCCTCGAGCGGGGCGCCGATGGCCTGCCGCATCGACGGCCAGGCGACGCCCAGGACCGAGTCGGGCAGGCCCAGGCTGATGAAGGCCAGGTAGATCACGACGATGAGCAGGGGCGATGCCATGGTTTCTCCTTGCTCCCCGCGCTCAGGCGGGAAGGACCAGATCGGCGGCGAGGCTGCCGAGCCCGTCCATGTAGTAGGCGCCGCTGTCGCGCGAGAACGCGAGGCTGGGGCGCACCCGCGCGTCGACGAGGGAGCGGAAGCGCGATGAGATCTCGTCCTCGAGGTCGAAGCGGAAGCCCCTGCCTCCCAGGACGATCAGGGCCGGGTTTACCACGCAGTTGATCGTCCTGAGCGCGAGGATCACCGCCTCGGCGTAGTCCTCTGCCCTGGTCTGGGCCGAGTACATGATGTCCTCGAGGATGCGGCCGTCGCCCATGGGCAGGAAGCCCACCTCGCCCGCGTAGCTCGAGGCCCCGCGGAAGACGCGGCCGTCCAGCACCAGGCCCGAGCCGATGCAGGAGCCCTCGTTGAAGTGGATATAGGCGAGGCTCTCGACCTCGCGGCCCTCCGAGCGGGCGTAGCGCAGGTAGCCCAGGGCGACGGCGTTGAGGTCGTTCTCGACGACGGCGTCGAGGCCGGAGCGCTCGCGGAAGAGGCTCTCCAGGTCCTTGCCCGCCCAGGCCTCGAGGAAGTCGCCCGTAAGGACGCGGCCGTCCTTGACCGCGGCCGGCACGCCGACGGCAAGGGCGCCCAGGCTTCCCGAGCGCGAGCGCGCGGCATCCCCCAGCTCCGCCGAAAGGGACAGCGCTTCCGCCAGGGGATCGGAGCGGACAGGGGCGCTTCCCTCCTCGGCCTTCGATCCGAAGGCGTCGAAGAGGGCCCAGGAGAGGCTTTCGCCTTCGATGGCCAGCGCGGCGCTCGTCCAAGCCGAGGCCTCGAGCGACCATGAGGCGGCGGGCCGGCCCCCCGACGAGGCCTGACGCCCCGCGTCCCGGACCAGCCCCGATCTCCGCATCCCTTCGATGACCTGGCCGACCGTCGTCTGACTGAGGCCGGTCTCGGCCGCCAGATCGGCCATGGTCGCGGACTTTCGCTCGCGGAGCAGCCTGCGGATGCTCAGGTCGTTCGCGACGCGGATGTGCTGGGGCCTGCTGAGGGCGACCGCCTGTACGTTCACTTTATCTCGGAGCTTATTCAAGATACTTTTAAAAGTATCCGGTAAAAGACTGTCTGTCAAGGCCCGCGCTGCTTCCGGCGCCGAAGCGTCCGCTGACGAGTCCTATCGAACTCGGCTTTGCCTTGGGATTAACGCATCTCTCGCAGGGCCTGCGAGATCGAGTAGGCGTAGTCGCCGATCTTCTCGACGATGCGTACGACGTCGATGAAGAGGAGCTCGACCTTTGGGTCAGACCCTCCCTTAATTCTCTTTCGCGCCATCTTGCGCAGCTCGTTGCGCATGCCGTCGATGGAATCCTCGAGCTCCCGGGCCTGGGCGAGCTCCTCGTCGTCGATGGGGCCGGCGGCATTCGTCTCGACGAAGCGGAGGAAGTCCTCGGCTAGGAGGGCGTAGGGCTCGAGGCTCTCGACTTCCTTCTTCCCGAAGGCGAGGGACTTGCGCTTGCAGCGCTCGATGAGCTGGGACAGGGAGAGGCAGGCGTCGGTGACGTTCTCGAGGTCGCCGATCTCCCCCAGGAGGCGGCCGATCTTTTCCTGCGTGCGCTCGGGAACCTGCTCGCTCGCGACTTCCAGGAGGTAGTGGGAGAGCTGTTCCTTCATCTCGTCGGCGTAGGTCTCGTAGCGCCTGAACCAGTCCATCTCGGCGTCGACGTCATCGGGGCAGGCGACGAGGTCGGTCCTGAAGCGGGAGAACATCGAGCGCGCGACCCCGGCCATGTCGGCGATCTCCTTGCGGACGTACACGATGCTGAGGTCCGGGCTGGCGAGCAGGGGGCCGACCTCGTACTTCGGCTTGATCCGGGCGGCGTCCGTAGGCGCCTTATCCATGATCAGGCGCTCCAGTATCGCGGCGTAGCGCCGGGCGAAGGGCAGGAGGACCACCGTGTTCACCAGGTTGAAGGCGGTATGCAGCATGGCGATATGCGCGCCGACGTTGGACGCGCTGATAGCCCCGGGTACCATGAGGTCGACCAGCTTCAGGAAGGGATCGAATATCAGGATGACCCAGACCGTCCCGATGACGTTGAAGGAGATATGGGCCCAGGCGGCCCGCTTGCCGTGGACATTCGATCCCAGGTACGCGAAAAAGGCATCGATGGTCGTGCCGATGTTCGCGCCCAGGGTGATTGCCGCGGCCATGCGGAAATCCAGGATGCCCTGGGCGGCGAGGGGGATGGCGATCGCCATGGTCGCGCTCGAGGCGTGCACGAGGACCGTGAAGGCGAATCCCGCGAGGACCGCGATGACGACCGAGAGGAAGCCCATGTTGGAGACGCGCTCGAGAAGCAGCAGCACGTTCCCCGAAGGGCTCGGTATCGAGCTTCCGATAAAGTCCAGGCCGAGGAAGATCATGGCGAAGCCCATGAGGCCGACCCCGTAGCTCCGGAATGAGTCCCCCCGCTTCTTCATGATGGACATGAAGAAGCCCAGGCCGAAGATGGGCAGGGCCAGGGCGGCTATGTGGAACTTGCCGACCCCGACCGCGGCGATTATCCAGCCGGTCAGGGTCGTGCCGATGTTCGCGCCCATGATGACGCCGATTGCCTGGACCAGGGACAGGAGGCCGGCGTTGACGAAGGAGACGACCATGATGCTGGTCGCCGAGGAAGATTGGATCGCGACGGTAAGTACCGCGCCGGTGACCACCGCGAATACGCGGTTGGAGGTCATGAAGTTGACGGCCCTCTGCAGGCGGTCGCCCGCGGCCCTTTGAATGCCGTCGCTCGCTAATTGCATGCCGTACATGAACAAGGCGAGTCCGCCGAAGAGGCCGAGGATGATCGTCACGAATTGCATGCGGCAAGGCCTCCGTCGGGCGGTAATTTCCAGGCGGAGGGCATCCTAACCGAAAACTAACCGAATTTAAACAGTCGTCAGCTCAGGCTTTAATTCGGGCCGACCTCCGGATCGAGACGAGGGTCGAGGCGACGACGGCCGCGATGATGATGCCTCCGCCGGCCAGGGCTCCGGGGCTGGGGGCCTCGCTGGTGGCCAGGAAGACCCAGACCGGATTGAAGACTGGCTCCAGGACGCCGACCAGGCAGGCGTCCACGGCGGTAATGCGCTTGATACCGATCGCCAAGAAGACCGAGGCGAGGCCGATCTGCAGGATGCCCAGGCCGGCGATCGCGGCGAGGGAGCGGGCGTCGAAGCTCGGGGCGGGCAGGAAGAGGCAGGCGCCGAAGGCGATGACCGCGGTCAGTATGTGGGACAGGAGCGCCGACTCCAGGGGAGAGCCGTCCTTCTGCATGCGCATGAAGATCATGTACAGGGCGAAGGTCAGTCCCGCCGCCACGGCCGCGAGATTGCCGATGAAGGTCCCGCCGCCCAAGCCGCCCGCGAAGAAGAGCCCCATGCCCAGGGCCACGAAGGCGAAGGCGATCCAGTGCTCGGCCCGGGGGCGCTCCTTGAGGACGAAGGTGCCGATGATCGCGACGTAGATGGGCGAGCCGTATTGGAGGAGTATCGCGTTGGCCGCGGTGGTAGCCTTGTTCGCGTAGACGAAGAGGAGCATGGTCGCCGCGTTCGCCAAGGCGGCGAGCACTTGGGGCCGCGAGAAGGTAAAGCGCGGCTTGCGGATCCAGGCCAGGAGGAAGAGCGCCGCTATCGAGCTTCGGCCGCAGGCTATGGCCAGGGGATGCCAGTCCACGAGCTTGATGAAGATGCCTGCCAGGCTCCATAGGAGGGCGCAGGCCGCCATGGAGGCGACGCCGACTGCGCGAGGACCCTTGATGCTTCGCATGCGGCGAGGATAAGCGCGAGCGGTCATTCGCGGCTACGGGGCGGCGCTCCCGGCATGATGTGGTTGACTTATTCTCAATAAATGAATAGAATTCATTAAAGAATGATGTTCACTATAGGAGATACCATGAAAAAGGAAATCCTCGGCGCCTCGATTCTCCAGGTCGTCGCCGCGCTCTTCATCCTCGTCGCCCTGTTTATCGGCCTTGGCAGCCGGAGCTCGGTCTTCAAGGCGATATTCGAGGGCGACGCGATCGCTTCCTCGCTCGGGGCCGAGCATCGCGCCGAGGCGATAGGGCCATTCAAGGTCTATGTCTACGGAGTCTTAGGCGGTTCGCTCATCGGCTACGCCGCTTCGATGTTCGCGCTGGCGCGCTTCGGGATCGCGAGGCGGAAGCTCTGGGCTTGGCGGACTATCCTCGTCTCGACCATTCTGTGGTATCTCCTCGATACCGGAGGATCGCTGATGGCCGGAGTGTGGCTCAATGCCGCGGGGAACACCCTGTTCCTCGCCGTCATCCTGCTGGCGCTGGGGATTTCCGCCCGCGCCTGCCTATCGAAGGAACCTGATGCCGGGACTGCGTGACCGCAAGAAGGAGTCGCGCCGAGAGCGCATCCTGGCGGCCGCGCTCTCGGCCTTCGGCGAGCTGGGCTTCGAGGCCGCGTCGATGGCTTCGATCGCCGAGCGGGCCGAGCTCGGCGTCGGTACGCTCTACAATTATTTCCCTTCGAAGGGAGAGCTCCTCTTGGGCCTCGTCGGCTCGCGCTCGGGAGCGGCGGAGTCCGAGATGGACGCGATCCTGTCCGACCCCTCCGCGTCGGTGGAAGGGAAGGCGCTCGGCCTGGCGCGCGCCTACCTGAAGAGCTTCGCCGCCTTCAACAAGCGCATCTGGCGCGAGTTCCTCGCGTTCGCGCTTTCCTCGAGGCCCGAGCTCATCGCGGGCATCAGGGCGGTGGACGAGCCCTTCGTCGCGGGCCTCGGAAGGCTCGCGGGCTCCGGGCCGCGCGCCGAGCTCCTCTACGGGGCCTGGATCAGGAGGATCATCGAGTACCTGGGGGACGAGGCCGCCGATGAGTCATCGATCCTCGAAGCCTTCGCCGCGGACGTGAGCGCGCTCGGCTGAGGGCGGCTGCCGCGTGCGGCGGCCACGCGGGCCGCGCCCGCCTTCGACCGCCTAGAATTCGCCGACCATCAGGACCTCGGGCTCGAGCTCGGCGCCCAGCTCGCGCCGCGCTTCCGAGCGCGCCAGCTCGATGAGCGCGCGCATGTCGGCGGCGGTCGCGCCGCCCGAGTTGACGAAGATATTGGCGTGCCAGGGCGAGACCAAGGCCCCGCCGATCGACTTCCCGCGCAGGCCAAGGCCGTCGAGCAGCCTGCCGGTCGGCGCGCCCAGGCGGCGGTCGTTCTTGAAGACCGAGCCCGCGGAGGGAAGGCGGTAGTGGCCCTTGGCCTCGCGGTCGGCGCGCCGGCCGCGCATCGCTGCGGCGGCCAGGGCCGCGCCCGCGTCGGCCAGGCGCGTTAGGCGGAACGCGGCCTCGAGTATCAGCTCGCCGGCGGCCGCGCCCGGGGCCGCCCCTGCCGCGCCCGGGGCCGCCCCTGCCGCGCCGCCCGGCTGGTAGGGGGAGCGCTTGTAGGCCCAGCCCGGGGCGGCGCACGGCGCCGCTGCCCCGACGGGCCGCGAAGCGTCGACCGCGCGCCGCGTTACGCGACCCGAGCCGTCGGCCGCCTCGTGGCCGCGCGTCGAGCCGACCCATGCCAGGACCTGCGACATCTCTCGATCGTAGCAGCGGGCGTTCATGTAGACGGCGCCGCCTACCGTGCCGGGCATGCCGAAGAAATCCTCGAGGCCGCCCAGTCCCCGCGCCAGGGCCTCGAGGCAGAGCTCGTCGACGGACAGGCCGGCGCCCGCGACGAGGAGCTCAGTCGCGCCCGGCGCGGCGCCGCCGAGGCCGCGCGATCGGCCGCCCCCGGCGCCCTCGGGCCGCTCGACGCGCGCCGCGCGCAGGCCGCCCATGTCCATCACGATGCCGCGTATGCCCCGGTCTCCCACCAGTATGTTCGCGCCGCCGCCGAGGACGAAGATGGGAAGGCCCTCCGCCCGGGCGGCGGCGAGCAGGGCCGCGGCGGATTCCGCGTCGGCCGGGCGGGCGAGGGCATCGGCAGGACCCCCGATGCCGAAGCTCGTATGCTCGGACATGGGCTCGTCCCATGTAACCTTGGCCCTTATATTGATTTTTTGAAAGAAGTCCCGTAGTGTTTGCACGACCCGATACTAGCCGCATCAACCGGAGGCAGTCCATGCCCGCGCTCAAGCTTTTCAACACGCTCGGCCGCGAGCTCCAGGAGTTCAAGCCTATCTCCCCGGGCCGAGCGGGCTTCTACGGCTGCGGTCCCACGGTCTACAACTTCGCGCACATAGGCAACCTGCGCGCCTACTGGTTCGAGGACACTCTCGTCCGGACCCTCCGCTTCCTCGGCTTCGAGGTGACCCACGTGATGAACGTCACCGACGTCGGGCACCTGACCGGCGACGAGGACGAGACGGGCGAGGACAAGATGGTCAAGAGCGCCCGAGAGCGCGGCGAGTCCGTCCTCGACATCGCGGCCTACTATACGGACGCCTTCTTCAAGGACACCGAGCGGCTGAACATCGGCAGGCCCGGAATCGTCTGCAAGGCGACCGAGCATATTTCCGAGATGATCGCGCTCATCGAGCGCATCGTGGCCAAGGGCCATACCTACCAGGCCGGCGGCAATCTCTACTTCGACGTGACCACCTTCCCGAAGTACGGCGAGCTGGCCCTGCTCAAGCTCGAGGACCTGAAGGCGGGCGCGAGGGTCGAGGTCGATCCGAACAAGCGCAATCCCGCCGACTTCGCGCTCTGGTTCACCAAGTCCAAGTTCGAGAACCAGGCCCTCGTCTGGG
>CAYPHO010000062.1:9213-13351 GCA_964410245.1 uncultured Treponemataceae bacterium | reverse complement strand
AGCGCGAGGAGGCCATGCTCCTGTCGATGACCCGGAAGGAGCGGCTGAACCACCTGATCATCGGCCCCTCCCGGCGGACCCGCATCGCCCGGGGCTCGGGCACCTCGGTCGCCGAGGTGAACCGCCTGATAAAGAAGTTCGAGAAGTCCCGGCTCATGATGAAAAAGCTGGCCAAGAACAAGAAGTACCAGCAGCAGCTGATGGGCGGGCGGGGCTAGCGCGGGGCTTGGGGCTAGACCCCGCGGCGGGGCTTGCCACGATGCGGCCGGGCTCGGTATACTCCCCCCACTAATCGATTTGGAGCGAAATCATGTCGAGGAAATGCGATATTTGCGGCAAGGGCACCATTTTCGGAAATACGGTCTCGCACGCCAAGAACCGGACCCGCAGGACCTGGAGGCCTAATCTCCTCGAGGTCAGGACCATGGTCGAGGGCAAGGTCACGACCGTGAAGCTCTGCACCCGCTGCCTGAAGGCCGGCAAGGTACAGAAGGTAGTCTAAGCCGAGCATCGCGGGCCAAGCGCCCGCCGATACGGGAAAGCCGCTCCTAAGGGGGCGGCTTTTTCATATTCCTTTGGCTTCAACCCTGCCGGCTCGAGCCAGGATTCCCAAGGCCAGGGCGCTCAGGTAGGCCGAGCTCGCCTTCTTTTGCCCGAAATCGAAGGCCTTGAAGGCCTGGTAGACGGACTCCGGCGTGAACAGGAGCTCGGGATTCGCCTTGGCCTCGAGGATATCGAGCATTTCGGCGAGGCGCCGGTCCTTTTCGATCCCCGGCACCTTGGTCAGGGCCTCGAGGACATGGAGAAGGTCGTACCAGATGAGGGGCGCCTTCAGTTTCCGGAAGTCGGTGCCCATGTAGAAGATGTAGGGGTGATCGGTGCGGCTGTTTTCCCACAGGCCGAGGAGGCAGTCGGCGGCCCGCCCGATCGCGCGCGCGGCCGCGGGCGATGCGCGCCGCTCGGGCCGCTCGAGGAGGAGCTCGAGCATGGCGAGCGTCGCGTAGGGGCAGGGATCCGCCTTCTTGCCTGGCCCGCGGAAGGAGCCGAGGCTCTTGGAGACGGCGCAGGGCCAGCCGCCCTCGGTCCGTTCGAGGCTCGCGAGGTAGTCGATCGATTCGGCGACGGCCGGCTCCTCGGCCCAGCCCATGCGGGCCAGGGCGCGAAGGACGACGGGCGCGTCGCAGAGGGCCCAGGCCCAGAGGTTCTCGCCAGTGCCCCCATGGGCGAGGCCTATGTTCATCTGTATGCCGAAGGGGCCCTCGATCGAGCGGTGCCGCATGACCTTCGCCGCGATCGCGTCGGCGCCGGGATCGCCTCGGCGCAGGCCCAGCTCGGCGGCGAGGGCGAGCTTGTGGAAGAGCTGCTCGGCGCTTTTATGGCTGGAGATGGCCTTGCCCGGCCAGTCTCGAAGCTCGGAGAGGAGTTCTTGGACGAGGGGGCTGGCGACCGAGGCTCGCCTCGCGGCTTCGAGGCGAGCTACTACGACTGCCGTCGGGGCGAGGGCGGCCGAGGCCGGGCCGCCGAGGCGCGCGGTCGCTTGCGGGCCGCCGAGGCGCGAGAGGGCGGAGTAGGCGGTCCAACTCTCGGCGGCCAGGAGCCGGTCGAGGGTTCCTTTCGGTACGGCGGTCGGGCGCTTCATAGCTTCGATTCTAGGACCGGAGCCGCGGCGGCGCAACATTCGCGAGCTTCGCCTCGCGGGTCGCTGGGCCGCCGCGCCGAACCGGCAGTCCGTGCTACAATCCTCCCATGCCCGAACTGCCCGACCTGGTCCACATCGTCAAGGCCCTGGGGCCCGAGATCGAGGGGCGCCGGATCGCCTCAGCGATGGTGAAGAATCCGATCGTGCTTCGCGTGCTGGTGAGCGGGGACTTCGCCGGCCTGGTCGCGGGCCGAGTCGCGCGGGGCCTCGAGCGGCACGGCCCCTTCCTGCATGCGCGGCTCGAGGCGGAAGGCGGCCCCGACTCGGCAGCGCGCGGCCCCCTCGAGCTCGTCATGCACCTTATGCTGGCCGGCAGGCTTAAGCTGGCGGCGCCGGGGGAAAAGGCGCTGGCGCATACCGCCTTCGCCCTCGAGCTCGAGGACGGGCGGACGCTCTACTACGGCGATGAGAAGTCGATGGGGAAGGTCTACCTCTGTCCCGCCGGGGAGTTCGGGGTCATCCCCGGCTACCTAAGCCAGGGCGTCGACGTGACCTCGTCGGATTTCACCTACGAGCTCTTCTCGGCCCTGATCGCCAAGAAGCGCTGCCAGGCACGCGTCTTCGTCATGGACCAGGCGAGCCTGTCGGCGATCGGCAACGCCTACGCCGACGAGATCCTCTTCGAGGCGGGCATCCACCCCAAGGCGGTCTGCGCCTCGCTGCCGGAGGATAAAAAGCGCGCGTTATACGACGCCGTTCGCTCGGTCTTGTCATGGGGGATCGAGGAGGTCGAGAAGGCGGGAGCGCCGCTCGAGGACAAGGTGCGCGGCCATATGCGGGTGCGGGGCCGGGCCGGCGAGAAATGCCCGCGCTGCGGCTCGACGATCCGCAAGGCGGGCGTGCTGGGCTACGACGCCTTCTTCTGCCCGATCTGCCAGCCGGATCGCGCGGGGCGGGGCCTCGATTGGGCGAAGCTCGAGAAGGGCTGCCCGCCGGGACAGTAGGGCGCCCTGACGCGGCTCCCGGACCGCGTGCTCCGCTTAGGCCGCGCGCCTTAAGCGCAGGCCGCGCGCGAGGGCGAAGGCGAGGCAGGCCGCGCCGCAGAGCGCCAGCACGATCTGAAGGCCCGACATCCCCGCCCAGGCGATGGCCCCTCGGTCCCCTCGGATGAACTCGAGCGCGAAGCGGAGCAGGCAGTAGCCGCCGGCGTGCAGGGCCAGGATGAGCGAGCCTCCCTTTTCCTTGCCGACCGTCTTGAGGACGCGCAGGATGAGGAGGACGAGGAGAATATCGCCAATGGATTCGTAGAGCTGGGTCGGGTGCAGGGGCGGAGTCCGGAGGTCGGCCTTGGAGGTCAGGCCGAGGTCGCGGCACCAGAGCCAGGCCCCGCTCATGTAGCTCCGGTCGATCTCGCCGGAGGGGAGGCTGGTCGCGTACTTCGCGAAGCGGACGCCCCAGGGCAAGCCGGTCGGCGTCCCCCACGCGTCGCCGTTCATGAAGCAGCCGATCCTGCCGATCGCCTGACCGAGGAGTATGGCCGGGGCGTTGACGGCGTAGTACTCGAGGAATTTCTCCTTCTTCCCGATGAAGGTTATCGCCGCGCCCGCGAGCCCGCCGGCGAGCCCTCCGACCACGCTGAGGCCGCCGTCCCAGAACCTGAAGAAGACGGCGGGATCCGCGAGCAAGGAGTCGAGGTCCCAGAAGAGGAAGTGCGATATTCGCGCGCCGAGGAGGAGGCCGACGAAGGCCCCGACCAGGGCGATGTCGAAGCGGTCGGCGGAGAGGCCGCTGGCCTTCGTCCTCCGCGAGGCCCAGATGTACGCGCTCGCTATCGCTATGAGGAAGTAGATGCCTTCGTAGAAATAGAAGGTCCTGAAGCCGAGGTCGAGGTGGAAGGGGAACATTGGCCGATTCTCCTCCGGGCCGGGACGGCGCCCGCTCGCGAGTTGGATTCCGAGGCAGTATGGCGATCTTCGCTCTTCGGCTCAAGCGGAGCGCGGAGGGAGGGGCCGCCGAGCCTCGCCGGCGCGGCTAAGCGTCCCGGCGCGCGCTATCCCAAGGCCCCGATTCGCGGCTATCATCGGGACCCGATGCAAGATCTCGCCTATGTCTTCTTGGGCGGCGGGCTGGGCGCCGCCTGCCGCTGGCTCGTCAGCCGCGCCTCGGCGCGGCTCCTCGGCTCGTCCTTTCCCTGGGGCACGCTGATCGTGAACCTCGCGGGCTGCTTCCTGATCGGCTTGGCCCTGGGCCTCGCCGAGCGGGGCCTGGGCTCGCGGCGGCTGAAGCCTATGGCCGTCGCCGGCTTCCTCGGCGGGCTGACGACCTTCTCGGCCTTCGCCTACGAGACGCTCGACCTGGCGCGCCACGGCGCCTTCCTGAAGGCGGCGGCCAACCTCGCGGCCGACTGCGTCGGCGGCCTCGCCTTCGCGGCCGCGGGCCTGGCCCTGGGCCTCTGGCTGGGCGGCCGGGCGGCCGCCTAGGCCGTCGCACTGCCGCCTA
>CAYPHO010000062.1:0-9113 GCA_964410245.1 uncultured Treponemataceae bacterium | reverse complement strand
CTGGGCCTCTGGCTGGGCGGCCGGGCGGCCGCCTAGGCCGTCGCACTGCCGCCTAGGCCGCCGCGGCCCGGCTCGGCGGCCTAGGCCCCTTTAGCAGCTCCGGAGCGCGATGGCGTGGCGCCGGTAGTCCTCGGCGGACATGCCCAGGTAGGGGAGGCGGGGAACCAGCTTCTCGTCCACGATCGAGCCTATCCTCGAGGCTATCGACGAGAAGACGAAGTAGCCGAGGTCGCCCCATGAGTAGGGGACGCAGATCCTGCACTTCGTCGCGTCGCGGTAGACCGTCTCGCAGGCGAATTCCTTGGGCAGGCGCGCTCGCTCCTTGACGCTCAGCTCGAGGAAGCGGTCGCGCTGCTTCGACTTGATCTTCTGCCTCAGCATGTCGTAGCGCTTCTTGGCGCCGGCCGACACGAGGCCGCCCTTGACGACCATCCCGTCGAAGTCCCGGCTGAACTTCTCGGCGTGGATCTCCATGAAGCGCATGAAGCGGCCCCGCGAGATGTAGGTGTAGTCGCAGGCGGCGTCGTTGTAGGAGCCGACGGCGAGGGTCACGAGCTCCTGCAGGTAGAGCATGAGCTTGTGCGCGTTCCGCAGGTAGAGGTAGTCGGGATCGAGGGCCCCGCCGCGGGGCGCGACGAAGCCGATCTCCTCGAGGGAGCGGCCTATGCCGCGCATCGCGCCCACGTAATCGTAGACCCGGTTGACGAAGTACTTCATCGAGAAGACCCAGTCGGGCGGCGAGACGAATTCGTCCCTCGGATAGAGGCGCCTGCAGTGCAGCTCGAAGGGCTTGGACCCGATCAGGGTGCCGACCAGCGCGCGCCCGCCCCCGTCGAGGAGGACGGGCAGCTCCTCGGCTCCCGAGCGCAGCTTCGCGTAGCTCACTCCCTCGCGCAGGCCCAGGAAATTCTCGAAGAGCCGCGAGTCCGGCTCGGCGCGGACGCGGGAGAAGACCGCCTCGCGCAGCTCCTCGTGGTCCTTGATCAGGACGATGCTCTTCTCGTTGCTCTTGTAGAAGCGGATGGCCGATATCCGCGCCTCGGCGTCGCGGCTCCGCATCCGGTCGGCGATGTCCCTCGAGCGAAGGAGGGTGTAGGCGGGATTGAAGTCGAGGATGATCGCGAAGCGGTCGTAGAGCTCGCGCTTCAGCTCCTTGAGCCGCTTTTCCAGGTAGGAGCGGTCCGCGGCGCTCAGGGAGTCCGCGACGACGACGTTGATGTCCGCGTCGGTGCCGTCCTGCACGCCCATGTCGTTGTAGGCCGAGAAGAGCCGCCCCAGGCCGAAGACCAGCATTCCCTCCGCGATCCGCCCCCGCAGCGAGGGCAGGAAGATCTTCCGGATCCAGTTGATCACCGCGAAGCAGTAGAGGTCCCGGCGGGGCCGGAGGAAGTCGTCGGCCACGGTCGCGGGATCGAGGCGGCGGAAGTCCTCGTTGCGGATCGAGCGGTTGCGCTCAACGAACTCGTCGACGATATAGCGCTCGATCCTTTCCGCGCCCGCCCCGGACTCGAAGAGGGCGTCGAGCTTCCTCTGGACATCGGCGAGCCCGATGGATGGCGGAAGGGCCGGCCGGGAGCCGCGCTCGTTCATGCCTCTACCTCGAGGCCGTCCCAGGCGGGGGCCGCGCCGACGTCCGCTCCGATCTCGGCGCAATAGGCCTCGAGCTCGGCGTGCCTCGATTCATGGCAGAGGTGGGTGATCCAGGTGCGCCTCGAGCCGATCCGCCTCGCGGCCTCCATGGCCTGCCCGATGCTGAAGTGGGTCGAGTGCGGCCTTCGGCGCAGGCCGTTGACGACCAGCGTCGTAACCCCGGCAAGCAGGTCGTAGGAGCTGTCGGGTATGCTCGAGGCGTCGGTCAGGTAGGCGAAATCGCCCGCCCTCCACCCGAGGATGCGCAGCTCCCCGTGCATCACGGGCACCGGCCTCAGCTCGATATCGCCGACGCGGAAGGGCCCAGCCGCCGCGCGCGGCTCGATGCGGGGCTTGCCTCCCCCTTCCTGCGTGCGGCGGAAGATGTATCCGAAGCGCTCGCGAAGCTCCGCGAGGGTCGCCTCGTCGCCGTAGACCGGCAGCTCGCGCTCCCGGGTCAGGGGGCGTACGTCGTCCAGGCCCCCGATATGGTCCGCGTGCGAGTGCGTGAGGAGGAGGGCGTCCAGGCGGCGAAGGCCGGCGGCCAGGGCCTGGAGGCGGAACTCGGGGCCCGCGTCGATGGCGAGGGTCGCGGCCTCGGACTCGATGAGGAGCGAAGAGCGGTATCGCGTATCGCGCGGGTCGGTCGAGCGGCAGGTCGGGCAGTCGCAGCCGATGACGGGAACCCCGAAGCTGGTGCCCGTGCCTAGGAAGCGGATTCGCATCGGGGGGATTATGCCACCGAGGCCCCCCCTTGGGCCAGGGCCGTCGGCGGCCGCGGCCGGCGGCCTTAGTCGGGGAGGATCGGCGGGTCGTAGTCCCGGTCCGCCCGGACGCGGACCAGGTGGACGAAGTCCTTGGGCAGGCGGGCCATGATCGCCTCGACGCTGGTTTCAGCGGCGCTCTCGAAGGCGGCGACCTTGAACTCGCCGGATTCCTCGAAATAGGGCGCGAGCACAGCGACGTGATAATGGCGCGAGAGGCCCGGGATCGCGCCGCCCGACTTCCGCGAGATGCTGGCGAGGTAGATGCTGCCCGGCTCGCGCAGGGCCAGGACGTAGAGCAGGGCCTTGAGCCCGTCCGCCCGGTAGCCCAGGTCGCCCTGGTAGGCGGCGAAGCTCTCGTAGGCCGAGGAGCCGTTGACCGTCTCGGGCGTGCCCAATCCTCCCTTGCCCGCGATCATGGCGAAGGCCGAGATCCGTACGTCCACTTCCTCGAGGCCGTGGGGCCTGGAGGGGTAGCGGGCGTCGAGGAGGGCGAGGGCGAGGTTGCGCGTCCAGTCGAGGCCGAAGAAGGGGTCGAGGTCGGACTCGTAGGGACCGGCCGCGTCCGTGACCCGCTCGTCGAGCCGCTTGCGGGCCATGGCCAGGGGATCGAGGTAGCGGCCCTTTATGGGGCCGTAGAAGCCGTCGACGACCCACTTCGCGAAGCCCGAGCAGTTGAGGCCCGTCTCGCCGATCTGCCGCTCTCCCGTCGCTATGAGGACGGGATTCCCCTCGGGATCGAGGGCCCCGTCGTAGGCGTAGCGCAGGCCGCCCAGGCGCTTCCTCGTCTCGTCGACGAAGGATCGCGTTTCCCGGTACAGTCCCGGCCTGGGAGAGAAGAGGGACCAGTCCACGATCTTCCCGCTCCAGGCGACGATGTCCGACATCGGGGAGGCGAAGGCCTTCTCGAAGGAGACCGGGAGGGGCACTCCCTGGTTGAGGACGCCGCCGTAGGCGACCACGTCCATGGTCGAGCGGTCCCCGTCGGGGTAGATGCGCAGGAAGGTCCCGGCGTCGCCGCGCAGGAATACCTTGGCCTGCAGGGGGGCCCCGTCGCGGGGCGAGCGCTTGAGTATCCAGGTGCCCTGGGTATAGAGCGGATCGGCCGAATCCTCGCCGGCCTCGGCGCCGGGGGGGAGCGCCGCCGCGATTACGTAGTGGTAGCCCCCGTCCCGCGCGTAGCTCAGCCTGAAGGAGCCGTGGTCGTTCGAGACGATCGCCGGGCTCCGGCGCGCCAGGGCCCTCAGGGGGGCCGCGAAGAAATCATCCCAGTAGGCGGCGCGGATATCGGCGCTGTCCGGGAAGGCCTCGATCGGCCGGTCGCCGGGAAGGGCGGGGCGGGCCTCGGCGGCCGAGGCTCCGGGGCCCGCGGCGAGGCAGAGGAGAAGGACGGCCAGGAGCGGCGCGGGCGAAGCGAGCCTCGCGGGGCCTAGCCGGGCGCGGCGGACGGAGGCGATACGGATATCCCGTTTCATGCTTCCTTCATTGTCGGCGGACCGAGGCGCGTCCTTCAATAAAGCAGGACGATCCACGCCGGCGCCGGCGCCGGCCCGGGCGAGCGGCCCGGGCGAGCGGCCCGGGCGAGCGGCCAGGGCGAGCGGCCCGGGCGAGCGGTCTTGAGATTCAAGTCCCGAACGCCGATATTCGAGATCGACGCCCCTCGCGTCGCCCAGGAGCCGCCCGCATGCCTTCTTCCCGCATCCCATCCCTCAGCGTCCTCTTCATGGCCTTCGGGATCTCGGGCTGCGCCTTGGCGGTCGGCGCCGCGGTCTACGCGGGAACCAGGGTCGGCGCGGGCTTGGAGAGGGACGCGGGCGCGTTCGCGGCGCGAAGGGGGCCGGCCGCGTACGGGAACGCCCCGCCGGCTTTCGTTTACGCGTCGCCGGCGACCTCGGGCCGGGCCCGCTTCCCCTCGGCCTTCGATCCCGCGCTCTTCCGGCCCGATCCGGACTTCCGGGTGCCCGATCCCGAGCTCCTCGCCGCGCGGATGGCCGATCGGGCCTTCCTCTCCACCCTCCCCGGCAACGCCCAGGTCCTGGCCTTCTACGGCCATCCCGGCTCGAGGAGCATGGGAATCCTGGGCCGATACCCCAAGGAAGAGCTCGGCCGCCTCGTCAAGGAGTACGCCCGCCTTTACGACGAGTCGAACGGCGAGCTCGGGGTCGTCCCCGCATTCTACCTTATCTACGGCACCTGCTGGCCGGGAGGCGAGATCGGCTACCTCAAGGACTCGATCGTCGAGGACTATATCGAGTACGCGAGGAAAGAGGGCATGCTCGTGTTCGTCGACCACCAGATCGGCAAATACGGCGTCGAGGCCGCGATCGGGCGCCTCCTTCCCTGGCTGCGGTATCCCAACGTCCAGCTCGCCATCGATCCGGAATGGCGCACGAGCGCCCCCATGCTGGAGATCGGCGCCGTCACCGCTGACGAGCTGAACCTCGCCCAGGAGCTCATGAGTCGCTATATGAAAGAAAAGGGCGTCGCCGGTACGAGGATGCTCGTCGTGCATCAGTTCAACGCGAAGATGATACGCGATCGCGATTCCGTACTCGCCGATTACGAAGGCGTAATCCTCGTCCACACTTCCGACGGCTTCGGGCCTCCCGAGATGAAGAAGGGCGCCTATGCCTTCAACGCGAAGGCCCGGAACATGCCCGTCAAGGGTTTCAAGCTCTTCTTCAAGTCGGATGTCGCGGGAGCGGGCTACGACGAGCCCTTGCTGGAGCCCGCGCAGGTCTCGGCCCTCGATCCGAGGCCCGTCCTCGTTATTTACCAATGAATATCGGTGACTACCGGTAGTATCGACGGTTTAATAGAGATATCCTATGTGAGTTCTTTAGGAGGTGATGATGCGGGACATCGGTAAGCGAGCACTCGCGGTCGCGCTTGCGGTCGCGGCGATCCAGGCTTTCGCCTATGATCCGCCCGCGGGCGGCGTCCTCCTCCCGACGCTCAGCTCCCCGCAGGCCCTGGCCTCCGGGCCGACCGTCACCGCGGTCGACGCGCCCTGGGCGAACCGCCTCAACCCGGCCGCCTCGGCCGGCCTGCAGCGTCCCGTCCTCGACCTGGGCTACGTCGCGTTGACCGATTTCGCCGGCCAGGGCTGGGGCAGCGCGCTGGCCGCGGGATACTCCCTCCCCAAGCCCTACGCGGTCTGGGACTTCGGCGCCCGCTTCGTATACACGCCCGCCACGATGACCGACCTTCCCCTCGGGACCATCGTCGACCTGCGCGTCGGCATCGCCAAGGACGTCTTCCCGAATTTCTTCCTGGGCGCCGGCCTAAGCGGACAGATAGGCACGAACGGCGGCTTCGGCTGGGGCCTCGGCGTCGACCTCGGCGTCCTGGGCAAGGCCGGCGACTTGGGTCCCTTCAAGGACTTCACCTGGGGGCTCGTCATTGCCAACATGGGCAAGGGCTACGAGGCCCCCGAGCCCGCGACCGGGGCCTACGGGAGCTCCGCTACGCCCTATACCCCGCCCTTCACCCTGTCGCTCGGCGCGCGGGGCGACCTCATCAGCACTTCCTTCACGAAATTATCCATCGGCGCCGACCTTTCCCTGCCGACCTTCTCCGACCTCGGCATAGGCCTCTCGGCCGCCTTGAGCTTCAGGGATACGGTTAGCTTCCGCGCCGGGTGGAACACCTCGATCCTCGATATCGTCGATTCCGACTCCGAGCGCAGCCTCCTGCCCTCCTTCGGCCTCTCGGTCGTCATCCCGCTGTCCGGGAAGAAGTCCGAGGGCGGCTCGGAGGCGAACCGGATGGACCTCAAGCCCGTCCTCTCGGCCGCCCCGCTCTACGGGGACGTATGGGCCGTCGGCGCGGGAGCCTCGATACTGCTCGGCGTCGCCGACAAGCGCGCCCCCGAGATCGCCGCCGAGTATCCCTCGACCGAGTGGGGCCCGGCCTACGTATCGCCCAACTCGGACGGGACGAAGGACGCGCTCGAGATACCGATCAAGATAGAGGACCAGCGCTACGTCGTCGGATGGAAGTTCACGATCGCCGACGAGAAGGGCGAGGTCGTTCGGACCATCCAGAACAAGGAGTCGCGGCCCGAGACCCAGGGCCTCGAGGGCTTCTGGGACCGGCTCGTCTACGTCAAGAAGGGCGTCGCCGTCCCCGAGAAGCTCGTGTGGAACGGCGTGGCCGACTCCGGCCAGCTGGCTCCCGACGGCACGTACACGGTCACCGTCGAGGCGGTCGACGACAACGGCAACGTCGGGTCGATCGGGCCCTTCAAGGTAGTGGTCGATAACTCGGCGCCGAGCCTCCAGGCCTCGGTTCCCGAGTCCCCCGCCATCTTCAGCCCGGACGGCGACGGCAACAAGGACAGCCTGCCCCTGAAGCTCTCGGGCTCCCGCGAGGACCTGTGGAAGGCCCAGGCCATCGACGCCTCCGGCAAGGCGATCAGGACGGTCGAGTTCAAGGACAAGGCCCCTGCGGACTGGGCCTGGGACGGCAAGGACGACTCAGGCAAGATCGTCCCGGACGGCGTGTACTCCTTCGCGATGGACTCGACCGACCGCGCCGGCAACTCCACCACGAAGCGTATCGACAATATCCTGGTCAATACCGAGCGCGCCCCCGTGACCCTGGTCATCGACAACAACTCCTTCAGCCCCAACGGCGACGGCGTCAAGGACATCGTCAACCTGGAACCCGGCGTCCCCGTCAAGAACGGCGTCGTGGGATGGAAGCTCTCGGTCCTGGACAAGGCCAAGAAGGAAGTCTGGTCCTCCTCGGGCCAGGACGCCTCCTCGCTCAAGGCCGAGGTCGCCTTCGACGGCCGCGACCAGTCGCTCAAGGTCCTTCCCGAGGGCGCCTACCAGGCCCTCCTCTCGGTCACGTACGTGAACGGCCATAATCCCACCGCGGCCTCGCCTTCCTTCACCCTCGACCTGACTGCCCCGAGCGGGACGGTCAAGGCCGATAGGACCGCCTTCAACCCGGCGGGCTCCGAGGGCCAGGACACCGTGCGCTTCTCGCAGAAGGGGAATAAGGACGCGAAGTGGACCAGCGAGATCACGGGGCCGAACGGCCTCGCCGTCAAGTCCTTCTCCTCCTCCCCGCGGCCCGACGCCGAGATCTCCTGGGACGGGACGAGCGAGGCGGGCAAGCTGGTGCCGGACGGGGTGTACAGCCTCAGGCTCAAGGCCCTGGACGCGGCGGGCAACTCCTTCGCCAGCGATCCGGTCGCCGTCTCCGTCGATACGGCGAAGAAGGCGGTCAGGCTCTTGACCGACCTCAAGGCCTTCAGCCCCAAGCCCGGCAGCGCCCGGGATCGCATAACCTTCACGGCCCAGGTGGCCTCGAACGACAAGGTGAAGTCCTACCAGCTCGCGATCACCGCCCTCGACGCGCCCGGCCTGGCGGCCGGCTCCGCGGTCAAGGTGTGGAAGGACTCGAAGGGCGTGCCCGACAGCTTCGTCTGGGACGGCACGGGCGACAACAAGGCCAAGGCCCCCGACGGCAAGTACGCCGCCAGGCTGACGGTCTCCTACCTCAACGGCGACGCGGCCGACGCCGCCACCCCGGGCTTCGTGATCGACACGGTCGCGCCCTCGGTGACGCTCAAGGCCGATCCCCTCCTCTTCTCGCCCGCGGAGGGCTCGAGGAATAAGTCCGTGCGCTTCTCCCAGAGCTCGGTCCCCGGGGACGATTGGACCGGCACGCTGAGCGCGGTCGACGGCAAGCCCGTGAGGACCTGGACCTGGAAGGGCAAGGTCGCGGACTTCAGCTGGGACGGCACCGACGAGGCCGGCAACAAGGTCGCCGACGGCTCGTACCGCTACGAGGTAGCCTCGACCGACGCGGCGGGCAACAAGGGCAGCGCGGCCGTTCCCTCCATCGTGGTGGACCAGCGCGCCGTCCAGGTCTTCGTCACCGCCTCCGAGACGGGCATCTCCCCGAACGGCGACGGCTACAAGGACAACGTCAGCTTCACCCTCATCGTCAAGCTGCGCGAGGGCATCGAGTCCTGGCGCTTCGCGATCCTCGACTCGAAGGGCAAGGAGCGGAGCGTCTTCGACGGCGCGGGCGACGAGGTCCCCAACAAGATCGTATGGGACGGCCGTGACGCCTCGGGCGTGGTAGCCCAAGGCGACTTCACGGGCGCCTTCAGCGTGACCTATAAAAAGGGCGACGTGGCCGAGGCGAAGACGGGCAAGATCTTCGTCAGCATCGAGGGCCCCAGGGCCGAGGTCAGCCTGACGCCCGACCTCTTCAGCCCCGACAACGACGGCTACGCCGACGACCTGTCGATCGGCCTCTCGGTCGCGGGCCCCAGCGAGATCGCCGAGTGGAGGTTCGAGATCCGCGAGCTGGCGGTGGTCGAGGGCGCGAAGGCCGGGGCCGCTCCCGTCTCCCGCGTCTTCAAGTCCTGGGGCGGGACCGGGTCCCCGACGAGGACCATCGTCTGGGACGGAAGGTCGGACCGGGGCGAGCTGGTCGAGTCCGCCACCGACTATCCCTTCAGCTTCACCGCGAAGGACGCCCTGGGCAACAGCGCCAAGGTCGAGGGCGAGATCGCGGTGGACGTCCTGGTAGTCCGCGACGGCGACCGCCTGAAGATCAAAGTCCCGTCCATCGTGTTCCGGCCCAACGCCGCGGACTTTAACGGCCTCGATGCGGCGATCGTCCAGAACAACACGAGGGTGATCGCGCGCATCGCGCAGATCCTGAACAAGTTCAAGGACTACAGCATCCTGATCG
>CAYPHO010000061.1:7971-13417 GCA_964410245.1 uncultured Treponemataceae bacterium | reverse complement strand
CGAATCTCTGGCCGAAGAGGCGCCAGCCCTTGGGCGCCTCGCCGAAGAGGTCGCCGGAATCCTCGGCGCCGGCCGCGTTCGCGTTGCCGTAGGTAATGTCGCCCTGGATGCGCGGGGCGCGGAGCTTCGCCGACATCTCCTCGACGAAGGGGATGAGCTTGCCCTCGGCCATCCACGATTCGAGGTCGGCGCCGGCCGCCTCGCCCAGGTAGGGCGCGATATCGTCGAAGCTGATGTCGTCGCTCGCCCCGACGAGGTAGGTGATTGGATCGAAGATGTCCCGCCAGAGCCGCCCGAGCTCGGCATCCTTGGCGTTGATGCGGTTCGCGATCATCGCGACGGGAGCGAGCTTCTCGGAGACTTCCCTCGCGGCGGGCGTCGAGAAGTCCATGTACAGGTTGACGCGGCCGAAGAGCGTCATGCAGCGGAAGTAGGCCGACAGGCGCTCGTTCTTGGCGTAGTGGCCGCGGGGCTTGAACTGGGAGTAGTCCTCGATGTAGCCGAAGTTAGGCGACATCGAGAAGCCGCTAGTGCCCAGGATCAGCGCGAGCTCCGCCCTCGCCGCGTCGTCGATGGACAGGATGTCGTCGGCGGAAAGGCCCGGCTCCGCCGGCCCCCCGCCCTCGCCGCGGTACTCGGCCCGGTCCTCGGAGGGCGGGGCCATCGCCAGGAGTCGCTTGCCGATCGTGAAGTAGGTCTTCGCCAGCTCGAGGGCCTCGGTATACTGTTCCGATGTCCAGCGGTCGGCGGCCTGCAGCTCGGCGATGCGGTCCAGGTAGCCTTGGACGAGGGCCTTGAGCTTGGGGATGAAGACATTCTCCTCCGTGTCGGAGAGCATGCGGTCGAAGAGCAGGTGGAGGCAGTGGACCATGAGGTCGGAGGTGACGAAGATGGTCGTCCCGCGATCCTCCGCGGCGGCCTGGTAGGCCGACACGAGATCGTCCGGGCGATCTATGTTAAGGACGTACTGGACGTTCTGGTCGAAGGCGAGGTAGTCCGATGCCAGGCGCTCCTCCGCCTCCTTCGGCAGCTGAGCGACCTGGCCGAGGGTCCTGACGAAGGCGGGGGCCGCGGTCGGCTTGTTGTAGAAGTACGCCAAGGCGGACATGGGCTCGGCGCCGCCGGGCCCGGCGATATCGGAGCCGAAGACCATGCCCTTCCTGCCCTTGTACTCGGTCGAGTAGAAGACATTCACCTGCCCGTCGAACTCGATCAGGCCGTCGTAGCTCGATCCCTCGGGCGCCCTATGCTCGGCGTAGATCGGGAGGATCGTCCCGAAGGGAATGGGCGCGATCTTCTTCAGGCTATCGAGAAAGGCCAGGTCTTTCGGATTCGCCGCGAATGCGTCCGGATAGAGAGCGGCCTTGTCGCTGGCGACGACCGCGATCGCCTGATTTCCGTAGGGCGAGGCCGGTATGTCCTCGAGCTCGAAGGGATCGGACAGGTACTTCTCGTGCTGGGGCGCCTTCGCCTTGCCGCTATAGGGCTTCTTCGGCAGCTTCACCTCGCCGCCGGCGCCTTTTCCCGGAAGCTTTTCCAGGAACCGGGATTCGAGCGCCGCCTTCGCCGCGGCCGCCCTGTCCGAATCGCCCGCTTCAGGCGCGACCGCCTCGGGCGCCGGCGCTCGGGAAAGCGCGCCGCCCGCGAGATCCTCCGCCGCGCTATCCCGGGGTTTCGAGCATCCTCCCGCGAGGAGGGCGAGGCAAGATGCAGTCGCGATAAGGAATATGTATTTGCGAGCCTGTCTCATGATGACCTCTTTTGGGCCACGATATGTCGACGAAATAGTAGAAGCCCCCGGCGGCGCTGTCAATCTTCGCGGGCGATGCTAGTATCGGCGCCTGGAAGGACGCGGACGTCGCTTTTCTGAAAGCCCCTGCCGCGAGCCTTAGGCTGCCGTTCCGCGCCGGCGCGGCAGCGGAGCGGGCCGGCTAGAAGAAGCAGAAGAAGTAGCTCGTGATGTCCTCTCGCTCGTCGGCGAAATCCTGGGCGGTCGCGTGCCGCAGTATCTCCGCCTCTCCCCTGCCGGCCCGACTTACTAGTTCGCATAACGCGTTGAATCCCGGGGGATTGTCGCTGTATATCCTGGACGCGGTCAGCTCGGAAAAGCCGAGGAGCGCGGCTCGGCTGCGCGCGTCGCGCTCGGCGGTGATCCCGGCTTCCCCGTGATGGCTGAAATCCACCGACGCCAGGACGAAGATACCCGTATCCCGTATAGACTCGGCCGCCAGGGCCGCGCCGAGCCGGGCGAGCGCCTCGGAGTCCCGACCCTCGATCTCGAGGACGATGGGAACGACGCGGGCGCGGGGGAAATGCTTGGCTACGAATGGGATGAGGGCGGATACGCCGTGCTCGCCGTGGAAGGACCAAGGGTCCCAGGCCGCCCCGCCCGCGGCCGCCGTCCCGTCCGCGCCCGCCGCCCCGACGGCGCGGCGCAGGCGATCCGCGAGGGCCCGGTCGGCCCTGACTCGCCGCGGGCCGACTTCCCAATCGAGGCCGGTGAAGGCGATGCGCGATGAGCCGACCGGGAAGTGCCGAGGCGACAGGATGACGAAGGTCGAGACTTCGCGCCGCGAGGCGAGCTTTGCGAAGTACTCGTCGATGCAGCCCGAGGCCAGGAGGTGATGGCTGACCGTTCCCGCGATCGGGAAGGCGATGCGGGGCGCGGCGTCCTTGGCAGCGGCGCCGGCCGGGGCGGCCGGGGCCGCTGCGCCTGGAAGGGCGGCGTCCCTCGTTGCCGCCGGCAGGGGGCCGGGCCTCGCGGCCGCGGCCAGCGACTCCTCGTCGACGCGATGCGCGGCATAGGGATAGTCGGCCCCCGCGCGGGAGCAGGCCGCCGCGCAGATAAGGCAGGCTAGGCAGGCCGCGCCGATCATCGGCCGCCCTCGCGCCGCCCGCGCCGCTCGAGTGGCCGCCCGCGCCGCTCGAGTGGCCGTCCGCGCCGCCGCGCCTCGCGAGCCGATCATGCCGCGGCTCGGCCTAATCCTTCTTCCGCATCGGGTAGAGGAAGCGCTTGATGCTCTGCTTGGGCGTCTTCTCGAAGGGCTCGGCCTGGTGCTCGACCCGCGCCAGGCGCGAGAAGGCCGCGAGCCGCGCGTTCGCCTCGCGCTTGACCGTCTCAAGAAGATGAGCGACCGCCTTCTCGGCATTTCCCAGGCTCTCGCCCGCGTGATGCGCGGCCGCGCCTACCGCCTTGCCCACGTTCTGCGCGGCCTGGCCCGCGGCCAGCTCGGCCTCCTCGACCCGGTCCCGCACCGCCGCGGCCAGCTCGTCCAGGGGATAGCGCTCCAGGGCCTCGGGCTTGAAGTGTACCAGGGCGGTCAGGCCCCGCTCGTCGCCGTAGACCAGGGACTCGAGGACGTAGGGTGAAGAATTTATAAGCGCCTCGATCTCCTCGGGATAGATATTCTCGCCCGAGGCGCCCAGGATCATGGTCTTCAGCCTCCCGCGGACCGTGACGCGGCCGGCCTGGTCCATGACGCCCAGGTCGCCGGTGCGGAACCATCCGTCGGAGGTAAAGGCCTCGGCCGTGCGCGCGGGATCCTTGTAGTAGCCGGGGAAGACGTTGGGGCCGCGGGCCTGGATCTCGCCCTCGCCCGTGTCCGGCCTCGCGTCCGCGATTCGCAGCTCCACCCCGCCCGCGGGAAGGCCCGTCGTGTGCACGCGGACCCGGCCCGGCTTGTTGCCGGCGATCAGGGGCGCGGTCTCGGTCAGGCCGTAGCCGATCGAGTAGGGAAAGCGCGCGGAGTTAAGGAAGCTCTCGACGTCCGCGGCGAGCGGGGCGCCGCCGATGCCGAAGAATCTCAGCTTGCCGCCGAAGGTCTTGTACAGCTTCATGCCCGCGAGCCGTTCGAGGATCGGGCGCGCCCAGGCTTTCTTGTACAGTCCCATGGCCTCGAGCTTCGGGCGCACGCTGGAGCGATAGACCTTCTCGATGACCAGGGGCACCGACAGCATGACCGTCGGGCGCACCGCGGCCAGGGCGGGCAGGAGCGCGGTCGCCGAGGGCGGCCTGTCCAGGTAGTAGACCGCCGAGCCCTGGAGCATCGGTATCAGGAAGCCGATGGTGAACTCGTAGGCGTGAGCCAGGGGCAGGATCGACAGGAGGCGGTCCGTCCTGCGCAGGTAGATGAACCTCCGCGCCGAGATCGCGTCGGTCACGAAGTTGCGGTGCGTCAGCATGACGCCCTTCGAGGCCCCCGTCGTGCCCGAGGTGTAGATAATGGACGCCAGCTCGTCGGCCTGGACGGGAGGCTCGGCGAAAGCGGCGGCGGCCCTGTCGACCTCGGCCTGGGTAAAGGCGGAAGGCGACGAGCTCGCGCCCTCGACAGAGAAGTCCTCGAGCGATACGCGCATTATTCCCGCAGACTCCGGCGGCGCCTTGGGAAGGAGCTTCGACGAGACGATGATCGCCCTGCTCTCCGAATGCGCGACGATGTTCCCGATCTGCTCGGGCGTGAAATCGACCATGATGGGCACCGCTATCGCCCCGGCGCGCATGATGCCGAAATAGGCTAGGCCCCATTCTCCGAAAGAAGCGCCACCCGATCGCCCTTCTTGATCCCGGCGAGAGCCAGGATCGCCGCGATCCGCCTCGAGCGCCCCTCGAGCTCGCTGAAGCGGATCGGCTCGCCCCCGACCATCGCCAGGGCCGGACGCTCGGCATAGATGCGCGTACTCTTCTCGATTATTTCGTTTATGGTGAAGCGTTCGGTCGTGTACACGGGGAATCTCCTTCAGGTTTTCGACACCGCTGCGAGAATAGCGTTGCTGACAGAAAAAATAATAATAACATGTATGTTGTATATGTCAAAATAAATACTGCCCGCCGAGCGCCGCCGCGCGGTACCGGGTGGCACCGAGCGGAAAAAACTGCGTATACCGCCCATTCCTGCGATACCCGATGTTGTAAGTCAAGGCGCCGAAATCGAGTAACTCTTTACTGTGGTATAAAATAAGAAGGTGTGAAAAGAGAACCTTTTCAAAAGGTTCCCTTTTCACGCTTATTCTTCCAAATATTCCGGATATTCGGAACCTGCCACCGCTTACGTTTACGTTCCGATCGCTCCAGCTCCGTCCCCTCGTTCGGCGCATAGATGCTAGCCCGCGGACGGCATATATTTATACAATTATAGGCGCTATCTCGAAGCAGCCACCCAGAGGAGCCGAGCGAGCTATGAGCAGAAGATCACCGAACGAGAAAGTCCGCTATCTTCCGGCATTAAGGCTCGCCCGGCTCGCGTTGAGCGCCGCTATGCTCCTGGCCGCGGGGATCCGATTCGCTGGAGCCCAGATCCAGCCGACCCGCTTCCCTCCGCAGCCTGCGACCTATCTCGATACCACGGCGACGCGACAGAACTGGCTCTACTCGGGCGGCAATGCGACGGCAGCGGGCGACAACAATGGCGCCAATGTCGTCTTTTTCGAAATTCCCGACACGACTACC
>CAYPHO010000061.1:7707-7961 GCA_964410245.1 uncultured Treponemataceae bacterium | reverse complement strand
CCAGACTCTCTACTTCGCGGTCAGGCATCCCGACGTCAACGCGTGGAACGACTATGGGATAAACGATCCCGACCGCTTGTACACCTCCGGCGCGGCATGGGTCAATTATACCTTGATCGGCGGCACTGGGGCGTATTCATCCGCTGCGGGCCAGCGTTTGACCTATGCCAACGCCAACATCGGAGGAACCCAGCTTGATTCGATTACAGGCGGTTCTTATGGATCTGGCGCGCAGGAGGCTTTCAGGGTCGGCG
>CAYPHO010000061.1:0-7697 GCA_964410245.1 uncultured Treponemataceae bacterium | reverse complement strand
GTCTCTCCCTCGCAGGGCGAGCATATAGGCAATAAGTATTATTTCCGCCTCACGGCTGTAGTGCCAAACTATACGACCGTAGCCTTCCGGCACTCCTACCAGTTTGACGTTTCTCTCAGCAACTCCGGATCGCCGACGGGGCTCGCGAGCGGATACGCATTTTGCTACGACGTCACATTCACTCAAATGAGCACCTTCGCGACTCCTCCCCCTCTCGGACCGATCGCCTGGGATTTTTATCCTTTCCTGCCCTTCGGCTCGGGCGCAGTAATGACGGCCAACAGCTTTGCCTTCAATTACGCCGGAACGGAGAATCTCCAGATAATCGCTTGGGAGGACAATCTCGGCGCGGCTCAAACGCAAACCGGCCTCGGGCCGACTCCAGGCGCGGTGCAGAACGGCTTTCCCTATGACGCGAATAATGAATGGGCGACATATTCGGTCGCGGCAGGACAGACCAACGAGAGCTGGCACCTTCAATTGACGACCGCGAATAACGCGATGGACAACCGGGCCGCGGGCGGCGCGGAGCTCTACTTTCAAAGCGGAAATCAGACAGGACCTCTGCTTCGCATTTACGCGGCTCCGTATTCGGGACCAGTGGCTCACCATTTCACCATCAGCCCCGCAAGCTCGAGCGGCTTGACGACCGGTTCGCTGCCGTATCGCGTTCAAGTGGTCGACGCGGCCGGCAACCCGATCCCATACATCACGAACGTACAGGTGATCGCGTCTGGAAACGCGAGGATCAATACCTTGGTTTCTCCCCAGACTCTCGTCACTGACTCGACGGGCGGCGTGAACTTCAATCTATCCGATGTCACGGCCCAGACCGTAACCCTAAGCATCGGGACCGCACTTGCCGGGGGGCTCGGGGCGAACGGGACCGCGACGGCCGTCTTCGCCGCCAGCCTCCCGCCGACGATCAGCTCGGCCTCGAACTTGAGCTTCCCCAACGGCGGATCAGCGAACCTTCCCGTCATCACGGTTACCGCCAGCGGCGGGGCCTCTCTTATCGGCGGCCAGAATATCGACATAGCCTACAGCGGCACGGGCAGCGCGACCTTGAGCGCGACGGTACCGAGCGTGACTATCGGAGGCGCGGGTACCGGCGCGATCGGGGCCGTATCGATCACCGGCAACGCTATCCGCATCCCCGTAACCACGACCTTCTCAGCCGGGCAGTACTTGACTATCGGCTCGACGACCGCGGCGAATTTTAGCACCGGGACCACGGGCAGCGGCCGCCTGGCCCTGACGCACAACGCAAGTACGGCCTATGACGATAAGGTCATCACCATAGGCGCGCCGGACCCGACCTATACGTGGAACGGGATAGGAACCGATTGGAATACTGCGACGAACTGGACGCCGAACGGCGTACCCGATACCGCGGCCGAAAACGCCGTCATCCCGAACGGCTGCCCGAATTATCCGACCCTGTCGGCATCAGTAGCGGTTAATGATATCGCGATAGATTCGAGCGCCAGCGTTACCCTGGCCGCTTTCAATATCACCGTGAACGGCGCTATCTCCAACGCCGGCACCATTATCTGCGACGGCGCGGGACGGCCCTCCCTCAACGACGCGGCGAAGGGGACCTTTCGCTACTCGGGCGCGAACCAAGCCATCAGGGATTTCGGCGCGACGGACTACTACAACCTCCAGCTGTCGGGCTCGGGGACCTACACGCTGAGCTCTCCCCTGGCCGTCGCCGCGACTATGTCCATTAGCGGCGGGACGCTGAACCAATCGCAGACCGTCTCGGCGACGACTCTGAACATCGGAACCGGAACAGCGGCGGCGATCACGAACAGCGCCGCCTTGACCGTAAGCGGGACTCTCACGGTCAACACCGGCAACGGGAACAATGTTACTTTGAATAACGCAGGCAATTCCTTCGGTAATGATGTAGTCGTTACAAGCGGAGGGGCCGTGGCGATCCGGGACTCGACGGCCCTCGGCGCGAGCGGCAGCGCCTCGGTTTCGATCTCGCTCCAGTCCGCCGGTACCGTGACCCAAGGAGCGCTGATAAATACGCCGATCCTCCGCGTGCAGGCGGTTGGCGGCATCACGCTTAATTCCGCGAATACGGTCAGCTCGGCCTTCTGCGCCTCGAACGCCACTTCCGGCGATATCTTGTTCAGGAATACCGGTACTATTTCCCTCGGAGACGGAACGCTCGCGTCGGTCAGCACCGCCTCGGGAGGGACGGTGACGATCAATAACACGGGGGCGGTTACGGTCGCGCAGGCGGTCGGCGCCGGCACGGGAACCGTGACGATCAACACAGGCGGCGCCGGCGCGATCTCGCAGGGCGCAGCCGGTCTCATCACCGCCGATATCATTAATCTGCAGACCGGGGCCGGTAGCACGGGCGCGGCCGGTACCGCAGTAACGCGGCTCCAGACCTCGACCTCGAACCCGGGGACCACCACGACGACGCTGAACCTCGGTCAGGGGAACGCCCTCGCGGGCGCCCATATCTCGCATGCCGGAGCCATGAGCCTGGCCGCGCCGAGCATGACGGCCAACGCATCGCTCTCCGCCGTCGCCACCGGCCTCCTTTCGCTTCCCGGATCGGCGATCAACCGGGGAACGGGAACCCTCGTTCTCGGCTCGGGCTCGACCCTGGCCATTCCCCAGAACCTGAGCGCGGCGACGATTACCTTGACCGCCAGGAACGCGATCACCCAGTCGGCGGCAACAACGATGTCCGGCACGAACCTCTTTGCTACGACATATCTCGACGGGGGAGCGAATATAACGATCGATCAGGCGACGAATAATTTCGCCTCCGTCTCTCTCCGTTCGCGCAATACGCTCGACAACGCCTACGCCGCGGGAATCATTTCCTACGTCGACGCGAACGGCTTCGACGTGGCCGACATTCACAGTACCGGGCTCGTCCGCCTCAACGCCGGAGGAGCGGTAACCGATACCGGAACGGTCTTGTCTGGCAGTCTGGCGCTGCGGGGCTCGGGGCCTTATACCTTGAACAGCGCCGGCACAGCGGTTACTTCAGTAGCGGCTGCCCTGACGGGCGACGGCCTTAGCATTACCAATTCCGCCGGCTTCAGCGTCGGCTCCGTCGACGGGCTTCCCGGGATCGTACTGACAAACTCCGGCAGCGGGATCACATTAGGCGCGGGCGCTAATACGATCACGCTGAACCAGGGCCTGACAAGCAATGCGGGCCCTATCACGCTGAACAGCAACGCCTCGCTCGGCGCGACGGTGACGGTGACGAACGGAGGATCGGCCGGCGCCAACCTGTCGTTCATGGCCATTACCGCGGCCGCGGCCGCGACCCACGGCCTCACGCTGACCGCAGGCACGTCGACCATCTCGACCGGCGCGATCGGAGCGACATCCCTCGCCTTCCTTACGGTGAACTCGGCCTCGCAGGTCACCTTCGGCGGCGCCGTAACGACGAGCGGCATCCAATCCGTGACCGCGACGGCGATACGCACCAACGGCACGCATGCGACGACGAACAGCGCGATTACCTTCACGGGAAACCTGACGCTTCAAGCCGCCACGATACTCTCGGCAGGGACTTCGACCATTGGCGTGACGGGTACGATAAACGGGAATTTCAGCCTTGCCGCGAACGCGACGGGACTGACGACCTTTGGCGGCGCCATCGGGACGACGGCGGCCCTCGCCGGGCTTTCGACCAACGCGGCCGGGGGCACGCTCTTCAACGGAGGGACGATTCGGACGCTAGGCGGGGGAACGATATCCTTCGGCGACCAATTACGGCTCGGCGCGAACACCGTCCTGGACAGCACGAATAGCGGCGGGTATGCGAACGGCGCGGCCATCGGCGCCGCGGGCATCCTGGGCAACGGCTACACCCTCGGCCTAAACGGCGGAATGACGGGCGCGGCGACTATCTCCGCGGCCGCCGACGATATTTCGGCGCTGACCGTGACGAATTCGAACGGCGTCACCTTTCAGGGCGCGTATGGAAACGGGACAGCCGGGACCGTCACTATATCCAATACTCAGCAGGCGGGAGCGACGATCGCGTTCCAGGGCATTACGCATATTACTACGTTTACGACCCAGGCTACTGCGCCCGGCTACAATCTCTCCTTCGGCGGAGCGCTTACTATCGACAACTACGTCTATTTCACGAATACCGGCAGCCTGGCTATCGGAGCCGGCGCTACTCTGACGGCGGGCGCGAGGAAGACGAACGCGGGGGCAAAGAGCTTCGCGGGGACGATCAGCTCGACGGACGCGCCCCTGAACTTCGGAACGGCGGGGAATATCACGCTGGCCGGGGCGACTACATTCAACGCGGGAAGCGGGCAGGTAGACCTTTATAACATACCGACGCCGCCGGCTACCGGCGTGGACCTGGCGCTGCAGGGCAGCGGGACGATGAACCTGGGAATCGCCAATCTGAGGAACGCGGGGGCAGGGAGCCTCGACCTGAGCGGCATTGCCGGCACTCAGACGGTGACGGTAGGCGGCGCGCTTACCGCGCAGTCGATCCTGTTGCCGGCCGCTCCTGTGGGATTCAACCTGGTCCTGAACAGCGGCTCGGTGACTGCCGCGGTGAACTTCGCGAACCAGACGGGAAGCCTGACGATCTCGAACGGCTTCACCTTCGCCGGAGGGGCGACGAAGACCGCGGGGGCGAAGAGCTTCGCGGGGACGATCAGCTCGACGGACGCGCCCCTGAACTTCGGAACGGCGGGGAATATCACGCTGGCCGGGGCGACTACATTCAACGCGGGAAGCGGGCAGGTAGACCTTTATAACATACCGACGCCGCCGGCTACCGGCGTGGACCTGGCGCTGCAGGGCAGCGGGACGATGAACCTGGGAATCGCCAATCTGAGGAACGCGGGGGCAGGGAGCCTCGACCTGAGCGGCATTGCCGGCACTCAGACGGTGACGGTAGGCGGCGCGCTTACCGCGCAGTCGATCCTGTTGCCGGCCGCTCCTGTGGGATTCAACCTCGCCCTGAACGGCGGAGGCTCGGTGACGAATGCGGCGACGTTCAACAACACCGGAGCCCTGACGCTCGGCGACGCGGCCGCTGATGCCATTACCTTCAGCGCCGGTTTCACGGCAACCTCGCCGACAAATACCTTCCAGGGGACTGTGAACTCCACGGATAGCAATATTACCCTGAGCAACCTGAGGGTCGGCGCCGGCGGCCTTACGATTAACGCGGGAACCGCGAATATCGCTTGTACGGCCGGGGCGGCGACCATCACGGTCGACGCCGCGAACCTGACCCTGTCCGCCGCCTCGCTGACCTGCGGAACCATGACCCTGTCGCCCACTGCTTTAGCTTCGCGCATCGTGGATCTCGGCTCGACTAATTTCACTATCGGAACGTTGGTAAACGGCACGGCGGCCAATCCCGGTACCCTACGGCTGACCGGCCAGCAGACGATCCATGCGATCACCAACCATGACGTCGTTCACGGGACCTTCGAGTATTATGGAACAGCGAACGGGACCGTGTTCTCCTCGGGGCTCGTAAGCGGCTCATACAACTATCACGACTTGAGGATAAACGCCTCTCCCGGGCGGACCTTCGGTCTTCAAAACGACATCTTCGTCGAGAATGACCTGACGATCGAGGCAGGCAATACCCTCGATGCGACCGCTTCGAACCGCGTCATCTCCGTGGGCAACGCCTGGACGAATAACGGCGCTTTCACGCCGCAGGAGGGCACCGTCAGGTTCGTGCCCACGCCTTCGACGGGCGGCGTATTCCACGTGAACGGCAATAATACCTGGTGGATCTTCTATTGCGACGTGACGGGAGTGCCGGGACTGAGGATCGAGTTCGAGAGGAACCGGACCCAGACGATCGCCAGCGGCGGCAGCTTCCATGTCCATTCGAATTCCTGGGCCAATACGATCGTCCTGAGCAGGAATGAAGTCGCCGGAGACTTCGGGCAGGACCTCGACTGGGCGCCTCCTGCATTGCCTAATCCGAACCTTATGTGGCAGCTTTTCCTGCAGCCTCCGACGGGAGCCCTGACGACGGACCTCGAATACGTGACGCTGTATTACTCGGATCTTCGCGCCTCGCCCACGGCCTACGATCCGGATATGACCACGCTAGGGATCGTCACGCCTGATAACGACCTCGCGGACGAGGTCGGCGACACGTGCTATGCATGGCAGGGCGGCGTACGGGTCCTGTACAGCTATACCGAGGATACGGACGGGAACGGGAAGATCGATCGCATCCGAGCGACCGCGAGCACGAATCTCAACAGCGACTTCGGCTCGAGCGCTTCGGATTTCGCGATCGACGTGACGGGCTACGCGATCGATCAATCTCAGGGAACCCGCGGCTTCCAGATGAACGGCTTGAACGAGTTCTTCATATATCTCGTCGAGAAGCCCTACACCGACGGGAATGTCCAGCCCGCTTGGCGGATTATTACGAACACGGTACTTAGGCGCACGATAGTCCCGCAGTACCTTCTCAGTACGCTTTATACGCCGATGACGCCGACCGACACCGTGCGGCCGTTAATCGCCTACACGCTCGCGATACCGTCCTACAATCAGGTCTTCTACGGATTCTCTGAGCCCGTGTACGGCGCAGGAGGCGCCGTTCTCACCGAGGCGCTTTTCCCTTCGCCGGTTCTCCCTTCGGCATTCTCTATCACCGCGGTTGGCAGTACGAGCCGTGATTTCGGCGTATTGAGCACCGAGAGCGGTCCCCCAGGGCCTCCTCCTTCCACGGTTTCTGCGGCTGATATCATTGGCGAGGTGCCGCGGAACATCGATCCCGCGATCAACGACGACGCGATTCCCGCCGCCGACCTATCGCCGCTCTGGGCAGTCGCACCTACCTATACCGTCTCGACCCCTCCTAATAATCTCGTTTCCACTTCGCACCGCGTTTCCGACCTCATGATCTCGGTACAGCCATCAAGCGTCTTGGGGTCTTGGAGCCTAACCAATCCGAACAGCTATTTCGTCTGGCCTATCTTCGCGATCGATCAGGTTAGGACAACTCTGGGCGACGATGAAATCGAGGAGCTTACGCCAGCCGAGAGTGCCGCCCAGGGCATCGGCATCGTCCGCGCCTTCGACGGGACGCAGTGGCTGCGAGACCAGGACTGGAGGATGCAAGCGAGGATATTGGGCGGTCTTGGCCTTCCCCGGGTCATTTACGACTCTAACGTCCCCTCGGACTTCGTCAACGCGGTCAGCGGGCTCTGGCTGCCCGAGCACGACGAAGCCGACTTCTCCGGCATCGACGGCTTCCCGAACTCGCCCCTTTTCGGCGGCGATCCATCAGGCCCGACGGCGGGAACGCCGGCGGGCGCGGATCTCTACAATTGGAATTTCTCCTCTTCCGATGCCGAGGTTTTCAGCGTCGCTCGCTTCGATTTCTGGTTCCGCATCGACGGCGCGCCCGCCGACCTCTACGCCGGCCGCCTGGCCATCGATGCGGACGCGGCGGCGATCCCGGCGGACTGGTTCCGCCGCGTCAGGCCCTTCAGCCTGGAGATCCACGACGTCGCGGTCCAGAAGGGCGGGGTCTCGATCCTGAACAACGTCATCGACCCGACGCGGGGCGATACGGCCAGGATCTCCTACCAGATCGGGAGCGAGGGCCAGGTAACGATAACGGTCTTCACCTTGGACGGCGACGTGGTCCGCAGGCTCGCCGGGCAGAGGATGACGGCCGGCGACTACGC
>CAYPHO010000060.1:0-13487 GCA_964410245.1 uncultured Treponemataceae bacterium | reverse complement strand
GCTGGACGCCGCCGGGGATGTAGGTCTTCGCCTCGGCGATCATCGCCTTGGACTTCTGGCATCCGGCTTCGTAGTAGTCCTTGATGTATTGATCCAGGGCTCCTCGCTCGAGCTTGCGGATCGGCTGGCCGATCAGATCGTCGAGCGCCGCGGTTACGGCTTTCGCGTCGGGGTATGTTGAGATAGCGTATGATCCGGGCATATAGTAACCTCCAGGTAGTGAGCCGTGGCTCACTCAACCATACTACATTCATGCCCTGCTGTCAAAACTAGGTGTAAGGAGTATGTTACTATAAATGGAATCATACTCGACTCCTCTCTTCTCCCGCTTACCCGAGGCCAAGCAACGGACGATACTCAATGCCGCCGCCGCTGAGTTCGCCCGCTCCGGCTATACCGCCGCCAAAGTGGACGATATCGCCGCCAATTCGGGAATCAGCGTCGGCGCTTTGTACAAGTATTTCAAGAACAAGGAGAATTGCTTCCTAACCGTGCTCGAGGCGGGAATGAAGGAACTCGAGGAGCGCCTGAGCCAAGTAATCGAGGGGACTCGGGATCCCTGGGCGCGCATCGAGTCGATCGTCAGGCTTATCCCCGAGCATTCCCGCAAGCATGCCGAGATAGTCCGCCTATATCAGGAGATCGGGAGCGAGGGCTTGTCCTCGATCGCCGAGGATTTCTGCAGGAAGTTCGAGGGCTTGAGCGCCTCTGTATATTCCGCGCTACTGGCCGAGGCCCGAGATGCCGGCTTAATGCGGGCCGATATCGACGAGCATATGGCGGCGTTCTGCCTGGACAATATTTTCATGGCCCTTCAGTTTTCCTACTCCTGCGGATACCACTCGCTTCGCAAAAGGGTGTATCTCGGGGACGAGAAGGACGCGGACGAGGAGGGCCTGATCAAGCAGACGATGGCCTTCCTGCGCTATGGGCTCGGGCCGCGCAATCAGGGATAGCTCGAGTTCCGGCGGTCAGGCCCATTCGGTTTTGCTCGCGCTTGCGCCGGCGCGGGCAGAACGCTACAGTTGTGGTGAGCCGCCGCTCACGATGTAGCGCCATACGCTGAATGCCGAGCGCGGCGTATCGAGTCGTCTTGTCCCCGGAGGATCTATGCAGGAGCCGCTGTACCTCGTTTCCGTCGACCTCGGCACGACCGCGCTCAAGGCCTGCGTCTATGAGGTGGGGGACAGCCTAGTCCTCAAGGGCTCGGCCTCGAGGAAGCTAAGCCTCGATTCCGGGAGCGACGGCAAGGCCGAGCAGCGGCCGGAAGAGTGGTGGGAAGCGCTGGCATCGGCGATGCCCGAGCTTCTCCGCTCATCCGGCGTGGGGGCCGAGTCGATCCGCGGCCTGACCTTCTGCGCGCAGATGCAGTGCCTGGTCCTGGTCGATGCCGAGGGCCGGACCCTGCGGCCGGCTCTGAGCTACCTCGACTCCCGCGCCACGTCCAGGCGCCATGCCCTGACCGCCGGCGGCCCTCGGATCGCCGGCATCGGGCTCGGCCTGATACTGCCCTGGATGGATATCGCGGGAGGCGTCGCCGCGAGCGCCAAGGATCCCTTGTGGAAGTACCTGCGCGTCATGGACGAGGAGCCCGAGGTCTTCTCCCGCGTCCATAAATGGCTCGACGCCAAGGATTACCTCGTCGCGCGCTGCTCGGGCCGCTTCGCCATGAGCCGCGACTCGGCCTTCGCGACCTTCCTCGCCGATACCCGCGGCGGCGGCGTGGCGTGGAGCCCGCGCCTGGTCCGCCGCTTCGGCGTCGAGCCCGGCCACCTGCCCGACATACTCGCACCTTCGGATGTCGCCGGGCTCCTGTCTGCCCGGGCGGCGCGGGAGCTGGGCCTGGCCGAGGGGACTCCGGTCTTCGCCGGCGCCGGCGACGCCTCGCTGATCGGCGTCGGGGCCGGGGCCGCGGCGCTCGGCTCCAGCCATGTCTACATCGGCACGAGCGGTTGGGTATCGACCGTCGTCGATCGTCGGATCGTCGATCCGAAGACGATGATGGCCGCGGTCCCCGGTCCCTCCGCCGGCAGGTACGCGTACTTCGGCGAGCAGGAAACCTCGGGCAAGTGCCTCGAGTGGGTGCGCGATCACCTCGCGCTGGACGAGATCGGCGTGTACCTGGAGAAGCGCGTCCTGCCATCGGGGCCCGAGGAGGAGTACGAGAGCCTCCTCGACTACCTGACCTCGTCGATCGCGCAGGTGCCCGCGGGATCGGGCGGGCTCCTCTTCGCGCCCTGGCTGCACGGCAGCCGCTCGCCCTTCGAGGATCCCGCCGTCCGGGGCATGTTCCTGAACATCGGGCTGGATACGGGCAAGCGCCAGATGATCCGCGCGGTCGTCGAGGGACTGGCCTACAACGCGCGCCTCCTCATCGAGGCCCAGGAGCGCAAGGCGAGGACCTCGCCGGTCCTGCGCTTCGCCGGCGGCGGCGCACTCTCGGACGAGACCTGCCGCATCCTGGCCGACGCGACGGGACGGGCCGTCGAGGCGGTCGCGGATCCGCAGTACGCCGGCGCCGCCGGGGCGGCCCTGGTCGCCGCCTGCGCCCTGGGCCGCTTCCCGAGCCTGGACGCGGCCGCGGCCTCCGTCCGCGTGCGCGGCCGCTTCGAGCCGCGGCCGGCCGAGCGCGCCGCCCACGAGCGTAATTACCGCGTATTCCGGGACCTGTATCCCGCGACGAGGAAGCTGTTTGCCCGGCTTAACGCCGATGAGCCGGACTAGACGATCGCCTCGATCTCCTCAATGCGATTGATCGTATAGGTAGGGATGATCGTTTGATCCGGGGCCGCGCCGCGCGGATTGAACCAGCAGGTGTCGGCGCCGAAGGCGATGCCGCCCTTGATGTCCGAGCCGAGCGAGTCGCCGACGACGAGTATGCGCGACTTATCCTTTAGGCCCAGGAGGTCGAAGGCTCTCTGGAATATGCGCGGATCGGGCTTGTTGGCGCCGACCTCCTCCGACACTACGAGGCATTCGACATGCTTCTTGATTGTCGAGCGTTCGAAGCGGGATCTCTGGACGAGGGCGATTCCGTTGGTGATCACGGCTAGGCGCAGCGTCCGTGAAAGGCGCTCGCAGAGCGCCTCGGCCCCCTCGATCAGGAAAGAGGCCCGCGACAGCTCGCCGAGGTAGAGCTCCGCGAAGGCGTTCGGGTCCCGCGCCAGGCCCAGCCGAAGGAAGAGGAGCCGGAAGCGCTCGGTCCTAAGCCAGTTGTGATCGATCTCGCCGCGCTCCAGCCGCCGCCAGAGCCCGCCGTTGATCTCGGCGTAAACTCGGGCTATCGATTCTTCGAAGCCGAGTCCCGCCTTGGCGAAGGCGCTCTCGATCGCCCAGCGCTCGGCCATCTTGAAATCGAAGAGCGTGTCGTCGGCGTCGAGGAAGAGGACATCGTACTCGGCCATGGTCCGATAATGCCGAATGAATCGCTGATGTATCTAGATACTACAGTGTTTAATATATTTACGAACGTTCATATATATGTTATTCTTCGCCAATGGCGGAGAATATCGACAAGCGCCAGACGGATACGCGAGAGCGGCTTTTCTCGATCGCCCTGGATCTTTTCTCGAAGAATGGGGTCGACGGGACTTCGATTCGCGATATCGCCGGCGAGGCGGGAATTTCGGCGGCGGCTTTCTACAACCACTTCTCGAGCAAGGATGCTCTCCTGCAATCGATATACGCGCACTACATGGCGAAGCAAGGCGAATTCGAGCGGGACGGATTTGCTGGAATAGATGGGATACTGGCCGAATCCGGTCCCTCGGGCCTGCTCGAATCCTTAACCGAGCGCTTCCGCGCGTCCTTGGCCAATCCGGAACTCGAGAAGCTCGCGAGATTAATCCTCATGGAACAGTACAGAAATCCGGTCGCTGCGGAGATCGTACATAAAGACAGGGGAAAGCTCGTTTCCGCGATGGAGGAGCTATTCCCGTATATGCAGGCGAAGGGTTATCTGCCGGGCCGGGACGCGAGGCTCGTCGGCCGCATGGCGGCCTACCTCCTCCTCGGCCTGTTCGGGGACAACGAGTATCGACAATTCATAGCGGGAGAGAGCGTCGACGCGATCCTCGCGGACCAGCGCTCGACGATGAGGGAATTCTTAGCGGAGCTGATAGGAGGCCGATGATGATCGTTAAGGTAATCGATACGGATTCCTGCTCGAAATGCGGCGAGTGCGCGAGGATCTGCGCTAACAGCAAGGTCATCGAAATGGGCGGCGATGGCTACCCCCGCTTCGAGCGCGAGCTCCAGTGCATCCACTGCGGGCACTGTCTCGCCATCTGCCCATCGGGCGCAATTACCTTCGAGTTCCGAGGGGAGGATCCCTCGGGCGACTTCGTCGTCGGGCCCAGGGACCTAGGTCCCGTCTCGACCGGTCCCGAATACTTGCTCCAGGCGCTGGACTCGACGAGGTCATGCCGCTTCTTCGACGGCAGGCCCGTCGAGGATGGCAAGCTCGAGCGCGTCCTCGAGACGATGATCCGTTCGCCGTCCGCGGGCAACGAGCAGAACAGGAACTTCTACGTTTTCGGCGACAAGCTCAAGGTAGGCGAGCTCGATGCGGATACGGCAGCGTATTACCGAAAGCTGAACGCGGCGATGTCGAGCCCGCTCGCCCTTTGGCTCGCCGCGAACGCTTACGCCGGCAAGGATTTCAGCCGTACCTGGATTCGCGAAAGGACGATCCCGAACCTGCCGAAGGCGCAACGGAAAGAGGCTGTGAAGCAGCTCTTCGAGAATCTAAACTCGGAATCCGCGAAGGGGGACAGGCGCTATTTCTTTGATTCTTCGGCGGCCATTCTCGTCACGTCCAGGACCAATGCCGCGGGCATGCACAAGTCTTTCTATAAAGCCGATGTCGAGATCGCGATCACCTACGGCGCCCTCGCGGCCGCGGCCCTAGGCCTCGCATCCTGCAGGATGGGCCTGAGCGAGATAGCCTTCGGCCGCGACAAGGCCTTGAGGGCGAAGTACGGCATACCGCCTAATGAGCGCGTCGACGGAATCATCGCGCTGGGATATTCGAAGCTTCAGTGGAAGCGATTACCGCCGCGAGGCCCCGTGACGGTGAGGCGCATGTAGATTTCGGGCCGGCGCCCGATCGCGCCCCTCGGTACCTAAGGCTCCCGGCCCCGCCGCCCCGTTTCATTTCAGCGCGAGCAGGGTCTTCCCGATCTTGATTTTGTCTCCCGGCTCGAGCTTGACGTATTTGCCTTCGGGGACCCGCTCCTTGTTGACGAAGGTGCCGTTGGTGCTCTTCAGGTCGGTGATGAAGAAGTCGTCCTTGATTTTCTGTATTAGGGCGTGCCTCTTGCTGACGAGCTTGTTGCCCAGCACGATGTCGCAGGAGCTGTCGCGCCCGATGACGAGCTTGCCGACGACGGGTATGTGCTGGCCGCAGAACACGAGTATGCGGTCGTCGTCCTTCATCATACCGTCAAGGCGCTTCCCGAGGGGGCTGGCGCCGTAGATCGTGTCGTCGGTCATGCTTGAGGATATTGTACACCAGTATGGATGCTTTTCCCTGCGATTCCGGCGCCGTAGGCCTTGGCGCGCTTGCGTGGTATCGTCGGGGGCATGTACTTCGACGAGGCGGCGCGGGACTGGGATAAGGACGAGCGGAGGTCGAAGAGGGCGGCCGCGGTAGCCGAGCGGCTGACGGCGATCCTCGGCCCGCATCGCGGCGGATCGGCCCTCGACTTCGGCTGCGGCACCGGGCTCCTCGCTTTCCGCCTGCGGGACTTCTTCGGGCGGATCGACCTCCTGGACCCTTCAGAGGGCATGATCGAGGTCCTGCGTGGCAAGGTCGAGGCCGACGACGAACGGCGACGGGCCGCGGGCTCCGGCCCGGGCGCGGTCATGAAGCCCTTGCGCGGCACTTTGGAATCCCCGCCCGAGCGGCTGGGATCTTACGACGCGATCGTCTCGATGCTGGTCTTCCACCATATCGACGATATCGAGGGCTCCCTTCGCGGCCTGCGGGCGCTGATCGCCCCGGGCGGGGAGCTGGCGGTGATAGACCTCGACGCCGAGGACGGCAGCTATCACGCCGAGGACGCGGATTTCGACGGGCGAAAGGGCTTCGACCGGGAAGATCTAGGCTCCCTCGCCGAGGGCGCCGGCTTCGCGCGCCCCTGCTTCGAGACGATTTACCTCGAGCGCAGGATGCGCGGCGGCGCCTGGAAAGAGTATCCGATGTTCGTCATGACGGCCGCGGCGCCGACTGCGGCGCCGGCGCCGTAAGGTCCCTAAATCGACTCGAAGAATGACGTCAGCATATCCGAGAATGTCCCGGGCTCTTCCATCGGCGCGGCGTGGGCGCAGCCGGCCATATGCAGCATGCGGGCTCCGGGAATCCGCTCGGCCATGACGGCCGAGGCGCGCCTCGTCTCCGCGTAATCGAGATCGCCGGAAACGATCAGCGTCGGCGCGCGGAGCTCGGCCAGCCGCGCGATCGCCGGCGGATCGAGCGGATCGGCAGGCGCCGCGTCCGCGGCGATGAAGGTGCCCCGCTCGACGAAGATCCGGTTCATGCGCGACGCCTCCGCGCGGGCCGCCAGCCTCGCCTCGTCCAGGTCCGCGGCGGCTCGCGCGGGGCCGTCGAACCAGATCTTGATCTGCAGGCCGCTGGCCGCGTCGACGTCGCCGCGCGTCATGGCCCCGATCATCTCGAGCAGCTCGGGCGGCGGCGCGCCTCGCATCTCGAATCCCGAGGGCGTCGAGTTGACGAGAGTCAGCGACCTGACGAGCTCGGGGCGCTCGAGCGCCAGGTCGAGGGCGCTCTGGCCTCCGTTCGAGCAGCCGACCAGGTGGACCGGGCCCCTGCCGAGCGAGCGCGCGACGGCCTCGAGCTCGCGACGCCTGCAGATAGGACCCGTCGCCGGCTCGGACCTTCCGAAGCCGCGCTTGTCGAAGTAGGCGACCCTGTATCTCGGCGCCAGCCTTTCCATTACGCTCGACCACATTCCTCCGTCCACGAAATCCGCGTGGACGAAAAGGACGGTCTCTCCCTCGCCCCTCTCCTCGATCCGAATGCCGTTCTCGAAACGCTCCATCCCTTGCCTCCTCGGGCCCTTGCGGCCGATGTTCGATGAAGGCATAGTGATGCGCATCGAGTGACATCTTGTGTCACCGAAAAAAGGATTCGGAAAATTAGGGCGGATCGGCTCGTCAGCATCATCCTCATCCTTCAGGGCCGAGGCGGCCGGACCTGCGCGGCCCTGGCCGAGGAGCTCGAAGTGTCCCGGCGCACTATCCTCCGCGACCTGGAGGCCCTGTCGTACGCGGGCGTCCCGATCATCGCGGAAGGCGGGCGCGGCGGCGGCGTGCGGCTCGACGATTCGTACCGCTCGGGATTGACCGGCCTCGGGGAAGGCGAGATCCGCGCCCTCGCCTTGGGCGCCGATGCGGCCCTCGCGTCGGACCTCGGGATGGGCGAGTCCCTGCGCCTCGGGAGGCTGAAGCTCCAGGCCGCCCGCTCCCGCGGCTCGGAAGCCTCGCTCGAGAGGCTCCAGAAGAGGATCCTCGTCGATTCGCGATGGTGGTGGCGCGAGGAGGGCGCCGAGTCCTTCCTGCCGCTCCTGCAGGAGGCCGCCTTAAGCGACGAGGCGCTCGATGCCGAATACGAGCGATACGACGGGAGCCGCCGAGGCGGGAGGATGGAGCCCTACGGCCTGGTCGCGAAGGCCGGGCAGTGGTACCTGGTCGGCAGGCGCGAGGGCGAGCTGCGGAGCTATAGGGTCTCGCGCTTCCGCTCGGTATCGCGGACCGGGGAGGTCTTCGAGCGGGACGAGTCCTTCGACCTGCGCGCGTGGTGGCCCGCGAACGAGGATAGGTTCGCCGCGGAATTCTCGGCCTTCCGCTTCGTCGCGGCAATGCCCGAGGAGGGACTGCTCCAAGCGCGCAGGATAGCTCCCGGGCGCGTCTCCGCGCGGGGGCCGAGCTCGATCCGTCCCGGATGGATCGAGGTCGAGATACGCGTGGACTCCTCGCCCTACGCCGAGATGATCGTCCTCGCGCTGAGCCCCGGCTGCCTGGTGATCGAGCCGGATTCCCTCGCGGAGGCGGTCGCCCGCAGGCTCGCGGGCGTTCATGCTATACTCCCGCCTCGCGACGAGAGGAGGGGGAGCTTGGCGACTACCGGCATGCGCGCCGCGTACTGCGGTCTCTACTGCGGGGCCTGTCCCGTCTTCCTGGCGACGAGGACCGACGGGGGCCTGGCGTCTACCGACGGGACCCGTCTCGCCTGCGACGGCTGCAGGTCGGATCGGCTTCCTCCCTGGTGCGCCGAGTGCGGCCTCAAGGCCTGCGCCCGGAAGAAAGGCCTCGCCTTCTGCGGCGAGTGCTCCGAGTATCCCTGCGTTCCCTACGCCGGATTCCGCGACGCGAGGGAGTATCCCTATCACCTCGATTGTCCCGGGTATCTGAAGGCGATAAAGGCTATCGGCGCGGCCGCGTGGCTCTCGTCCATGGAGGAGAAGTACCGTTGTCCGGCCTGCTCGAAGCCGATCTCGTGGTGGGGCGGGAGCTGCCCGTCCTGCGGTTCGCCCGTGCCGGGATACCGGAAGCCGGAAGAAGCTTGAAGGTCCCCGAGAAGAGGCGTAGGCCGATAGCGCTTCCCGCCGTCCTGGCCGCGATCTTTGCGGCCTTGGCCTGGCCGGCCTGCACGGCCGCGGCCGGGGATCAGGGGCGGGCCGCGCCCGGGCCGGCGAGCGCGCCCGCGGCCTCCGCGTCGGCCGCTCCTGCGGCGGCGCGCTCGATATCCATCCTGGCCACCGGCGACATGCTCCTGACGCGCCTGCCGGGCAAGCGCATGGCGGAGCGCGGCCCGGGCTTCCTCTTCGAGAAGGTGAGGCCGCTGGTCCAGGCCGCGGACATCGCCTTCGGCAATCTCGAGTGCCCTATATCCACGGACGGGACGCCCTTCCCCAGGAAGCCCGAGAACGTCACCTTCCGCGCGCTGCCGGCGGTGGCAGGCGCCTTGAGCGCCGCGGGCTACGACGTCGTCTCCTTGGCCAACAATCACATGAACGATTACGGCGAGGTCGCCGTCTCGGATACCCTGCGCTATCTCGATCTCGCCGGGGTCGCGACGGCGGGCGCCGGAAGGACGGCTTCCGAGTCGCGCGACGCGGCCGTCCTTCGGCGCGGCGGCTACGCGATCGCCGTCCTCGCCTACGCCCAGCCCGTGTGGAGCGTCGTCGAGGCCCGCGACCCGCCCTGGCCGAAGGTCCTGGCGACGCTTCCCGAAAGGCCGGCGCCGGAGGATATCGGGCCCGGCCGGCCGGGAACCGCGATCGTACGCGAGGATACGCTGCGCGCCGATATCGCGAAGCTCAGGGCGAGGGGTGATATCGACATCGTCGCGGTCAGCTTCCATTGGGGAAACGAGCACGAGCGCGTTCCCGATTCCTATCAGCGCAGGATTGCCCGCCTCGCGATCGATTCGGGCGCAGACCTCGTCCTGGGCCACCACCCCCACGTCCTGCAGGGCATCGAGCTCTATAATGGCGGGATCATCTTCTACTCGCTGGGGAACTACATCTTCGATATGGATCCGGACCCGACCTACGACAGCGTCGCCGTCGTCCTCCGCGTCGATCGGGGGGAGTCGGGGCGGGCCCGGATCGCGGCCTTCGACCTCCTGCCGCTGCGCATCGCACGGGGCCTGTGCCGTCCCGCTCCCGCGAGGGGCGAGGATCGGAAGAGGATCAGCGAATTCCTCGCGGGCGGCTCGGAGCGGCTAGGCCTGCGCTTGCGGAGCGGAAGCTCGGGCTTCGAAGCCCTGGTCGGGGGCGAGGAATGGGAGCCGAGCCTGCACTGGTCGCGCGACTCTCGGCCCTAGCCCGCCCGAATCATCAGTCCTTCTTCGGCGAGTCGGGCGGGATTTCCTTCGAGTCCGGCTTCGCGCCGCCGGCCTCGCCTTCCTTGCCTTCCTTCAGGCCCTTCTCGAACTCGGACTTGGCCTTGCCCAGGGATCGGGCGAACTTCGGGATCGCCGACGCGCCGAACAGGACCAGCACGGCCAGGACTATGACGATTATCTCGTTGGGACCGATCATTTCCCTTCCTCCTCTTCCTCGTCTATCCGAAGGTCGCGGGCCGCGTCCCGGGCCGAGGCTCTCGCCTTATCGCCCAATGACCGCAGCTCGCCCCACAGCCTCCCCGCTTTCCTGAAGAGCGCCGGGAGGTCGCGCGGCCGCACCAGCACCACGACGGCGACGAGGACGACGGCCAGCTCCTCGAAGCCTATTCCGAGCATTCCGCCTCCCGGGGCCCCTCGCCGAGGCGCAGGACCTTGGCCGCGAGGATGGCGAGGAAGTACAGGGCGATCAAGGGGACGGCCAGCATAAGCTGAGAGATCATATCCGGGGAAGGCGTGATGATCGCCGCTAAAATGAATATTCCCACGACGACGTATCGGCTGGCCTCGAGGACCGAGCGGCGCGAGAGGACGTTCAGCGCCAGGAGGGCCAGGAGGAGGAGGGGGAGCTGGAATGCGGCGAGGACCGCCGCTATGAACCCGATGACGAGGAATACGTTCCTCTCGAAGCCGAGGAGGAAATCGACCCGGCCCGGCAGGAAGGCGGGGCTCGTCAGGACCTCGATCATCGCGGGAATCAGGCGGTAGTAGCCGAAGTAGAATCCGGCCGCGATCAGGGCCGCCGAGGCCGCCAGGGACCAGGCGACGACGCGGCGCTCCCCGGGGCTGAGGCCGGGGAAGACGAAGGCCGCTGCGTTGAAGAGGTGGAAGGGCAGGGTCGCGGCGAAGCCCGCGTACAGCGAGACCTTGAACTTGGCCATGAAGGCCTCGAAGACCGTCCCGACGAAGAGGAAGGCTTCGTTCCCGGGGCCCGCGACCGCCTTAAGGGGAGCCTCGAGGAACTCGACGATCGGGTCGTAGAGGATGAAGCAGGCGACGCCGCCGGCCAGGATCGCCAGGAGCGAGGATATGAGGCGGCGCCTCAGCTCCGAGAGGTGCTCGAGGAAGGTCATCGGCCTACTCTCCGTAGATGACGATCGCGTTTCGCCCGCCTTCCTTCGCCGCGTACAAGGCCGAGTCCGCGTTCGCCAGGAGCCGCTCGAGCGAGGGGTCGGCGCGATCGAGGGCGGCGATTCCCGCGCTGATCGTGACGCGCATGGGCTTCCCGGAATCGTCGAGCATGTCGGCTCCGTCGAGGCGGCGCTTCAGCCGGTCGCAGAGGAAGCGGATGCCCTTCGCGCCGGGCCCGCCCGCGGCGATGATGGCGAACTCGTCGCCGCCGACGCGGCCGTATACGTCGTCGGCCCGCGCCTCCTCGGAAATGATCGACCCGAAGCGCTTCAGGACGGCGTCGCCCGAGCCGTGGCCCATGCTGTCGTTGACGGCTTTGAAGCCGTCCAGGTCGATCATCGCGGCCGCGAGCTGGACGTCGCGCCGAAGCGCGCGGGCCAGCTCGCGCCGCGCCTCTTCCATGAAGGCTCGCCGGTTGGGCAGGCCCGTCAGCTCGTCCGTCCTCGCCAGCTCCTCGACCTTGCAGAGCAGGCGCCTGAGCTCGGTCTCCTCGGTCAGGACGGCGAGGCAGGCCGAGCCCTCGATCGCGGAGGCGTCGACGCGATAGAAGCGCGGCCCGTCCTCCGACTCGATCCTGAGCTCTACGGCCGAGAGCTCGCGCGCCGCCTCGATGATCGGCCGCGGGAACATGGCCCTCGAGCCCGCGGCGGCCGTGACTCTCTTCCCTATCTGCGCCTCGCCGATGCCGAGGATCCTCATCGCCTTGGGGTTCGCGTCGACGAGCCGCATCTCGCGGTCCAGTACCAGGATGCCTATGCCCAGCCGCTCCATGACCGCGGCGCGGCCGACCGGCACCAGCGAGAAGAGGTCCATGCGGAAGAGGGCGACGTAGAAGATGCAGGCCGAGGCCGCGTAGCCGAAGGGGGTGAAATCCTTGACCAGGCCGGGAACCAGGCCCAGGACGTAGACCAGGCTCGCCGCCAGGGGGACGATCAGACCTGACAGGACGGCGATGGCCTGCTTCCTGTAGTAGGAGCGCTGGCGGGGCAGGTACCGGACGACGATCGCGGCGCCGAAGGCTATAGACGCGTAGGTGTAGATCGCGTAGGCCGTGAACCAGGGCCCGTGGCCGCGGACTGAGATAGTGAACTCGCCTTGCGCGAAGTATCGAATCCGGTCCCACATAAGCCCCCGGAGGCTCGGGACGAAGATGATGACGAGGGTCGCGATCGGTATCGCGCAGAGCATGGCCTTCGCCGCGCGGTTCAGTCCCCGGCCCTCCCTGGTAAAGCGGAGGCAGAAGTCGATCCAGATGATCGGGATGAATCCGATGAAGAGGTAGATGAACTCGGACCAGAACAGCGTCGCCGCCTCGGTCCTCGAGATCATCTCCATGAAGTTCATCGCGAGGAAGCCGATGGTCGCGATGAGGTAGAGAAGGTAGACGCGGACTTCCGGCCGCCGCCTGCGCTCCCGCGACCATCCGCCTATCAAGAGCAGGATCAGGACGCCTATCAGGACCGGCGCGAATATCCGGAACAGGTCATACTGGATACTCGATACTTCCATAGAAATAATCCTCGATGCGCCGATGCGAGCTTGAGCCCCGCGATTTCTGTCGAAGATCATACAGCTATTTCCCGTACTTTGCATGGGAGGTCGAAAAATCGACCAGTGCTTTAGTACTGTTTGTCCAATAGACAAAAACCGTGTACGTCTACTATAATATAGACATGAACTTAGAAAATCTATCTATAGATGACTTCGTAAATGGATTTGCCGTAAAAGACGGCGAGTACGCATGCCTCTACTGCGGCCAGTCCTTCGAGGAAGGCAGGGTCTATACCGCGGCCGAAGGGCTCGTCGTGGCCCGCCGCGCCGCTCGCGCCCATGTCGAGAGCGAGCACGGCGGTCCCTTCCGCGCCTTGTCGGGACTCGGCGCGGCGGGCCTGCCCGAGGCGCAGGAGCGGGTACTGCGCCTTCGCTACGAGGGGCTCGGCGACCAGGAGATCGCGGCCGAGCTGGGAGGCAAGGCGGTATCGACGGTACGCAATCATCGGCTCGCCCTGCGGCGCCGCGAGGTAGAGGCGCGGGCCTTCCTGGCCCTGTCCCGCCTGGCGGACGAGAGGCGGGAATCGCGCGCTCTCTCCGTCGCCTATCCTCAGTCCTTGACCGTCTCCGACGAGCGTACGAAGGTCACGCCCGACGAGGCCGAGGCGATCGAGGGCAAGTATCTCCGCGCCGATCGCGAGGGCCGGATCTCGCTGGCCTCCTGGCCGCGCAAGCAGAAGGAGAAGCTCGTGCTCCTCCTGCGCATCTCGAGGCTGTTCGAGCACGGGCGCGCGTACGGCGAGCGCGAGGTCAATTCGGTCCTCATGCCGATCTGGGACGATTACGCCGAGCTGCGCCGCTATTTGATCGAGTACGGCTTCCTTTCCAGGAAGCCGGATTGCAGCGAGTATCGGCGGGAGCGCTAGGCCCGGCCGGC
>CAYPHO010000059.1:0-13641 GCA_964410245.1 uncultured Treponemataceae bacterium | reverse complement strand
CAGATCTACTCCGAGTTCCTCGATAAGCCCGGATCGCACAAGGCTCATGAATTGCTGCATACCCATTACGAGTCCAAGCCGCTCTATTTGAAGTAAGGACGGGCGCCGGCGAGGCGCGGCCGATGGCCGCGCCTATCGGCTCCGAGGCGCCCCCGCCATGCGCGGGGGCGCTTTTTTTCGGCTTAGGCCTCGCGCGCATGGACGAAAGCCGATATCCTCTCCGCGGGGGTGCCCTATGATCGTCGATAGGCTCCTTAAGCGTTATCCGGAACCCGATTTCGAGCTCAAGGCCAAGATGGGTATCTTTGCCTCCCTTACGACGCTATCGTCGATAATGGCCGTCGTCATCGCGGTCCTCGATATCCGCGCGAAGGCCCCGACCCCGATCATCGTCATGGAATTCGTCGCCGCGGCCTTGCTCATGGTCCCCCTGGCGCTGGCGGTCCGGGGCCGCTACGACGCGGGCGCGGCCCTCTACCTCGGGCTCGTCGACCTGGTCTTCCTGGCGACGACCCTCGCCCTCGAGGGCTACAATCCCGAGTACGTCTATAAATACGCCTTCTATCTGATCGTCTCGCAGCTCCTCGGGCTGGTCGTGTCCCGCGGCAGGATCTCGATCATCGTGAACCTAGTCGTGAACTGGATCTGCCATCCGGTCGTCTTCGTCCTCCTCGCCCTGGCGCCCGCCAACGCCGATCTGCGCGGCCTGAGCTTCAACGCCTTCGCCGAGACGACTATGATGCTCGCTATTACCTCCTACCTCTCGCTGCGCGGCTCGCGGATCTTCTCGGTCGCCATCGAGACCGCCAAGCGCGAGGCTCGGTCTTCCCGCGCGAGGGCCGAGGGCATGGAGTCCGCGATCGCCGCCGCCCGCTCTAGCCTCGACATCGGCAAAGAGCTCCTCGAGTCGTCGAGGAGCATCGAGGGGCTCGTCGCCGCTCGGACGCGCAGCATGGCGGAGCTGGAGTCCCTCTCGTCCTCGTTCCGCTCCCTCCTGGAGCGCGTGGCGGAGGACAACGCCCGCCTCAAGTCGACCGTAGCCGGCAGCGAGGAGGTGCTGGGCGCCCAGGAGAGCGCCGTCGCCGAGACCAGCTCGGCGGTCGGCGAGGTGACGAGGTCGATCGCCGAGGCCCGCTCCCTGGCTAACGAGCGCGAGAGGGGAGTGCGCGGCCTGCTGGAGGCCTCGGAGGAGGGAGGAAAGCGCCGGGCCGAGGTGGCGCGCGCGCTCGAGGGCCTGGAGAAGAGCATCCAGGGCGAGATGGCCATCGTCGGCGTCATCGAGGACATAGCCTCGCGCACGGGGCTCCTGGCGATGAACGCCTCGATCGAGGCCGCTCACGCGGGGAACGCCGGGCGGGGATTCTCGGTGGTCGCCCAGGAGATCCGCAAGCTCGCCGAGCAGAGCGGCGCGGAGACGGGGAACATCTCGGCCGTGGTCAAGTCCAATCGCGAGTCCCTCGACCGAGCCTCGGGCGCGGATTCCGAGGCCGAGGCGCAGTTCGGGACCCTGGTCGTCGAGGCGCGCGAGGTCGCTCAGGCGATGCGCGGGCTGCTGGAGGGCTTGGCCGACATGTCGACGGGAGCCGGCCTCATCGACGAGAGGATGCGGGATCTCGTCGACATCTCGGTACGCCTGGGCTCGGGCTTCAAGGAGATACTGAGGATCTCGGAGCTGAGCGACGCGTCCTTCTCCGAGATGCTTCCCTTCTTCCGCGACCTGTCGTCCCGCCTGTCGGCCGACTTGGCGGCTATGCGGTCCATCGGCGAGGAGGCGGGGCGTATCGCCGAGGCGGGCCGGCTGAACGCGCAGAGGATCGAGGCCCTGAGCGCCGCGATGTCGGCCATCGCTCCCGAAGGCCGCCGCTAGGCCGGGCTACACCCTGCGCTCGAAAAGGCTGTCGTCGAATCGAAGCGAGCAGCGGAGTCCTCGGGAGGAATCGAAGTCGATAGATCCCCGGAGCTGGCCTTCCGCGAGGGCGATCGCCGTCTGAAGGCCGAGCGAGGCGTCGGCGCGCGGATCGAAGCCGGCGGGAGGGCCGATGCCGTCGTCGCCGATCGACAGGCATACCGCGCCGTCGAGGCCTCGCTCGAGCGCCGCGGAGATGACGCCCTCCCGACCGTAGGGGAATGCGTGATCGATGGAATTGGCCGCGAGCTCGACCGCGATGAGCCCTATCGGTACCGCGGCGTCGATAAGGATGGGCAAGGAATCGGCGGCCACCTCCACCCGTATCCTGCCGACGGGCCCCGGCGCCTCGGCCGCGATCGCTGAGAGCAGCTCGCGCAGGTACTCGCCGAGATCGATCTGGGACAGGTCGCCCGACTTCGTCAGCTGATCTTGCGCCATCGCCATCGCCCGGACGCGGAGCTCCAGGGCGCGCATCTCCCGCAAGTAGTCGCGATCGCCCGATTTAGAGCTTCGCAGCGAGATTACGCTGTCTATTATCTGAAGGCTGTTGTGCGTCCGGTGGAAGAGCTCTTGGACCAGGGTCTCCTTCTCGGCGAGGGAGCGCCTCAGGCTTTCTTCCCCCTCGACCCGATCGGTGATGTCCTCGGCCGTCACGATGACCCGAGACCAGTCCTCCTCATGCCCCGCGAGGACGGCGAAGCGGATCGTGTAGGTCCGACGCGCGCCGTTCGGGAAGGCAATCGTCACGTCGCCGTGGGCGCCCGGGAGTCCCCCGCGAAGGGACTCGATTTCCCTCTCGAAGAGCTGGAAGGCCTCCGCCGATCCGCCGATTACGCCCATCAATCCCCGAGGCGGCGACGAGACCCCGAGGGGGCGCAGGGCCGCGGCGTTCGCGCCGCGGACTCTCATGAGCGCGATGTGGCTCGGCTCGGCCCGGCCCGACTCGCCGAGCTCCTCCTTGATGGCCGAGCAATCGATCTCCCAGGTAGCCACCGGGCTGTTCTCGAAGAGGCTGCGGTACTCGCGCTCTCGCGAGAGCATCGCCCGGTAGCGCTGGTCGAGGAGCTCGACCATGTCTCCGATCGAAAGCCGGAGGCTCGCGATCTCGCCCCTCTCGCCGCCCGGGGGGAGAGAGCCGGAGTTCCCGGCGCTGACGCCCGCGGCCCAATGCTCTATCCTGCGAAGGGGAATGACGATGAAGGCCCGCAGCAGGAGGAGGAGGACGACGATCAGGGTCGCGTCGAGGGAGCCGATGAGCATGGCTTGTTGAAGGATGCCCGCCGCGAGGCGGCGTTCCATGAAGGCGCGCGTGAAGGTCAGCTCGAGATCCGCTATCTCCTGGCCGCGATAGGTGATCGCGCGGCGCTCTACGACGAGTCTGCTCGCTCGGATCGCGGGATCCTCGGGCGCCGATACGGAGATCGGGGGCTCGTCGATGTCGCGGAATGTCAGCGCGGCGGAATGCGCGTCGCCCTCGGAGAGAGCGAGCGCCAGCTGGACCTCGATCTCGCCCGTGACGAGATTCCAGGCAGGTAATTTCAAGGACTCCGCCAGCCTGTCGGCCGATTTCTCCGCCGCGCTCTCTAGCTCCCGCTCGAGCCTCGCGGCCGTCACGAAGATCATGGGGCCGACGAAGGCGAAGGAGAGAACCGTTACGGCTCCGATGATCGAGGCGATGAGTCGCGGCAGTATGCTGTCGCGGGGCCGCGCGAGAGGATTCATATGCCTGGAAGCATTGTCGAGGGGCCGATCCTTGTCAAACCGATGCCCTGGGGCCGCCTAGGGATGCATCGTGGGTCCGCTCGATGCCGGCAAGGTCGAGCCGCTTGAGCTTGGAGCGGAAATTCGTCGCGTCGTCGGCGAGTATCGAGTCGAGGTAGGCCATCTGCCGGTCGATCGCCTCGCGATAGAGGTCGCGGTCGATTCCGTAGCGAGCCTCGAAGTGCTCGCGCGAGCGGCCCGACACCCTCCCCAGCGGCCCGTCGAGCCTGGCTTTCGTGGATTCGTAGAAGCCCGCCGTCTTGCGCAGGATGTCGAAGGCGCTCGAGTAGCCCTCGATCCCGGCTTCGCGGAACTCGTAGTATAGGAACAATAGCTTCTCTATGTAGGCGCGGTCCGACATCTGGCCGAGGAGGTCGGCGGCGGCGAGGATCTCGATACCCAGGCGCTCGTCCTCGCGGAGGCATTCGTCCCGCAGCGTGCCGAGGTTGCGCGCGAGGTCGGTGCCGAGGATCATCCGCCCCACCCTGGCCGCCCGCTCGGGCTCTAGGCCGAAGGCCGGCGCCTCGCGCAGGGCGAAGGCGGCCGATCGGTCAACGTGGACTTTCGTGTACTGCGCCCCGGTACCGGCGTAATCCCCCTCTTCCCGGATATAGCCCGAGTCGTGGAGGAGGGCGGCGACGAGGACGTCGACGGCGATCGAGGGGTCGATGCTAATGCCCGCGAGGGCGCAGCCGTCCAGGAGCCGGGAGGCGGCCGCGAAGACCGAGACGGTATGGGCGTAGTCGTGGTACTCGGCGGCGCAGGCCAGGAAGCCCGGGAATCGTCCGTCGAAGAGCCTCTTGGCCTGGACGAAGGCCCGCTCGAGCAGGCGCGCTTCCGCGCCCGGGTAGGAGCCGCGCAGGAATTTCTTCGCGTCCTTGAGCACCGATCGGGGCTGCGAGGGATCGACGAGCAGGGATACCTGGGGAATGCCATCGGCAACAGTCCGCATTTTTTACCCTTGGGCGCCGGCCTCGAGCCGGAATCGGGGCGGGCGTATCGGCGCCGTTAGTACAGTATAGCGCGATTTCCCGCCCGTCCAAGGGCCGATCCCGAGGGCCGGCTAGGCCGGATCGGGCCGCCTGCGGAGGCCCTTGGCCTCGGAGCGCTCGCGCTTGGCCGCGAGCCGCCGCTCTCTCGATGCCTTGGTGGGCTTGGTCGGCTTGCGGGCCTTGGGTATCTTGGCCGCGGCCTGGACCAGGGAGCAGAGCCGCGCGAGCGCGGCTTCCTTGTTCCTGGACTGATCCCGCTCCTCCTCGGCCTGCACGATAAGCTCGCCCTCGTTCGTCAGCCTTCCCTGAAGGCGGGAGCGCGCGCGCTCGGACTCGGCCCAGGAGAGGCCTTCTACCTCGGCGAGGGCTATGCGCGCTATCGCCTTGGAGTTGACCTTGTTGACGTTCTGGCCGCCCGGCCCGCCGGAGCGGGCGTAGTCGACGCGGGCTTTGGCGCGGATCGAGGCCCGGAGCAGCTCGAGGTTCACGGCAGTATCCTCGGCGCGGCGGGGGCGAGCTCGATCGAGGAGCCCGGGCCGAGCCCGAGGCCGCCTCCTTCCCTGCGCTCGGGATCCTTTATCCTGAGGACATCGCCTCGCCTCAGCGACGCGAAGCCCGAGCGGCGCGCCTCGGGCGAGTCCTTCGCCGCGGAGAGGGCGAGGAGCGAGCCCCCCGAGCAGAGCAGGTAGCGGATCCTTCCCGCCTTGTTGAGCATGGGATCGGAAACGACGCGGCCCTCGACGGAGTTTCCGTCGGCCTGGTCGCGGGCCGCGCGCGCTTCATTCGACGGCTCGCCCGAGGCGCTCGATGCGACCGCGCCGCCGATCGCGAACCATGAGTACTTAACCGATCTTCGATCGAGCCCCGCGCGGCCGGCGAGCGAGGCGACCGGCTCGGGCGGATCCCAGGCGGCCTCCGAATGGCAGGTTCGACCGGGACCCGAGGCGAGGGCCGGGCAGGGGTAGGCCCCGCCAGCCCGAGGGGGGCATGGTCCTAGGATGGGATGGCCTTCCTCGGCGAGACGATCGCGTACGGCGAGGAGCTCCCGGCTCGTCTCGAGCAGGGCGGGCTCTATCGCCAGTATGGCCCCTCCGGGCGCGAGGAGCTCGGCGGCCCGCGATAGTAGGGCGGCCCTCCTCGCTATACGGTCCGCTTCCCCGCGCCAAAGCTCGTTCAGGCAGTGTCCGAGGACGACGAGGTCGTAGGGGCCGGCCGCGCCCGGGGCTTCGGGCGATTCCAGGTTGACGCGCGAGGCCGTTATCCGGCCGGAGTCGCGAGCGAGGACGCGGCCGGCGAGCTCGAGGGCCCGGGCGCTGGAATCCGCGAGGTCGACGCTCGTCCCGCCCGCGTCGAGGGCGGCCGCGGCGACCGGCCCCGGCCCCGATCCCAGGTCGAGGACGCGGCCGGGGCGGAGTCCGAGCTCGGCTATCGCGAGGGAAGCCTGCAGATAGGAGACGGGCCAGTAATACAGGAGGTAAGCGCCGAGAAGCCCGGGCTCTTCCATGTACGGCGCGCCCGCGAGCTCCCGCTTCCCGGTCAGCCCGCGTTGGAGCCGGAGCAGGGCCGCGCCGACGGACTCGATTTCGCGGTCGCCGAGGCCCCGAGAGCCCCCGCCTCTCCACGAGGCGACGAGCGTCGGCAGCCGGCCTCCCAGGCCGGCGCCCGCTCCGCTCGAGCTCGCCGTTTCGTTTCCGCCCGTCATGTCGTTCCTCCGATGCATGGCGCCCGCCCGGGCGGCCCTATGCCGCCAAGACTGTCTTATGCAGCCCGGGGCGCGGGCCGGATGGGCTCGCCGCCGTCGGGATCGTCGTTCGACTCGAGCTTCGCGAGGTAGAGGCGCAGGGAAAGCCTCCGAATCGCGGACGGCAGCGCCTTCGTGAGGAGGCTTCGATCGCCGGACTCGGAGGGAGCCAATGCGACGGCCTCGGCGGCGAAGTCGGCCATGACCGGCAATGGCGCGCCGAACTCTCGCTCGATCTCCCCGCCCGACCAGGAGCGGCGGCCGCCTCGCGCCGGCATCTCCCTGCACAGCGAGTAGGCCTCTCGCCCCGACCTATCGCGTACGGCCGAGAAACCGAAGAGCCGGCATATCAGCGGCCTGGCCGGATAGACGCCGCAGCGCCCGCCCGTCCGGCCCGGCTCGTGGAAGGGGCAGGGCGGGGAGCCTCGATCCTCGTCCCACTCCAGCGCGCGGGCGGCCAGCTCGGGACGCTCCCTTAAGAGCCAGTCCGCCAGGAAGCCGGCCTCGACGGGCAGGACGTCCGGGATGAAGAGCTCGCAGCAGGTACCGCAGCCCTCGGGACAGGCGAGAGGATCGCCGCCCTCCTTCCGCGATTCAGCGATCAACGCCTGGGCGGCGGCGATCCTGCCGTATAGCTCGCCGAGCTTGTCGAAGGGGCGCGAGGCCTCGGCCCGCGTCGCGCCCGACGCATTCTCCGGTTCCATGATACCGGCCGCGAGTGTGCATCCTCGGCCGATGCTTGTTCAACTACCCCGCGCGGCGCGGCTTGACTGCCAATTCGCTAAGGGATACCGTAAACCCCCGCGCCGATGCGCGGCTCGCTTCTCCATATTCTAAGACAAACGCCCCCTTTCGCGTCATGCAAGGAGTATCCATGAAGGTCTTCAGGCTTCTCTTCCTCTCCGCGGCCGTCGCGGCCGCGATGCTCTCCTGCGCATCGGCGCCCCCGAAGGCCGAGCCGGGCCAGGCCGAGGCCGCCGTCGAGCCGATCCCTGCCGAGGCCGTTTCCCCCGAGGCCGTTTCCCCCGAGGCCATTTCCGCCGATGCGGCGCCCGTCCCCTCGGCCGCGCCGGTTCTCGTCGACCTCGCGCTCTTCGACTCGGCTCCCGAGGCTTGCCGCGCCGTCCTTAAGAAGTCCGTCGCCCTGGCCTCCGAGGGGAAGTGGAAGTCCGCGGTGGCCTCGCTCGACGAGTTCGACGCGGCGGCGGCCGATCCTTACGTCCTCGCTGTGAAGACCAAGCTCCTCATGGCCGGCGCCGTCCAGAACGACGCGCTGCGCTCCTTCGCGCTCGTCGATCTCGAGCCGGGGCAGGATATCGAGGAGCTGCGGGCCTCCGGGGACGAGTACGAGCTCTTCCAGTTCAATCCCCCCGAGCTCGCCGAGACCCAGGCGATGAACGGCGTCCCGATCCCGCCCGTCCTTTCGGCCGTCCTCGGCGATTACTACTACGAGGTCCTCCTGGGATACCAGGACCTGTGGGCCAGCTCGCCCTACGAGATAGCTCAGATGAGCGCCATGAGGTACCAGGCCGCCTTCGACGGCGGATTCTTCGTCCCCGAGAGCCTCCGCAAGCTGGCCGAGCTCTACTCGGGATTGGAGATGTACGCCGAGATCGATCCGGTCTATCGCAAGATGATCGAGGCAGATCCCGACGATCCCCAGATCCACTACGGCCTCGCGATCTCGCTGCAGAAGAGGGAGATGATCCCCCAGATGCTGGACGAGCTCGACCGGTCGATCGAGGCCTACGGCGACAGCGCCGACAAGGCGGGCATCGTCGCGCTGGCGGCCATCACCGCCCACGACTTGGGAGACGAGGCGCGATCGCAGGCCTATCTCGCGGCCTCGGACGCTTCCTTCGCCGGGACCTCGATGGCCGGCCTCTTGCGGCACTACGTGGCGGCGAACGTCGGGGACATGGCCGCGACGGAAGCGGCGGCGGGCAAGCTCCTGGACGAGTACGGCACGGACTTCAACGTCGCTCGCGACGTCGTCGTCATCTGGTTCCAGGCCGGCGAGCTCGCCGACGTCAGGAGCTTCGTCGAGAAGCGCGTGGCGGCGGGCGGCGAGAGCCTGGCGGTCGGCAATCTCGAGCTCCTCCTCTCCATGCTCATCCTCCAAGGCGAGATGGGCGATCAGGACCGCGTCGCCGCGACGGCCGCCCTCGACGACGCCGAGAAGCGCATGAAGGAGTCCCTGCCGGAGGACGATCCGGTCTTCGCGACCGTCGCCGACGTCAGGGCGGCCCTGGTCCCGTTGCCGGAGGAGGAGCCATTCGGGGCCGAGCCCGCCGAGGAAGCCGAATCCGCGAGCGAGTAAAAAAGGGGGAACGCTATGCGGCTTATCATTCGTCCGGACTACGACGCCGTCTCGAAGTGGGCAGCCAACTACATAGCCCGAAGGATCGCCGAGCGCCAGGAGTCCTCGGCGAAGCCCTTTGTGCTCGGCCTTCCCACGGGCTCCTCGCCTCTTGGCGCGTATAAGGAGCTCGTCGCGCTCAACAAGGCGGGTAAGGTCTCCTTCAAGAACGTGATCACCTTCAACATGGACGAGTACGTCGGCCTTCCCGAGAGCCATCCCGAGAGCTACCACAGCTTCATGTGGAACAACTTCTTCTCGAAGATAGACATCAAGAAAGAGAACGTGAACATCCTGAACGGAAACGCTCCTGACCTAGCGGCCGAGTGCGCGGCCTACGAGGAGCGCATGAAGGCGGCGGGAGGCGTCGAGCTCTTCCTGGGCGGAGTGGGCGCCGACGGCCATATCGCCTTCAACGAGCCCGGGTCCTCCCTGGCCTCGCGCACGAGGGTCAAGACCCTCACCGAGGATACGCGCGTCATGAATTCGCGCTTCTTCGGCGGCGATCCCGCCAAAGTCCCCGCTACCGCGCTGACCGTCGGAGTCGGCACGGTCATGGATTCCCGCGAGGTCGTCATCCTCGTCTCCGGCCTGAACAAGGCCCGCGCGCTCAGGCACTCGATCGAGGAGGGCGTGAGCCACATGTGGACCCTGAGCTGCCTGCAGAATCATCCCAAGGGGATAATCATCTGCGACGAGGACGCGACCATGGAACTGAAGGTGGGCACCGCGCGCTACTTCAAGGACATCGAGTCCGGCAACTTCGACAACGGGCTGTAGCCTTGGCGAGCATGAAGACAAAGGCCGCGGGCCCCGACGAGCTCCTCGCGCTCGGCCCGGGATCGGATCCAGCCCTCGCGTCGTACTTCCGGCTCATGCGGCTGAAGCGGCTCTACCGCCAGGGCTGGCTGAAGCGCGGCCTCCCCGAGCCCCTGTGCGAGTCCGTGGCCGAGCATTCCTTCGGGACCGCGCTCCTCGTCCTGCTGGTCGCCGGCCGCTCGGGCGACGCGGGCGCGATCGGGCGCGTGGACGCCTCCCGCGCCGCGCTCCTGGCGCTCGCCCACGAGCTGGGCGAGTCCTACGCGGGCGACATCACGCCCGTCGACGGCGTCAGCCGCCAGGAGAAGCGCGAATTGGAGCGCGCGGCGATCGACCGCGCCCTCGAGGGCCATCCGGACAGGGATTGGTTCGTCGAGCTCTGGGAGGAGTTCGAGGACGGCGCCACGCCCGAGGCCCGTTTCGTGCGCCAGCTGGACAGGCTCGAGATGGGCCTGCAGGCGGCCTTGCAGGACGCCGAGGGCCACGGCGGCATGGACGAGTTTTTCGACAGCGCCCGCAGGACCGTCGCGGAGCCCCGGCTTCGGTCGATGCTCGAGGAGGCTATCGCCGCGGCGAGGGCCCGGGAGGGTTGAGGGCGGTTCCCGTGCTATCATCTCGCGGGGAGGCCCCCGGCCCCGCATGGCGCGTCTTTCGCGCCTATACCCGCCTCTTCTTCCACTCTCCCTTGCGATAGAAGCCCAGGATGATCGAGGCCTCGACGATGTCCGATACGAGGAAGCTGAACCATACGCCGAGGATGCCCATCTCGAGCCCGATCAAGGGCAGGACGTAGGTCGCGATGAGGAGGAAGGGCATCTGCGCGCCCCAGCGCGCGGAGAGCGAGGAGACGAGCAATGGGATATTGTAGCCCGAGCCGAAGAAGGCGAGGGCGAAGCTTACGATGATGAAGGACGAGCCCATGATGCGGACCATGGGTATGCCGACCGCGATGGTCTCGGGCGAGTCGACGAAGATCCGCAGGAGGGCCTCGGGGAAGATCATGCCCAGGCCCATGAAGAAGGCTACCGAGCCTCCGCCGAGAAGCGAGGCGGCGCGGGCGGTCTTCTCGGCGCGCTCGACGTTCTCGGCCCCGAGGTTCTGGCCGACGATGGTGCCGCCCCCCGACATGAAGCCGAAGAGGGGCATGAACACGAGGCCCCCGAGCCTGTTGCCGATGCCCATCGCCGCTATCGCCGCGGTCCCGTAGATCGAGACGAACTTGGTCGTGACGAGGCCGGCGAGCTGGCGCGCGAGCATCTCGCCGCCGGAGGGGAGCCCGATTGTCAGGAGCTTCCGGTCGATCGCGGGATCCAGCCTGAAGAGGCCGCGCAGCGTCACGCGGATGCCGCGCCTCCCGCTCGCGATGAGGGCGAACCCGACGGCGAAGGACGCGCAGATGCATATGACCGTGGCGAGGGCCGCGCCGTAGACGCCCATCCCGGCTCCCCGCCATCCGACCAGGGGCACGGAGTCGAACATGAGGATCGGCGTCAGGATCGCGTTGGCGACGGACGAGGCCAGCATGATCCACATCTGGCTCGTCGGGTGCCCGGAGCAGCGCAGGGCGGTAAAGCAGCTGAAGGTCATGAAGAAGATCGGGATGAAGAAGGTCCGGATTCGGCCGTACGCGAGGCCATAGGCGATGACTTCGGGATCGTCGGAGAAAAGGCCGAGCGCGGGCTCCAGGCCGATGTACAGGAGGACGGCGGCGATCGAGGCCATGATGGCCTTGAAGGCGATGGTCTGCTCGACGACGCGGTTCGTCCGTTCCCGATCGCCCGCCCCGACGCCCTGCGTGATAAGGGCCACCGAGGAGGTGCCGATGACCTCGTTCAATACCTCGACGAGCCAGAAGATCGAGGAGAAGAGCGTCGCGCCAGCTACCGCTTTCGCCGAGACGCGGCCGATCCATATTAGGTCTACGACGTCGTAGAGCGTCTGGCCCAGCATGCCCAGCATGCTGGGGACGGACATCGCGAGGAGGTTGCCCGAAACACTCCCTTCGGTCAGGTCGCGCGGCATCCTTCCGGTATATGACGCGGCGGTCCGGAAGGTCAACGCGGAGGCGGCGCGTTTCTACGCGTCAGGATATATGCTCTACGGGAACCTGTACCTCGGTAACCCATTCCGCCGGGTCGTCGCGGTTCCAGATGCCGTCGATGTAGGACTCGCGCGGATCGTCCGTCGCCGCGTAGCCGTTCTCGTCGATCCACTTATAAACCGCCGCGTAGGCCGCGCGCAGTTCCGAGTAGGGCCCCTTGTGCATGACGCAGGCCGCCGCGGGGACTCGCTCGATCGTCTTGAACTTGATCCTGTCCGTGTCGACGCCCCGCTTGTTCACGGCCTCGCAGAACTCGATATCGATGTCCCGCTCGCGATACTCGCCGTCGCGGTAGATGATGAAGCAATAGGGAGGATCCTCGAGGCAGCGGAGGTCGGGATTGGCCGCCGTGCACTCCTCCCCGATCCTCGGGACGACCTCGAAGTAGCTGTCGTAGCTCTCGACCCTCGTCCGGACCGAATAGACGAGGACTCTCGGCAGATCCTTGATGACGACCTCGTACCTCATGCTTCCGTCCTCCTTGATCGACTCGATGTAGGACTCGATCGACGAGAGCTGGAGCGAGGCCTCGCGGAGCTCGGCTTCCAGCCGCGACCGCCTGTCGGCGAAGAGCGAGGCGATATTCTTGCCGCCCAGGATCGACTTGATCTCGGGGATGGAGAAGCCGCATTGCCTCAAGGCTACGATCTTGTGCAGGCGCGGGATCTGGCTCGTGTCGTAATAGCGGTAGCCCGTCGCCCCGTCGATGCGGCCGGGCACGAGAAGGCCCTCCTCCTCGTAGAAGCGGAGGGCCTTCACCGTTACTTTGCCGATTTTCGAGAATAGTCCGATCTTGTACATCTCACTGCCATTTAAAGAAGCGGATGGCCACACTATACGACGCTACCGCGATGACGGAAAGGACGGCGATCGGGACCAGGACCGGCGCGCTCGATTGCCCGACGACGGCGGCCTTCAATAGCGCGATGCCCTGGGTCATCGGCAGGACTTGCGTCGCGGCCTGGAGGGGAGAAGGGAAGATCTCGAAGGGGATCGAGGCTCCCGAGAGCATGATCATCGGGAAGTAGAGGAGGGAGGCGACGGCGTTGGCGACCTTCATGTTAGGCGACAGGCCGGCGACCAGGAAGCCGATGCCGAAGGCCGAGGCCGTGGTCAGGGCGAAGTAGGCCGCGAAGAGGCCGGGATCGGCGATGCGGACGCCGAAGACGAGCGTCGCGATCAGGAGCACGGCGCCGAAGGAAACGAGGACGTAGCAGCATTGCACGAGGGCCTGGGAGAAGAGGAGGGCCGCGGGGCTCGCCGGCGTCGCGCGGATGCGCTTCAGTACCTTGCGGTGGCGGTAGTCGGCGATCGTGAGCGGCAGTCCCATGAGCCCCGCCGCGCAGATCCCGAAGGCCGCGACGCCGCCGAAGCTCAGGGCGGCGGACTCGGGCTTCGATACCAGGCCTATTAGCAGCATGATCGCGATCGGGAAGATGATCCCGAAGAGGATCATGTCCGGGTTGCGCAGGGCGAGCTTGAGATCGGTCTTCAGCGTGGTCGAGAATCCCCTCATACCGCTTCCTCCTTCAGTGATTCGCCGTCGTCCAAATAAAGGAGGAAGGCTTCCTCGAGATTCTTGGTCCGGTTGCGCGCGACCAGCTCGGACGGCGACCCCTCCGCGATGACGCGGCCGGCTTTCATGATCGCGATGCGGTCGCAGAGGCGCTCGACCTCTTCCATATAATGCGAGGTCATGAAGATCGTGACTCCCTCGGCCTTAAGTCCCTCGATCAGGGCCCACATCTGCCTGCGCGCCCTGGGATCGAGGCCGGTGGTCAGCTCGTCCAGGAATACGAGCTCGGGGCCGGGGATCAGCGCGAGGACGATCGAGAGCTTCTGGCGCTCGCCGCCCGAGAGCGAGAGCGCGGGCGCGCCCGCCTTGCCGGACAGCCCGAAGCGCTCGACGAGCTCGCGCCAGTCCCTCGGCTTCGAGTAGAGGCCCGAGGAGAAGGCGCA
>CAYPHO010000058.1:8998-13844 GCA_964410245.1 uncultured Treponemataceae bacterium | reverse complement strand
CTCGGTCTTGCGGGCGATCTTGTCGATCTCGTCGATGTAGACGATGCCGCGCTCGGCCGCCCCTATGTTCCCGCCCGCGTTCTGGATGAGCTTCAGGAGGATGTTCTCGACGTCCTCGCCCACGTAGCCCGCCTCGGTCAGGGTGGTGGCGTCGGCGATCGCGAAGGGTACCTTGAGCTTCTTCGCCAGCGTCCGGGCGAGCAGGGTCTTCCCCGTGCCCGTCGGGCCGATGAGCAGGACGTTGGACTTCTCGATCTCGACGTCGCCCTTCACGTCGCTCGAGCGCGTTATGCGCTTGTAGTGGTTATAGACCGCTACGGAGAGGGCCTTCTTGACGTAGTCCTGCCCGATCACGTACTGGTCGAGGTATTCCTTGATCTCCCTCGGCTTGGGGACCTCGCCGGTGAATCCGGCCGCTATCTCGCTGTCGTCCTCGGAGAGGATCTGCTCGCAGACCCGGACGCACTCGTCGCAGATGAAGACCCCGGGGCCGGCGATGATCCGCCTGGCGAACTCGGCGCTCTTGCCGCAGAAGGAGCAGGTGCGCTCCTCGCCGGGACTACCTTGCTTTTGCTTCGCCATGCTTCCTCCGCTCGAGGATGCGGTCCACGAGCCCGTACTCCAGCGCCTCGCCGGCCGACATGAAGAAGTCGCGCTCCATATCGGAGGCGACCGCGGCCGGATCCTTGCCGGCCGCCTCGGCGAAGTAGTCTATCGTGAGCTTCTTGAGGCGGAGTATTTCCTTCGTCTGGATGCTGACGTCCGAGGCCTGGCCCTGCACGCCGCCCCAGGGCTGATGGATGATGACGCGCGAGGAGGGCAGGGCGTAGCGCTTGCCCTTGGCCCCGCAAGCGAGTATCAGGGCGGCCATCGAGGCCGCCTGGCCGAGGCAGTAGGTCTGGACGTCGGGCCTGATGCACTGGATCGTATCGTAGATCGCGAGCCCGGCCGTTACGGAGCCTCCCGGCGAGTTGACGTAGATCGAGATGTCCTTCTCCGGATCCTGGGACTCCAGGAAGAGCAGCTGGGCGGCCACGATATCGGCGTTGACGTCGTTGATCTCGCCGTCGATGAAGATGATCCTGTCCTTTAGCAGCCGGGAGTAAATGTCGTAAAAGCGCTCCGTGTTCCCCGATTGCTCGATCACCTGGGGAAGGGTCCAGACCATCTTCTCTTCCATCGCCATATACCTCATTTTCGTAACTTACTCAGATTCCTTGAGCATGTCCACGAACGAAATTTTCTTTCCCTTCTTGACTTTAGCCTCGTCGAGTATGGCGGCCATGAGCTTATCCTCCTTGATCCGGTCGCGGAGGTAGTCCATGGAGCCGCGCTTCTCGTACTCGGCCTTGATTTCCTCGACGGAATAGGAGGTCTCCGAGGCCTGGCGGGCGAACTCGGCCTCGACGTCGGCGTCGGAGCACTCGTAGCCGCCCTCCTCGGCCAGCTTCTCCAGGGCGAGCCTGGTGGTGATGGATTTCTCGGCCTGGGGCTTCCACTCGACCGCCAGTTCCGCCCGGGTCTTGCCCGAATAGGAGAGGAAGCGGTCCAGCTTCTCGTCGTCGTCGATGCCCATCTGCCGCTTGAGGCTCTCCATCCGCATCGCCATCTCGGCCGCCACCATGGACTGGGGAAGGTCGACCGTGGAGCGGGAGAGCAGGCCCTCGACGACGGCCTTCTCCTGGGTCCTCTTGATCATGTCCGCGAGCTTCTTCTCCAGGTGCGAGCGTACGTCGGCCTTGAGGTCGGCGAGGGTCTTGTACTTCTCGGAGACGTCCTGCGCCAGCTCGTCGTCGAGGGCCGGGAGCTTCTTCTCCTTCACCTTCGCGACCTTGATCGCGATCCTCTTCGAGAGGCCGGCCAGCTCCTTGTACTCGAAGTCGGCGGGATAGCTCTTGTCGACGACCTTCTCCTCGTCCCGCTTCATCCCGAGGACCTCGTCGTCGAATTTGTAGATGTTGTAGCCCGAGCCCAGCTCGAAGGTGAAATCCTCGCGCTCGGTCCCGGCGACGCCCTGGCCGTCCTCGCCGATCTCGCGGTACGAGACGGTGACAACGTCGCCCTTGGCGGCGGGGACGCCCGCCTCGCGCTCGACGACCACGGCGTTGCGCTCCCGGATGTCCTCGAGCTCGCGCTCCACGTCGGCCTCTGTCACCTCGACCTGGGGAAGCTCGACCTCGATGCCCTTCCAGTCTCCGACCTCGATCATCGGGAAGACGTCGTAGGTGACGGAGAAGCTGAAATCCTTCCCGAGCTCGAACTCGGGATCGCCGTCGAGGCTCGGGCTGGCGTAGGCGAGCGGCTGCTCCATCCGATCGGCGTCCTTCAGCGCCTCCTGCACGGCCTTGTCGACGACCCGGCCCATGGCGTCCATGCGGAGCCCGTCGCCGAATTTGCGCTCGAGCACTGCCGCGGGGACGTGGCCGGGGCGGAAGCCGTCGATGCGCACGCTGCGGGAATACTCGCGCATCATCGCGTCGTACTCCTTCTTGGCCTCCTCGCCGGGCACGGTCACGCTGAGCTTGGCCTGCGAATGCTCGAGACGTTCGATGTTCTTGCTGGAAATCACGGATTGCCTCTCAAAAGGCTAAGATGGGCCGCGCAATCGACGGCCGTCGGCCGCGGCGGGCGCGGCCGGAAAAAAAAGGCGATCCGGCCGCCCGGATCGCCTCGTCCTTGAAGAGCGGGAAACGGGAGTCGGACCCGCGACATCCACCTTGGCAAGGTGGCGCTCTACCACTGAGCTATTCCCGCGCGCTATGCGTCCCTGCCGCATCCGGGGATGCGAGAGAAGGGACTTGAACCCTCACGCCTTTGGGGCACCAGATCCTAAGTCTGGCGTGTCTGCCATTCCACCACTCTCGCGTAGCGCGGCCCTTGCCGGGCATCGCCGACGCGCCGCATGGTAAACGGCGCCTACCCCTGTGTCAAGGGCTCTCTTCGACCGCCAAGTGCCGGTCCCTTATTACATTACCGCGATGGGGCGGCTTTCGCCGTCCCATCGCGTATGAGCCGCGCAGGCATCGAACCTGCGACCCGCAGATTAAGAGTCTGCTGCTCTGCCAGCTGAGCTAGCGGCCCATGTCACTTCATGCACGTGCGTTCGACAGGAATCGAACCTGCGACCTACGGATTCGAAGTCCGTCGCTCTATCCAGCTGAGCTACGAACGCGTACGAAGGCCCGGAGGCCAACGACCGAACCCGTCGGCGGGTACGGCCGTAGGGTGGGTGACGGGTTTTGAACCCGCGACAACCAGTTCCACAGACTGGCACTCTACCCACTGAGCTACACCCACCGTGCAATCGGTGGGCACACAATGCCAAAGGCCTCGTAAAATGTCAAGGGGAACGGATTTGAAAACTTCTAGAACGCGCCTTTCGGCCCGCGTACATACCCCCCTCGCGCGATTTATACGATAATAGGCAGGCTCGCGCCGCATCCCGCGCAGGAAGCTAGCCCCCGCGAGGCGTCCAGAGCGGAAGCGTCGATCGAGTAGCCGCTCCTCTTAATCGCGGCGGCGCCGCAGGCCGGGCAGCGCGTGTCGGAGTATCCGGCGGCCGCGTTCCCGACATAGACATAGGGAAGCAGGCGGCTCGCGCGGCCGGCCAGCTCGGCCAAGAGGGCGCGCGAGGTCGGCGGCTCGTCGAAGCGCCAGGCCGGATGATAGGCGGAGAGGTGATACGGCGCGGCGGAGGGCAGGGAAGCGAGGAAGCCGGCGATGGAATCGATATCCTCCGCCGAATCGCTCAAGCCCGGCACGACGAGGGTCGTGACCTCGACGTGGCAGGATCGGGCGGCGAGGCCGATGAAGCGGAGGACCGTCTCCAGGCTGCCTCCCAGGTCGCGCTCGTAGCGCTCGGCCGACCAGCACTTCAGGTCGATGTTCGCGGCGTCGGTAAGGCCGAGGAGCTCGGAGGCCGGGCCTTCCTGGAGGCTGCCGTTGGTGACCAGGACGTTCCGCAGCCCGGATTCGCGCGCCAGGCGCATGGCGTCGAGGAGATACTCGAAATGCGCCGTGGGCTCGGAATAGGTATAGGCGATCGACGGCGTCCCCGCGCGGAGGGCCGCGTCGACGAGGAGTCGCGGCTCGATCCTCTTGGCCCCGGCGTAGGGCCCCTCCTGCGAGATCTCCCAGTTCTGGCAGAAGGGGCAGCGCATGTTGCAGCCGAAGAACCCGATCGAAAGCGCTCCCGAGCCGGGCAGGAAGTGGTAGAGGGGCTTCTTCTCGATGGGGTCGACAGCGATAGAGGAGGCGAGGGCGTAGTACGGAAGCCGCATGGCGCCGGCCGCATTTCGCCTGACGCCGCAGATACCGGCTTTCCCGGGCGCGATGGCGCAGCCGTGGAAGCATAGGGAGCATGAGATCCGGCCATCCGGCGCGGCGGCCCAATACGCCGCGGGCGGCTCGTCCACGACGTCCTCGGGCATGGAGGCCCTCAGTCGCAGCCCCGGGACGCGCGGGCGGCGCGAAGGTGCAGGGCGCGATCGAGGCCGCGGAATCGCAGGGGCTCGTCGACCTCGAAGGGCTCGTACCTAAGGCCTATGCTGCCCCTCCTGACCCAGAGCCGCGTCACGCTCCTGGAAGCCCCGGATTCATCAACTATAGAGGGCCGCTCCTCGACGCCCACGACGTCCGCGGATCGGAACTCGAGGATCGAGGCCTCCGAGCCCGCCTCCTCGGAGATGAGGATGAACTTGTCATCCTCGTAAGGATGCTTTCGCAGGGTGCCGGAAAAGGCCACCGCGTCCTGGGGAGCGCCGGACGCGTAGCGGACGAGATCGGAGACAGGATATTCCTCCAGAAGCTCTATCATGTCCATTCGCACGCTCCTTCGGGCGGGCTC